>NZ_JBEZNU010000004.1:11108-195677 GCF_040653375.1 Streptomyces sp. NPDC047974
GTGGCCTCAGGGCCTCGTGGCCTCAGGGCCTCGTGGCCTCAGGGCCTCGTGGCCTCAGGGCCTCGTGGCCTCAGGGCCTCGTGGCCTCAGGGCCTCGTGGCCTCAGGGCCTCAGGGCCTCAGGGACTCAGGCCAGTGCCGCCGCTCTGAAGCGGCGGAGGATCTCCTCGCCCGCCGCCACGCCCCGCTCCGCGAGGACGTCGAGGTGGGGGGCGGTCCAGGCGCTGTCGGCGAGTTCGCCGTGGCCCGGGCGCCAGGCCCGGTCCGCGGCGAGCAGCAGATCCGCGTCGAGGAGCGAGTCGCCCGCCGCCAGGGTGAGCGCGGCGCCGGTGCGCCGGGCGACCTCGCGGACGGCTGCGCTCTTGGTGAGCGGCTTCGGCACCGCGTACACCTTGCGGCCCTGGAGCGAGACCGTCCAGCCCCGCTCGCCGGCCCAGGCGCCGAAGCGGTCCAGCCAGTCCTCCGGGAGCCGCTCCCGCTCGACGACCAGGTACGCGAAGAGGTCTTCGGCGACCCGGTGCTTGCGCACCCAGGAGAGGTCCGTCGTGGCGGTCAGGTAGGCGCGGATCTCGGAGAGCGGGGCGCACTCGTCGGCGAGCCTGCGGAGGACGGAGGCGTGCCAGTCGGCGTCGGTGACGCCGTCGACGAGGATGTGCCCGCCGTTGGCGCAGATCGCGTACTTCGGTGCGCTGCCCGGGAGTTGGATGCGCTGGTACTGCTTGCGCGTCCGGGTCGTGGTGGGCACGAAGACGGTCTCGGCGGTGAGCCGGGCGAGGAGGTCGGCGGCCTCCTCCGTCATGTACGAGAGCGGCTTGGACTCGTGGACCTCGACGCACAGCAGCCGGGGTGCCTGCGCGTCCGGCATGCCGAGGGCGAGGGCCGCGGTCGAGTAGATGAGGGTGCGGTCGAGGTCGCTGGCGACCAGCGTGGTGGTCGAGGGGGTGTTCATCGGGTCACCACCGCCTTCCCGTCGGCGCCTGTCGCACCCCTGGTGTACTGGGGGTGGATCAGGCCCACGCAGGTGTACGGGAGGCCGTCGACCTCCTCCACGGGGACGCCGCGCTGCTCCGCGAGGAGGCGGACGTGGGCGAGGTCGGCGCCGGCGCCGCGCTTCGCGAGGATCTTCCAGGGGACGCGGCGGAGCAGGACGCGGGTGGTCTCGCCGACGCCGGGCTTCACGAGGTTCACGTCGTGGATGCCGTACTCCTCGCTGATCCGCTCGACGGCCGCCCAGCCCTCCCAGGTGGGGGTGCGGTCGGCGGCGAGGAGGTCCTTCACGTCGGTGTCGACGGTGTCGGCGACCTCGTCGAAGCGGGCCTCGACGGCGTCGAGGAAGGTGTTCGAGACGTCGGCGCCGGTCAGGTCGCGGTAGAACTTGGCGCCGTGGAAGTCGTCCGCGCCGACCAGGTCGGAGCGGAGCACCGTACGCGATATCAGGCCGGAGACGGTGGAGTTGAGGCACGCGGACGGGATGAGGAAGTCCTCGCGGGTGCCGTAGGTGCGGACGCAGGAGCCGGGGTCGGCGAGGACCGCGATCTCCGGGTCGAAGCCGGCGAACTCCTCCGACTCCCGCAGGGCGGCGGCGAGTTCGCGGGTGATGGCGCCCTTGCCGGTCCAGCCGTCGACGAAGACGACGTCGGCCGGGTCGTGATGGGCGGCGAGCCAGCGCAGGGCGTTGGCGTCGATGCCGCGGCCGCGGACGATCGAGACGGCGTAGTGCGGCAGGTCGAGGCCGTGGCGGTGCCGGGCCCAGCGGCGCATCAGGACGCCGACGGGGGTGCCGGCGCGGGCGAGCGAGACGAGGACCGGGCGGCCGGGCCGCTCGGCGAGGACGGTCTCGGTGACGGTGCCGACCGCGTGCGCGATGCGGGCGGCGGAGGACTCCAGGGCGCTGTGGAAGAGCTCCTGGTAGCGGGCGCTCGGCTGGTACTCGACGGGCAGCGACTCGGCGTAGTGCGCGCCGCCGCGCTGGATGGCTTCCTCGCGTTCCTCGGTGGGCGCCTCCAGCTCGACGTCCGAGAGGTCCTGGAGCAGCCAGCCGACCTCCTCGGGGGCGTACGAGGAGAAGGCGGGGCCGCGGAGGGGCTCGGGCAGCATGGAGCTCCTTTCGGGAGCTTCGGTGAGGGTCGCGGCCACCGGTTCCATGGCCGCCTGCGGTCGCGGCCGCCGTTGCGGCCGCGGGGTGTACGACGGGACGACGGCCAGGGCGACGCGCGGTATGTGCGCGGCGAGCTGGGCGAGCAGGCCGTCGGGGGCGTGCAGTTCGGGGGTGTCGGCGGTCGAGTCGACGACCGCGACGACGGCGTCGAAGCCGCCGCCCGCGACGTTGTAGGCGTAGCGGTCGCCGGGACCGTCGGCGGGGTCGTCGTGGGCGGGGAAGACCAGCCGGGTGCGGATGGCGTAGCCGGGGTCGTCGACGGCGAGGACGGGCGAGCGGGTGGTGGTGGAGTAGCGGACGTCGAGGCCCGCGTCCTCCAGGGCGCCGGCGAGCCGCAGCGGCGCGTACATCAGCTCCTCGAAGCCGAGGACGAGGACGCGGGGGCCGCGCTCGGCGCCGTCCGGCGCGGCGACGGCCAGCGCCTCGGCGAGGGCCTCCGTCATGGCCGGCAGCGCCGCCTCCAGCCGCGCCCGGTGCCCGGGCGTGAACCCGTGCCGGCCCCCGTCGGGGACCTCGACGGGCCAGTCGAGAGGGATCCGTACGACGGGGGGCGCGGGGAGCGCGGCGGGCGACGCCGGTCCAGCGGGTGCCGGCGTCGCCGCGGGCTCGTCGAGCGGGGTGGGCGCGGCGGGCTCGGAGGGCGCCGGCGGCGCGGTGGACGGGGTGGGGGGTGTCTCGTGCCGGGCCACCAGTTCCTGGCCCCGTGCCAGGACGCCGTCCGGGAGGGTGACGGTGCCGGCGGCGAGGGAGAGGAGGTCCACGCGGGCGCCCAGCTCGGCGGCGAAGGCGGTGAGGCGGTCGCGGTCGGCGGGGGCGCGCATGTCGACGAGGGCGACGACGACGTACCGGTCGCGGGGGTAGCGCTCGTGGAGGCCGCGGATGGTGTTGAGGACGGTGTTGCCGGTGGAGAACTCGTCGTCGACGAGGACGAGGGGGCCCTTGCCCGCCAGCAGCTCCGGGTCCTCGGGGAGCAGCAGGTGGGAGGTGGCGTGGGAGTGGGACTCCTCGAAGCCGCCCGCCGTGGCGACGCCGGGGACGGGGCGGCGGGTGGAGTGGAGGTAGGGGGCGGAGCCGAGGCCGTCGGCGACGGCGTGGCCCAGGGCGGTGGCGGTCTCGGCGTACCCGAGGACGACGGCCCGCCCGGCCTCCTCCGCGCCGAGGAGCTCACGGACGCGCAGGCCGAGGCCGAGGCCGGAGCCGTACACGACGGAGGGGTGCTGCGGCACGTGCTTGCCGAGCACGCTGGAGACGAGCAGGTGGGCGCGCTTGGGGTTGCGGCGCAGGGCGAGGCCCAAGAGGGCCGGCAGCTCCTCGTCGCCGATCAGTTCGACGCCGAGCCGCTCCGCGACCCACGTTCCGGTCCACACCACGTCGCCGCAGTCCTTTCGTCAGCCGGCCAGGCCGGCGGTGAGCAGTTCCACGAAGCCGACGTCCTCGCGGGCGACGCCGAAGGCGTCCGCGCGCAGCAGGGTGCGCTCGGCCCAGGCCCGGTGCGGCTTCACTTCGTTCATCTTGTTCGTGTAGGCGGAGCGGAGTACTCCGCCGCCGTCCCGCTCGGGGCGGAGGATGTCCTGGGCGTCGCTCCACTCCTCGTGGCTGACCACGGACAGCGCGTGGACGGGCACCACGTGGGTGGGGTGGATGCAGGTCTTGCCGAGGAGGCCGTTGGCGCGGTCGAGCTCGATCTCGCGGAGCAGGCCGTCCATGTCGTGCTCGATGAGGGCGGTGCGCAGGTCCTCGGCGCGGCCCTCCAGGAAGGGGCTGCGGCGCAGCTGGGGCTTGAACATGCGCTCGCCGGGGCGGAAGTACTCCCAGACGGGGCCGGTGATGGTGAAGCCGGTGCCGTCGGCGCGGCCGAGGACGTTGACGACGTCGGCGATGACGTGGGCGACGACCTTGACGTCGTAGGCGGTCATGTCGGGCGAGCGGCGGAGCCCGTAGGCGGAGCAGAAGTCGGTGACGCCGAGACGGAGGGCGAGGACGCGGTCCCGGTACTTGTCGGTGATGGCGGCGATGCCGGCCAGGGTCTCGGCCCGGGTCTCCAGGTGGAGCAGCTCGGGGGACTCCAGGACGGGCATGGCGTAGAGGCGGCGGCCCGCGATGCGCTCGGCCCGGGTGAGCGCTTCGAGGAAGGCCGCGCCGCGGGCCTCGGTGAACTTGGGCAGGACGAATCCGGACAGCAGGCGCACGGTGTCGCCGAGGCGGGTGGTGAGGTCGGTGATCTGGCGGGGGTCGCGGACGCGGATGAAGAGGAGGGGCACGCCCGGCCCCTCGCCGGGGCCTGTGCCGGGACCGTCCGCGGGGCCTGTGCCGGGACCGTCCGCGGAGCCTGCGCCGGGACCGTCCGCGGCGGCGTCGCCAGGGCGGCCTCCGGAGGGCCGCCCGTCGGCCTCCGCGGCGAGGCGGCGGAACTCGTGGACCAGGTTGGCCTCGCCCGCCTCGACGTCTCCGTCGCCGATCGAGTCCTCCAGGCAGAGCACCATCGACACGACGCCCCGGGCGGCCTGCTTGCGGATCGCGTCGGCGAGCCGGGGCCGGGTGGCGGGGCTGTAGAGGGTGGCGCCGAGGGCGACCGCGAGTGTGGCGGCGGGCGAGTCGGCGGTGAACTCGACCGGCTCGCGGTGGAACAGCCCGCTCCGTACGGTGGACGGGATGTGCCCGAAATGACGCATATAAGTCCCCCGTCTGGTTTCTTTGGCCGGATGACGCGTGGCCGGTAATAGTACGTAGGTGCGGGTGTCCATAGTTCCCAGCGCGCATGAAATCCAGGTAACCCGTCCCCGTCGGCTCGCTCTCCTACACCGGATTCCGTCAGGTGTACGACCCCGGTTCCGCGGCTCCGGCCGGCCGCCGGGAGGCTCGTCGCGCCCCCGCGTTGTCCCGCGGTCGGGCAGGAGGGCAGGATGACCGTCATGACGCACGCGATGCTGAAGGGCTCCAACGTCCCTCTCGACACCGCGGCCGTACGGGCCGTGCTCCGCTGGACCCCGGGCCCCGGGGTCCCCGACGTGGACGCCTCGGCCCTGGTCCTCGGTCCCGACGGGCGAGTCCGCTCCGACGAGGACTTCGTCTTCTACAACCAGCCGCGCCACCCCTCGGGCCTGGTGCGGCGGCTGCCGAAGAAGCGGGTGGCCGACGGTCTGACGGACACGGTCGAGGCCGACCTCGGGGCGCTCGACGCCGCCGTCGACCGGGTGGTGCTCGCCGCCTCCTCGGACGGCGGCACGTTCCGCTCGGTCACGGACCTGCGGATCTTCCTGTACGACGCCACGGCCGCGCCCGACCACGAGCCGCTGGCGCGCTTCGACGTGACGGCGGAGACCGGTGAGGAGACCGCGGTCATCTGCGGCGAGCTGTACCGCCGCGGCGACGGGTGGAAGTTCCGGGCCGTCGGGCAGGGCTATCCGACCGGTCTGGTGGGCCTGGCGACGGACTTCGGCATCTCGGTCGACGAGGCCCCCGAGGCCGCCGATGCCGCCGCCGGAGCGGCCGACGGGACCTCCGGGGACGACGCCTCCGCCGAGAGCCCGCTCGCCGAGACGGCGCTCGTCGACGCCTCCGCCGCCGGTGGTGCCGGTACGGGCACGGGTACGGCAGCGGGTACGGGCTCCGCCGTGGACCCGGACCTCGACGCGACCGTCGTCCACACCCCCGTACCGCAGTCGCCGCCGCTGCCGCCGGTCCCTCCCGTGCCGCCGAGGCCCGAGCGGGAGCCCGCCTACGGCTACCCGCAGCCGTCGGTGCCGGGTCCCGGGCCCGCGTACGGCTACCCGCAGCCGGTGCACGCCGGGCAGGGCGGGCAGGGCGGCGGTCACGAGCCGGTCGCGGAGTTCCGCATGCCGCCGATGGGGCCGCAGTTCCAGCGCTCCTGACCCGGGAGCCGGGGGGCCGCCGTCAGGTCTTGGACTTGTAGCCGCGGCCCCACTGGAGTCCCCAGCCGTAGAGCCGGTCCAGCTCGGCCTGGAAGCCGTAGACGAACCGCACCTCGCGCCGGACGAGCAGTTCGTCCTTGCTGTTGTCCACCGAGAAGACGGCGCAGGAGCGGGCCTGCGGGGCGCGCTCGTCGAGGTCGATCTCGATGCGCGGGCCGTTGCTCGGATAGAGCGTGATCTTGGCGTGCGTGCGGTCGAAGGCCGGCGTCTGGTCGTAGATGTACGCGAAGAAGAGCAGCCGCTTGATCTCGTCCTTGTGGTCGAGGTTGACGAAGATCGTCTCGCCCGAGGGGGCGCCGAAGCGGTCGTCTCCGCTGAGCTTCACGTACGGGGCGGCGTTGAGGTCGCCGAAGAAGCCGCCGAGCGGCTGTACGACGCCCTTGCTGCCGTCCTTGAGCTCGTAGAGGCAGCCGAGGTCGAGGTCGACGTTGACCATGCCCTGGGTGTGGGCCTGGACGACCTCGGGCCTGAAGAACTGGGCCGGGTTGCGCAGCAGCCGGCCGCTCTGCCGGGAGCGGCCCTCGATGTCGGAGGTGCGCATCCGCCAGGAGAGGTTGACCCGGAGGTTGCCGGTGGCGCCGCCCTGGCGGGCCAGTGAGACCTGCGGGCGGCGCCTGGTCAGGTCGATGGTGTGGGACGCGCCCATCCCCGTGTCGAAGGGCGTCGCCCGCCCCGGCATCAGACTGTCCCAGAAGGCCATCGGCCCCCACCCCCCACGATCGGTCGCCTTGTCCGTCCGCCACACGCCTGCGGGGCGGCCGGACGTGCCGGCCGCCCCGCAGGGAAGCGTTCCTCATTGTCCCCGGTGTCACACCCCGTGGCGGGGCGCACACCGGGGAGCAGGGTGTCACACCCCGGAGCTCACCTCGGCCTTGTCGCCGGAGGAGCCGGAGCCGCCCTCCTCGGCCGCCAGCGCGCGGTTGCGGCGGACGGAGGACCAGAAGGACCAGGCGATCAGGACGACGCCGATGAGGCCGGTGATGACCTCGTTGATCTCGTACTGGATGGTGATGAGGAGCAGGACGGCGAGGGCGCCGATGGCGTAGTGGGCGCCGTGCTCCAGGTAGACGTAGTCGTCCAGGGTGCCCTGCTTGACCAGATAGACCGTCAGGGACCGGACGTACATGGCGCCGACGCCGAGGCCGAGCGCCATCAGGACGATGTCGTTGGTGATGGCGAACGCGCCGATGACACCGTCGAAGGAGAAGGAGGCGTCGAGGACCTCCAGGTAGAGGAACATGAAGAAGGCGGCCTTGCCGGCCAGCTGGACCGCGGAGACCTTCTTGCCGCTGCGCTTGGCCTCTTCCTCGGCCTCGTGCTCGCGCTCCTCCTCCTCCTCCAGCTTGTTCTCGAAGAAGCCGGAGAGACCGCCGACGACGAGGTACGTGATGAGGCCGGCGATGCCGGAGATCAGGACCGTCTGCGCCTTGTCGACGTGCATGCCGCCGTGCTGGTGGGCGTGGGTCGCGAAGGTCATCGAGGTGACGAGCAGGACGATCAGCGCGATGCAGACCGACAGCATGTCGACCTTGCCGAGCTTGGCCAGCGGGCGCTCGATCCAGCGCAGCCACTGGATGTCACGGTCCTCGAAGATGAAGTCGAGGAAGATCATCAGCAGGAACATGCCACCGAAGGCGGCGATCGACGGGTGCGCGTCGGTGACGAGTTCCTCGTACTTGTCCGGGTTGTTGAACGCCAGGTCGACGGCGTCGATCGGGCCGATCTTGGCGCTGATCGCGACGATCACGACGGGGAAGACCAGTCGCATTCCGAAGACGGCGATCAGAATGCCGATGGTGAGGAAGATCTTCTGCCAGAAGGCATTCATCTTCTTCAGGATGCCGGCGTTGACGACCGCGTTGTCGAAGGAGAGCGAGATCTCGAGGATGCACAGGATCGCAACGACCCCGAACGCCTCCCACCCCCCGTAGAGAACCGCGGCGACCAGGCCGAGCGCGGTGATCGCGAACGACCAGCCGAAGGTTTTCAGAACCACTGCCTACCCCATTGTGTGATAACGCGGCTTTACGAAACGTTGACCCCGAAGTCTAGAGCGATGCCCCGCAGCCCGGACGCGTACCCCTGGCCGACCGCGCGGAACTTCCACTCGCCGTTGTAGCGGTAGAGCTCGCCGAAGATCATCGCGGTCTCGGTGGAGGCGTCCTCGGAGAGGTCGTAGCGGGCCAGCTCCTGGCCGTCCGCCTGGTTCACCACGCGGATGAAGGCGTTGCTGACCTGGCCGAAAGTCTGGCCGCGGTTGTCCGCGTCATGGATGGAGACCGGGAAGACGATCTTGTCGCACTGGAGCGGGACGCGGGTGAGGTCGATGACCAGGGACTCGTCGTCGCCGTCGCCCTCTCCGGTGAGGTTGTCACCGGTGTGCTCGACCGAACCCTCGGGGCTGCGCAGCTGGTTGTAGAAGACGAAGTAGTCGTCACCGAGCACCCGGCCCGCCTGGCACATCAGGGCACTGGCGTCGAGGTCGAAGGGGGCTCCGGTGGTGGACCGCGCGTCCCAGCCGAGGCCCACGAGGACCTTGGTGAGGTTGGGTGCGGCCTTGGAGAGGGAGACGTTGCCTCCCTTGGCGAGCGTGACGCCCATGGTGTTCGGTTCCTCCCCGGTGGATGCTGCTGCCATGAGGCACGTCCGGCGCCGCACGAGGTGCGGCGCCGGACGTGTGCGAGCGGGCTCGGCTCAGACGTTGACGCCGAAGTCCTGCGCGATGCCGCGCAGGCCGGAGGCGTAACCCTGGCCGACCGCGCGGAACTTCCACTCCGCGCCGTGGCGGTACAGCTCGCCGAAGACCATGGCGGTCTCGGTCGAGGCGTCCTCGGAGAGGTCGTACCGCGCGATCTCGGCGCCGCCGGCCTGGTTCACGACGCGGATGAACGCGTTGCGCACCTGGCCGAAGGACTGCTGGCGGTTCTCGGCGTCGTAGATGGACACCGGGAAGACGATCTTGGCCACGTCGGCCGGCACGCCGGCCAGGTTGACCTTGACCTGCTCGTCGTCGCCCTCGCCCTCACCGGTGAGGTTGTCACCGGTGTGCTCGACGGAACCGTCGGCGCTCTTGAGGTTGTTGAAGAAGACGAAGTCCTGGTCGTTGCGCACCTTGCCGGCCTCGCTCACCAGGATGGCGCTGGCGTCGAGGTCGAAGTCCGTACCGGTGGTGGTGCGGACGTCCCAGCCCAGACCGACGGTCACGGCGGTGAGGCCAGGGGCCTCCTTGGTCAGCGAGACGTTGCCGCCCTTGCTGAGGCTGACTCCCACGAGTCCCTCCATCATTGGTTTCCAGGGGCAGCGCCCCCGGTCGTGCGTTGGCATCGGATCAACGACTGGATCCTAGTGACGGGTTCCCAGTCGAAACAGGCGATTCGCCCGGGGAATCGGGGGATGTCGGTTCGCGCCGCCGATTCCGGGGCGCGCTCAGAGAGTTTCGAGCGCCTTCACGTACGCGTCGAGGTCGCGCGCGTCCGGCAGGGCGTTGACGACCGTCCAGCGGACGACGCCCTCCTTGTCGATGATGAAGGTGCCCCGGACGGCACAGCCCTTGTCCTCGTCGAAGACGCCGTAGGCGCGGGAGGCCTCGCCGTGCTTCCAGAAGTCGGAGAGCAGCGGGTACTCCAGGCCCTCCTGCTCGGCGAAGACGCGCAGGGTGTGGATGGAGTCGTTGGAGACGGCGAGCAGCTGGGTGTCGTCGTTGACGAACGTCGGCAGGTTGTCGCGGAGCTCGCACAGCTCGCCCGTGCAGACGCCGGTGAAGGCGAAGGGGTAGAAGAGCAGGACGACGTTCTTCTCACCGTGGAAGTCGGAGAGCCTCACGGTGCGGCCGTGGTTGTCCTTGAGCTCGAAATCGGGGGCCTTGGTGCCGACCTCGATCGCCATCGCGTACGCATCCCTTCGACGGGGCCCGGCCTCTGGGCCGAACCGGTGAACCCCACCCTACGGCCTGGCCGGCGGCCCCCGGGCGGGGCGGGTGCGGGTGCGGGAAAGCCCCCGCCGTGGTGACGGCGGGGGCTTCGCGCAGCAGGGGGATCAGCGCTTGGGAGCGGCCAGGCGGGTGCCCGTCCAGTCCTTGGCGACGCTGATGCTCTTGGTCTGGGAGAGACCAGCGGTCTGCGCGGCATCGTTGATGTCGGACGGCTCGATGTAGCCGTCACGGCCGGTCTTCGGCGTCAGCAACCAGATGTTGCCGCCGTCCTCCAGCAGACCGATGCTGTCCACCAGGGCGTCGGTGAGATCACCGTCCTCGTCGCGGAACCAGAGGACGACGGCGTCGGCGACGTCGTCGTAGTCCTCGTCCACGAGCTCCTGGCCGATGGTGGACTCGATGCCTTCACGGAGATCCTGGTCGACGTCTTCGTCGTAGCCGATCTCCTGGACCACCTGTCCGGGCTCGAACCCCAGCCTCGCCGCCGGGTTGGTCCGCTCCTCCGCGTGGTCCGCGGTCGCGCTCACGGCTTGCCTCCTGATCATGTAACGGAAAATGCTCGGGCCGCGCGTGCGCGCGGCGCTGGCCGTAGTCCACACGTGACGGGGCGGATCGCGCAAGTACCCGGCCGTGGAGACCGCCGAAACGGTGACGTTTGGGGCTGTCTCGCCGCAACTTCCGGCGAATTTCGACAGCTCTCCGTGATCAGGTGTACACGATTCGTCCCGCTTCGCGGGTTTCTGCGGTTTCAGTCTGCCGAACGCATTGCCGGAACGCATGCGCGGATTGGGCGTAAGGTTGCGATTTGACCACACCGCTCGCGCACGGAGGGCGCGGGGAGGGCTACCTCTCGGTAAAGATGACGCGTGCCGCGAGCCGGGTACACGATGGACGTCCCCGGCCCCGGACATCCCGGCCTCAACGGGGCTCCCCTCCCTCATGGGGCTCCCCCCGACCAGCGAAGGAACAGCGTGGCTCCCGGATCCGACCGCAACCCGATCATCATTGGCGGCCTTCCCAGCCAGGTCCCGGACTTCGACCCGGAAGAGACCCAGGAGTGGCTCGACTCCCTCGACGCGGCCGTCGACGAGCGGGGCCGCGAGCGGGCCCGCTACCTGATGCTCCGGCTGATCGAGCGCGCCCGCGAGAAGCGGGTGGCCGTGCCCGAGATGCGGAGCACGGACTACGTCAACACCATCGCCACCAGGGACGAGCCCTTCTTCCCCGGCAACGAGGAGATCGAGCGCAAGGTCCTCAACGCCACCCGGTGGAACGCGGCCGTGATGGTCTCGCGCGCCCAGCGCCCGGGGATCGGCGTCGGCGGCCACATCGCCACCTTCGCCTCCTCCGCCTCCCTCTACGACGTGGGCTTCAACCACTTCTTCCGGGGCAAGGACGAGGGCGACGGCGGCGACCAGATCTTCTTCCAGGGCCACGCCTCCCCCGGCATCTACGCCCGCGCCTTCCTCCTGGACCGGCTGACCGCGACCCAGCTCGACGGCTTCCGCCAGGAGAAGTCGAAGTACCCGAACGGGCTCTCGTCGTATCCGCACCCGCGACTGATGCCGGACTTCTGGGAGTTCCCCACGGTGTCGATGGGCCTCGGCCCGCTCGGCGCGATCTACCAGGCCCGGATGAACCGGTACATGGAGGCGCGCGGGATCGCCGACACCACCCAGTCGCACGTGTGGGCCTTCCTCGGCGACGGCGAGATGGACGAGGTCGAGTCGCTCGGCCAGCTCTCCATCGCGGCCCGTGAGGGCCTCGACAACCTCACCTTCGTCGTCAACTGCAACCTCCAGCGGCTCGACGGCCCGGTCCGCGGCAACGGCAAGATCATCCAGGAGCTGGAGTCGATCTTCCGGGGCAACGGCTGGAACGTCATCAAACTGATCTGGGACCGCTCCTGGGACCCGCTGCTCGCCCAGGACCGCGACGGCATCCTGGTGAACCGGCTGAACACCACGCCGGACGGGCAGTTCCAGACCTACGCGACGGAGACCGGCGCGTACATCCGCGACCACTTCTTCGGCGACGACCACCGGCTGCGGGCCATGGTCGAGTCCATGTCGGACCAGCAGATCCTCCACCTGGGGCGCGGCGGCCACGACCACAAGAAGATCTACGCGGCCTACGCGGCGGCCAAGGCCCACAAGGGCCAGCCGACGGTGATCCTGGCCCAGACCGTCAAGGGCTGGACCCTCGGCCCCAACTTCGAGGGCCGCAACGCCACCCACCAGATGAAGAAGCTGACGGTCGACGACCTCAAGCGCTTCCGCGACCGGCTGCACATCCCGGTGACCGACAAGGAGCTGGAGTCCGGCCTGCCGCCGTACTACCACCCGGGCCGGGACTCCGAGGAGATCCAGTACATGCACGACCGCCGCAACGCGCTCGGCGGCTACGTGCCGACCCGGGTCGTGCGGTCGAGGCCGCTGGCGCTGCCGGACGACACGACCTACGCGGCGGTCCGCAAGGGCTCGGGCCAGCAGTCGATCGCCACCACCATGGCCTTCGTCCGGCTGCTGAAGGACCTGATGCGGGACAAGGAGATCGGCAAGCGCTTCGTGCTGATCGCGCCGGACGAGTACCGCACCTTCGGCATGGACTCCTTCTTCCCGAGCGCCAAGATCTACAACCCGCTGGGGCAGCAGTACGAGGCGGTGGACCGCGAACTCCTCCTCGCCTACAAGGAGTCCCCGACCGGCCAGATGCTGCACGACGGCATCTCCGAGGCCGGCTGCACGGCCTCGCTGATCGCCGCCGGCTCGGCCTACGCCACCCACGGCGAGCCGCTGATCCCGGTCTACGTCTTCTACTCGATGTTCGGTTTCCAGCGGACCGGCGACCAGTTCTGGCAGATGGCCGACCAGCTCGCCCGCGGCTTCGTCCTCGGCGCCACGGCCGGCCGCACCACGCTGACCGGCGAGGGCCTCCAGCACGCCGACGGTCACTCGCACCTCCTCGCTTCGACGAACCCGGCCTGCATCGCCTACGACCCGGCGTTCGGTTTCGAGATCGCGCACATCGTCAAGGACGGTCTGCGCCGGATGTACGGCCCCCAGGCGGAGGACGTCTTCTACTACCTGACGGTCTACAACGAGCCGATCCAGCACCCGGCCGAGCCGGCGGACGTGGACGTGGAGGGCATCCTCCAGGGCATCCACCTCTTCAAGCGGGCCGAGGCCGGCGCCGTCCCGGCGCAGATCATGGCCTCCGGCGTCGCCGTCCCGTGGGCGATCGAGGCGCAGCGGATCCTCGCCGAGGAGTGGAACGTCAAGGCCGACGTCTGGTCCGCGACCTCCTGGAACGAGCTGCGCCGCGAGGCGGTGGCGGTCGAGGAGCACAACCTGCTCCACCCGGACGAGGAGCAGCGCGTGCCGTACGTCACCCGCAAGCTCCAGGCCGCCGAGGGCCCCTTCGTGGCGGTCTCGGACTGGATGCGTTCGGTGCCGGACCAGATCGCCCGCTGGATCCCCGGCGCGTACACCTCCCTGGGTGCGGACGGTTTCGGTTTCGCGGACACCCGGGGCGCCGCCCGCCGCTACTTCCACATCGACGCCCAGTCGGTCGTGCTCGCGGTGCTGACCGAGCTGGCCCGCGACGGCAAGGTGGACCGCGCGGTCCTGAAGCAGGCGGTGGACCGCTACCAGCTCCTGGACGTGTCCGCCGCCGACCCGGGCCCCGCGGGCGGCGACGCCTGACGGGCACCGGCGGGGCGTAGCACCTGGTGAGGGCGGTGGGACCGGCGGGTCCCGCCGCCCTTCGCCTTCCCCGGCATTCCTTACGATGCCCCGCATGTCCGTGAAGAAGGAGCGCCCCGCGAACGTCCGCTGGGAAGAGCGCACGCAGACCCCGCTGCTGGTCCTGGCGGTGGCCTTCGGCATCGCCTACGCCGTGCCGATCGTCGCGCCGGACGCCGATCCGTGGGTGCACCGGCTGTGCTCCCGGGTGGAGTGGGCGGTGTGGGGCACCTTCGCGGTGGACTACGCCGTCCGGCTGGCGCTCGCGCCGTCGCGCTGGGCGTTCGTCCGCTCCCACCCCCTCGACCTCCTGGCGGTGCTGCTGCCGCTGGTGCAGCCGCTGCGGCTGCTGCGGCTGGTCTCCACGCTCCTCCTCGTCGGCCGGCGGGCCCGGATGGCCCCGCAGGTCACGCTCACCACCTATGTGGCGGGCGCGGTGGTCGGGCTGATGATGTTCGGCTCGCTGGCGGTGCTGCACGTCGAGCGGGACGCGCCGGAGGGCAACATCAAGACCCTCGGCGACGCCGTGTGGTGGTCCTTCACCACGATGACGACGGTCGGCTACGGCGACCACGCGCCGACGACCGGTCTCGGGCGGGTCCTCGCGGTCGGGCTGATGCTCTCGGGCATCGCGCTGCTGGGTGTGGTGACCGCGAACATCGCGGCCTGGTTCATCGCCCGCTTCGAGCGGGACGACGCGGTGGAGCGCCGCCAGACGGAGCTCCTGGAGGCCCTGACCCGGGAGGTCCGCGAGCTCCGCGCCGAGGTCGCCCGCCTCTCGGACCCGCTGCCACGGCAGCCGGGCGCGGGGCCGGAGGGCGTATCGGACAGGGTGCCGGAGGGCGTACCGGACGGGGTGCCGGAGGGCGTACCGGACGGGGTGCCGGCGCCGGGTGGTCCTAGCGCTCCCAGAGCTTGAAGGCTCTGACCTCGTAGGGCGTCTGCGGGACCCAGGTGCCGCGGCCCGGATAGGTCTCGAACTCGCCGGTCTCCGCGCACTCCGCCGACTGGTAGGCCGTGACCGGCCGGCCGGTGCGGACGGCCAGGGACTGGGCCGAGGCACCCGCCGGGAGGGCGACACAGCTGTCGAGGTCCGTCGTCGCCAGCTCGTACGTCCACGGCCGGCCCTTGAAGTCGGGCCTGGGCCAGAGGCAGAGCCGCCCGGGCCCGCAGGCCCCCAGCGCGGTCCCGCCCCCGCCGGCCGGTGCGGCTCGGGCCGTCGGAGCTTCCGGAACCGCCGGGGCGGCCGCGGCCGGGAGGGTGGCCAGGAGCAGGGCCGCCAGCCCCGTGAGTACGGCCATCGTCTTCGCGTTCATACAGATCATCCCCCATGTCGTCACTCTCTGTAATCACGAGCATGGAGGAGGTGACCCGCCGGACGGAAGAGGGGCCGCCCCCGTTCCTTCGAACGGGTGACGGCCCCTTAGGGAACCTCAGGGTCTCCGCCGCCCTTCCGGGCGGCCCCCGCGGGTCAGATGTGCCCGCCGCCCATGCCCGCCTGCGCGTTCTCGCCGCGCTTGGTGAGGGTGGCGACCAGGGCCGCGACCACCGCGACGACACCGGCGACGGTGAAGGCGAGGCCCATGCCCTGGAGGAAGGTGTCGTGGATGACGTCGCTGATCTTGGCGAAGAGGTCCGGGGTCATGCCGGGCGCCTTCGCCATCGCCTCCGGGGCCATGCCGAACTCGGCGGCCTCCTCCAGGCGCGGGTCGACCGGGACCGGGA
Organism: Streptomyces sp. NPDC047974; assembly: GCF_040653375.1. Taxonomy (NCBI): domain Bacteria; kingdom Bacillati; phylum Actinomycetota; class Actinomycetes; order Kitasatosporales; family Streptomycetaceae; genus Streptomyces; species Streptomyces sp. NPDC047974. The sequence continues at coordinate 26,597 of NZ_JBEZNU010000004.1, forward strand.
TGCCGGCCTCCTTCCAGTTCTCCGCGAAGGAGCCGGCGACCTTGGAGGACATGACCGCGCCGAGCACCGCGGTGCCGAGCGCGCCGCCGACCTGCATGGCGGCCTGCTGGAGACCGCCGGCGACGCCGGAGAGCTCCAGCGGCGCGTTGCCGACGATGACCTCGGTGGCGCCGACCATGACCGGGGCGAGGCCCAGGCCGAGGAGGGCGAACCAGAGGGACATCGTCAGCGTGCTCGTACCGGCCGAGAGCGAGATCATGCCGAACATCGCGGCGGCCGTGCAGACCATGCCGCCGACCAGCGGCACCCGCGGCCCGAACTTGGTGATGAGCGCGCCGGCCAGCGGCGAGGAGACGATCATCATCGCGGTCAGCGGCAGCAGCCGCAGACCGGCGTCGATCGGGCCGAGGCCCTTCACGCCCTGGAGGTAGAAGGTCACGAAGAAGAGGCCGCCCATGAAGGCGAAGGCCATCAGGACCATCAGCACCACACCGGCCGAGAGCGGCACGGAGCGGAACATGCCGAGCGGGATGAGCGGCTCCTCGACCTTCGTCTCCCAGACCGCGAAGACGGCGAAGAGGACGATCGAGCCGATCAGGCAGCCCCAGGTGTTGCCGCTGGACCAGCCCCAGTCCGCGCCGGCCTTGATGAGGCTCCAGACGAGCAGGCCCATCGCGCCGGAGAGCAGCGCGATGCCGAGGACGTCGAAGGAGCGCGGCGCGTTCTCGGCGCGGTGGTCCTTGAGGATCAGCAGGCCGAGGGCGAGGGCGAGGATGCCGACCGGCACGTTGATGAAGAAGACGGACTGCCAGCTGACGTGCTCGACGAGGAAGCCGCCGAGGATCGGGCCGCCCGCGGTGGAGGCGCCGATGACCATGCCCCAGATGCCGATCGCCATGTTCAGCTTCTCGGCGGGGAAGGTCGCGCGGAGCAGGCCGAGCGCGGCCGGCATCAGCAGGGCGCCGAAGAGGCCCTGGAGCACGCGGAAGCCGATGACGGCGGCGATCGAATCGGAGAGGCCGATGGCGCCCGACGCGGCGGCGAAGCCGGCGATGCCGATGAGGAAGGTCTGGCGGTGGCCGAAGCGGTCGCCGAGCTTGCCGGCGGTGATCAGGGCGACGGCCAGCGCGAGCAGATAGCCGTTGGTGATCCACTGGAGCTGGTCCAGGGAGGCGCCGAGATCGGCCTGGATGGCCGGGTTGGCGATGGCGACGATCGTGCCGTCGAGCGCGACCATCATCACGCCCGCCGCGACGGCGAACAGAGTCAGCCAGGGGTGGCCGCGCAGGCCCTTCGCCGGGACCGGTACGGGTTCCCGGACGCCCCCCTGACCCTGCGGGGTCTTTTCCACTGTGGTCTGACTAGTCATAGAAACGAAGGCTAGTGACAGCCACTGACAATTGACAAAGCGATTCACGCGTCGGTAACTGTCACGTAGCTCACAGGTACGCTGAACTGGGAGAAGCTCCCGTAATCGACCGAAAAGAGAGTCAGTTGACCGTGTCCGCGCCCGGCCTGCGTGAGCGGAAGAAACAGCGCACCCGCGACGCGCTCATCAGGGTCGCCCTGGAGCTCTTCACCACCCAGGGGTACGAGCGGACCACCGTCGACGAGATCGTCGAGGCGGTGGAGGTCTCCCAGCGCACCTTCTTCCGCTACTTCGCCTCCAAGGAGGAGGTCGCCTTCGCCCTCCAGCGGATCGTCGAGGAGGAGTTCGTCCGGGCGCTGGCCGCGCGCCCGCCCGCGGAGGGGCCCTTCGACGCGATGCGCAACGCCGTGCTGGCCTCCTGGGACGGGGTGGGCGACGCGATCCACGAGGTCGTCCCCGTCGAGCTGTACCTGCGCAACTTCCTCATGATCGAGTCGACGCCGGCGCTGCTCGCCGCCCACCTGCGCCGCTCCAGCGAGATGGAGGAGACCGTCGCCCGGCTCGTCGCCCGCCGCGAGGGGCTCGACGTGGACGCCGACCCGCGGCCCCGGATCGCCGTGGCCGCCTTCTGCGGCGTGATGCGCGTCACCGGACAGATGTGGGGCAAGGGGACGGACCGCTCCCTGGAGGCCATCCGCGCCCTCACCGAGCGGTACCTCGACCACCTCGGCCCCGCCCTGTCCCTGCACTGGCGGGAGCCCGGACCGCAAGGCTGACGCGAGCCGGACCGCAAGGCTGACGCGAGCCCGGACCGCAAGGCTGACGCGAGCAGGACACGACCCGGATCCAAGGTCGACACGACATCGACACGACATCGACGCGACATCGGCGCGAGGTCAGCGCGAGGTCGACACGAGGTCGGCTCAAGGTCCGCACGACATCGGCTCAAGGTCGGCACGACGTCGACGCGAGGTCGGGCGCACGGGACCGGCGCCCCCCGGGCCGGGTCGCGCGGGGGGCTCCCCCGGGCAGGTCCGTCATCTCGGCCGTCTAGGGTGTGCGCCCGTGACCTCCGCCGACGTCCCGCCGTCCCTCACCGTCCTGCGCACGCTCCTCGCGCTGGGCGTCGTCCTCGTGATGCTGGCCACCACCGGGTGGACCACCGTCCGGCACCGGCCCGTGGCCGGGCCGTCCATGGAGGCCGCGCTGGCCGCCTGGGCGCGGGAGCGGATCGCGGACACCCCGCCGCCGGATCCGGCGACCGCCCCGCCGCGCACGGTGGCCGCCTGGTTCGCCGCCCTCGGCCCCGCCCGCGCCGAGGGCCTGGCCGAGCGGCATCCGTTCGTCGTCGGCAATCTCGACGGGGCCCCGCCGGCCCTGCGCTACCGCGCCAACCGCATCGGCCTCACCCGCGCGCTCGCGGCCGAACGGCCCCGCGTCGACGACCCCCGGCTCTCCGCCGAGGGGCGGCACGAGGCCCGCCGGCGGGTGGACCGCCTCCGGTCCCTCCTCACCCCCGGCCGCCGGATCCTCGCCTTCGACCCCACCGGTACGGGCCGGGCCGCCGAGGTCCTGGGCGACCTGGAGCGGGCGCGGCGGGTGTCGGTCGTCGTGCCCGGCGTCGACACCCACCTCCTCACCTTCCAGAAGACCAACGGCCGGTACACCGCCCCCGTCGGCATGGCCCGCGCCCTGTACGAGGCCGAGCGGCGCACCGCCCCCGGGGCCAGGGTGGCGGTCATCGCCTGGGCCGACTACACCGCGCCCGCCCGCGTCGGCGTGGACGCGGCGACCGGGCGGCTCGCCGCCACCGGCGCCGACCGGCTCGTCCGGCTCACCGAGGGACTGCCGGGGACGGCGCGGGTGGCGCTCTTCTGCCACAGCTACGGCTCCGTGCTCTGCGGGATCGCCGCACCCCGGCTGCCGGAGCGGGTGACGGACCTGGCCGTGGCCGGCAGCCCCGGGATGCGGGTGGAGACCGCCGCCGAGCTGGGCACGAAGGCGCGGATATGGGCGATGCGGGACGCCCAGGACTGGATCGCCGACGTCCCCCACCTGGAGGTCGGCGGGGTCGGGCACGGGGCGGACCCGGTGGCGCCGGAGTTCGGGGCCCGGCTGGTCTCGGCGGCCGGGGCGGCCGGTCACAGCGGCTATTTCGAGCCGGGGACGGAGAGCCTCGGCAACTTCGCGGCGATCGGCGCGGGAGCCTTCGGCAGGGTCGTCTGCGCACGTGCCGACAGCGCTTGCCACGGGGGAATCTCCGGCGGCGCCGGGATCTGACGCGCGTAGATCACGTAATTTCCCCATAGTTCCGAGGGGCGACGCACGGCCACGCGCCGCTTACGATGAGGCGTATGGGTGATGTGCTGGCCGGAATTCATGCCACCTGGGAGTTCGAGAGCGACGCCCTCGTCATCCGCTTCGAACGGGGGATCCGTACGCCGAGGCTGTTCCAGGCGCTGCGCGAGCGACGCGTGCCGTACGAGGCGCTGTCCGCGGCGACGCTCGCGCCGGGCAGGCGGGGCACCGTCGTGCTGCACGCCGTGCCGCGGCCTGGCGCCGATCCGCTGATGGAGGCGGCCGCGGGGCAGCTGAAGGAGACCTGCGACCCGTACCGGCTCGCGCTGCCCGCCGACCGCGAGGAGCTCGCCGCCAAGCTGCGGGACGAGCTGGCGGCGGTGATCCCCGAGGGGCGGCCGGACCCGCTGGACCCGGTGGACCGCTTCGACTCGGGCTTCCTGGTCGCGGCGCCGCAGGGGCCGATCTCCTTCAAGGCGTACGACGGGAAGGCGACGTTCGACGGCACGTCCGAGGTCTCCTTCCGCTGGTCGTCGACGATGGCCACCTCGGAGAAGTGGAAGACGGGGGACCAGGTCTTCCCGGTACGGGAGCTGAGCGGGGTCGAGTGGCGCACCCCGGACTCCCCCGGCGGGTTCCTGCGGCTGCTCCCGCGGGGCGGCGCGCCCCGGCCGGAGCGGCCGGACCACGATCCGGCGTCGGTGGTCTTCGGGCTCGGCTACGGTCCCGTGCACGACTCCCTGCCGTTCGCGGCCGCGGTCCTCGCGGCGATCCGCGCCAAGGACCGCGCTCCCGTCCCCGCGGGGGCGCGCAGCGCGGCGCACGGGGACCCCGGCGCCATTGCTGAAAGGATTCGCCACCTCGGCGAACTGCATCGGGCGGGCCTGGTGACGGACGCGGAATTCTCGGCGAAGAAGACGGAGCTGCTCGCCGAGCTGTAGGGCCGCCCCGAGGCGTCCCCAGGACACCCTGGCGGCGCCCGGAGACGGCCCGGGACGCCCCGACGGCCCGGGGGACGCCCCGGGACGCCCCGACGGCCCAGGACGGCACAGGACGGCCCAGGACGACCCAAGGGGTCATACCAGGGTCTGACCCGGGATCGACCCCCCTGGTACGACGACGGGGCCGGGCCGCGAACCTAGGCTGACCCGAATGAAAGCGTTCGAGAAGCGACCGGGCGCCGGCCGGCTCGCGGTGCGGCTCCAGACCTGGTCCCGGCCGGCCCTCCAGGCGCTGGAGGCCACCTTCGCCACCCCCGCCGCGCCGGGCGCGTCGCCCTTCGGCGGCGCGTCGTCCCGGTGGGCGCGGCTGCTGCCGTACGCGTTCGGTGTCGCCCTCGTCGCCTCCCTGCTCCCGGTCACCGTCAACCTGCTCATCACCGACTACGGCGTGCCCGGCGCCCTCGCCGGGGCGCTCGCCACCGCCCAGACCGCGCCGCTGCTGCTCGCCACCACCCGGCCGCTCCAGGCCTGGTGGGTCGTCTTCCCCGCCGACATCGCCGGGGCGCTGCTCCTGACGGCCTTCGACGGGCCGCACGCCCAGGTGTGGCCGTGGACGCCGCCGGCGGTCGTGGGCTACTGCGCGCTGATGCTCGCGCTCGGGCTGCGCGAGCCGCGCCGCACCCTCGTCGGGGTGTGGCTGGCGACCGGCGCGGCCGGCTACCTCCTGGAGCTCGTACGGCCGTACGGCCAGTCCGGCGTCACCACGCTGCTGTTCGTGCTGAGCGGCGTGCTGCTGCTCCTGGCCTCCTCGTTCCGGGCCCGCGGCGAGGCCCAGCGCAGGCTCGCCGAGCAGGAGACCATCAGCGAGGCCGAACGGGCCCGGCGCACGCTCCTGGAGGAGCGGGCCAGGATCGCCCGCGAGCTGCACGACGTCGTCGCGCACCACATGTCGGTGATCACCGTGCAGGCGGACTCCGCGCCGTACCGGATCCCGGAGCTCCCGGAGGCGGCCCGCGAGGAGTTCGCGTCGATCGCGGGCAGCGCGCGGGAGTCGCTGGCGGAGATGCGGCGGCTGCTCGCGGTGCTCCGCAGCGACGGGAGCGAGGGCGAGCGGGCCCCGCAGCCCGGGCTCGACCGGCTCCAGCAGCTGGTGGAGGCGACCGTGCGGGCCGGACTGCCGGCCGAGCTGTCGCTGGCGGCCGAGCTCGCGGACGGGCGGACCGAGGTGCCGCAGGCGGTGGGCCTCTCCGCGTACCGGATCGTGCAGGAGGCCCTCGCCAACGTGGTGCGGCACGCGCCGGGCGCGCCGACCCGGGTGTCGGTGCGGGAGGACGGCTCCGGCCTGCTGACGGTCCTGGTGGTCAACGGGCCCGCCGCGGAGCCGGTCTCGCCCCTGGAGGGCGCGGGCACCGGACACGGCCTCGTCGGCATGCGCGAGCGCGTCCGGCTGACCGGCGGCACCCTCGACACCGGCCCCCTCCCGGACGGCGGCTTCCGCGTCGCGGCCCGCCTGCCCCTCGGACCGGCGGGCGCGGACACGGAACCGGACACGGAACCGGACGCGGAACCGGGGACGTAACCGGGGACGGCCCCGGGGGCGGAACCTGGTCCGTCCTCGGATCCGGCTCCGGGGCCGCGCCCGGGGCTGGAACCCGGTCCCGGCCCGGACGCGAACTAGAGTCGGTCGCGCAGGGGGACGTCTCACAAGCAAGGGTGTCGTGTGACCATTCGGGTGATCATCGTGGACGACCAGGCCATGGTGCGGGCGGGGTTCGCCGCGCTCCTCGCCGCCCAGGCCGACATCGACGTGGTCGGGGAGGCACCGGACGGGCGGCAGGGCGTCGAGGTGGCGCGGGCCGTCCACCCCGACGTGGTGCTGATGGACGTACGGATGCCGGAGCTGGACGGGCTGGCCGCGGCCCGGGAGATCCTGCACCCTCCGGCCGGGGTGGTGCACCGGCCCAAGGTGCTGATGCTGACCACCTTCGACGTCGACGACTACGTGTACGAGGCGCTGCGCGCCGGGGCGTCCGGCTTCCTGCTCAAGGACGCGCCGCCGGCCGACCTCATCGCCGCCGTGCGGGTGGTCGCGGCGGGCGACGCGCTGCTCGCGCCGTCCGTGACCCGGCGGCTCATCGCCGACTTCGCCGCGACCCGCCCCGCCGCCCGCAAGGACGTGACGGCGCTGCGGCTCAACGGTCTGACGCCACGTGAGACCGAGGTACTCGAACTGATCGCCCGGGGGCTCTCCAACCAGGAGATCGCGGAGCGGCTCGTGCTCGCCGAGCAGACCGTGAAGACCCACATCGGGCGGGTGCTCGCCAAGCTCGACCTGCGGGATCGCGCGCAAGCGGTGGTCTTCGCCTACGAGTCGGGCCTGGTGACCCCCGGGGGCTAGCCCCACCCCGCGCCGGGGGCGGTCTCCTCGTCCACCCCCTACCCGGGTATGGCACGGGAGTTGGCTCCCCGGTGTGACGTGCCGTCACCCACCGTCTTCCTACCTTCCTCTCGCCGACGACGAGAGAGGGAGGACGGGCATGGGCCGGATCACGAGGAGCCTGGTGACCGCCGTCATGGTGACGGCGGTCGTGGCGGGGACGGCGGGCTGGGCGTCCGGGACCGCGCAGGAGCCGGTCACCGGGCCGCCGCCGGGGACCGCCGAGTGGCGGGCGGCCAGGCTTCCGGATCCGGAGCGGACGGACCCGGCCGGGATCGCCCGCTTCTTCGCCGGACTCGGCCCCGAGGAGCGGCAGCGGCTCGTCCGGACGCACCCGACGGTGGTCGGGAACCTGGACGGGGCGCCGCTGGAGCTGCGCTACGAGGCCAACTCCCGCGTCGACTCGGGACGTCATCCCGGTGCCCGGGTCCTGGCGCACGACTCCCGGGGCCGGGGTCAGACGGTCCTGGTCTACGGGGACCTGGCGACGGCCGAGCGGGTGGCGGTGCTGGTGCCGGGCTCGGACGTCGACGCCGGGCGGATGGACTCCCTCACCCGGAAGGCCACCGCCCTGCGCGCGGCCACCGGCGGGCGGACCGCTGTCGTCGCCTGGGCCGGCTACACCACCCCGCTCGGCGTCGGACTCGACGCCGCCGCCGGCGACCTGGCGGAGGCGGGCGCCGAGCGCCTCACCCGCTTCGCGGAAGGCCTGCGGGCCGCCGGGGTGCGCCCGGAGCCGTCCCTGTTCTGCCACAGCTACGGCTCCGTGGTCTGCGGGCTCGCCGCGCCCGGCCTGAAGGCGAAGGACCTGGTGGTGTTCGGCTCCCCCGGCATGCGGGCGGAGAACGCGGCGGCGCTGCGGACCACGGCCCGGGTGTGGGCGGCGAAGGACCCGACGGACTGGATCGACCGGGTGCCGTACGTGTCGGTGGGCGGGTACGGACACGGCACCGATCCCACGGCACCGGAGTTCGGGGCGCGGGCCGTGCCCGCGGGCGACGCGGACGGCCACGACGGCTACTTCGCGCCCGGCACCTCCTCGCTGCGCGCCTTCGCCGCGATCGCCGAGGGGGACGTCCGATGAAGACGCCCGCTCCCGTGCAGGCACCCGCCTCCGTGGCGGCCCCCGCTCCCGTGCGGGCGAGCGCCCCCCGGAAGGCCCTGGCCCCCGTGACGGCCCTCGTCCGGAAGATCGAGGCCGGTACTCCGGCCCACCGCGACCGGGCCGTGGACGGGCTGCGGGCGCTCGCGCTGCTCGCCGTGCCCACCGGACACTGGCTGCTCGGCGGGTTCACGCTCTCCGCCGACGGCGCGATCCACAACGCCTCGCCGCTCGCGGCCTTCGGCGCGCTCGCCCCGGCGAGCTGGATCCTCCAGATGCTGGGGATCTTCTTCCTGGTCGGCGGCTACGCCTCCGCCCTCTCCTTCCGCCGCCGGACCGGCACCGTCCGCGCCTGGCTCGGCGGGCGGCTCGCCCGGCTCGGCCGGCCGGTGCTCGGGGTGACCGCGGTGTGGGCGGCGCTGCTGCCGCTGCTCCACCACGGGTTCGGGGTGCCGGTGGGCACCCTGCGGACGGCGTCCACGCTGGTGATCCAGCCCCTGTGGTTCGTCGGGGTGTACACGGTGGTGACGGCGCTGACGCCGCTGTGCGTGCGGGCCGCGCGCCGGTTCGGGGTGTGGACGGCGGCCCCGCTGCTCGGCTCGGTCGCCGTCGTGGACTTCCTGCGGTACGGCCCGTACGCCGACGCCGTGCCGTCCTGGCTGAGCCTGCTGAACATCCTGCCGGGATGGCTCTTCGCGTACCAGCTCGGCACCGCCTGGGGCGAGGGACGGGTGCGCCGCCGGCACGCCTGGGGGCTGCTGATCGGCGGGGCGGCGCTCTTCGCCGCGCTGCTGCTCGCCTTCGGCTATCCGGCGTCGATGGTCGGCGTGCCCGGCGAGGCCCGCACCAACTCGCACCCGCCGTCGCTGCTCGTCCTGGCGCTCGCCGCGCTCCAGAGCGGTGCCGCGATCCTGCTGCGGGACCGGCTCGGCCGGTGGCTGCGGCGGCCCGCGCTGTGGGCGCCGGTGGTCGTGATCAACCTGTCGGCGATGACGATCCTGTGCTGGCACCAGACCGCGATGCTCGCGGCGGCGGTCCCCGCCTCGTACCTGGGCGAGGTGCCCGGTCTCGTCGGGGCGCCGGACTCGGCCGGCTGGATCCTGGCCCGGCTGGCCTGGATGCCGGTCTTCGCCGGACTGCTGGTGCTGATCGGCCGGTACGCGCGCGGCTTCGAGTCGCCGTGGGCGCGCACCGGCCCGGCCCGCCGCGCCCTCGCGGGCGTGCTCGCGGCGGGGTTCGCGGTCTTCGCGCTGGGGCTCGCGTAGCCGCGCCGCTCAGACCTCCCGGCTCGCCGAGGTGAAGCTCATGTCCGGGTAGCGGTCGCCCGCGACCCGGGCCGCGAGGGGTTCCAGGGCGGCGAGTTCGGCGGCGGTGAGGGTGATGCGGGTGGCGGCGGCGTTCTCCTCCAGGCGGGAGCGCTTGCGGGTGCCGGGGATGGGGACGACCGTCAGGCCGTGGACGGCGGCGCGCTGCTGGACCCAGGCGAGGGCGATCTGCGCGGGGGTCGCGCCGTGGGCGGCGGCGATCTTCCGGACCGGGTCCAGGAGGGCCGCGTTCCGCTCGGCGTTCTCGCCGGTGAAGCGGGGCTGGTGGCGGCGGAAGTCGCTGTCCGAGAGGTCCTTGCCGGCGTCCGCGAAGGCGCCGGTGAGGAAGCCCCGGCCGAGCGGCGAGTACGGGACGAAGGTGACGCCCAGGTCGGCGGCGGCGGCCACGGCGGAGCGCTCGACGTCCCGGGAGAAGAGCGACCACTCCGACTGGAGGGCGGTGATCGGGTGGACCTCGAAGGCCTCCCGCAGCTCGGGCCCGGTGACCTCGCTCAGGCCGAGGTGGCGGACCTTGCCCTCGGCGACCAGTTCGGCCATCGCGCCGACGGACTCGGCGAGCGGCACGGCCGGGTCGCGGCGGTGCATGTAGTAGAGGTCGATGGTGTCGGTGCCGAGGCGGCGCAGACTGCCCTCGACGGCCTGCCGGATGTAGGCGCGGTCGTTGCGGACGGCCCGGTGGGCGGGCCGCTCCGGGTCGCGCTCGATGGCGAACTTGGTGGCGAGGACGATCTCGTCGCGGTGCGCGGCGACGAAGGGGGCGAGGAACTCCTCGTTGGCCCCGCTGCCGTAGATGTCGGCGGTGTCGATCAGGGTGACGCCGGCCTCCAGGGCCGCGTCGAGGGTGTCGCGGGCGGCGGCCTCGTCGGTGGCGCCGTAGAACTCGCTGATGCCCATGGCGCCGAAGCCCTGGACGCCGGTCTCGGGCCCGTCCTGACCGGGCCCGAGGCGTACGGTGTCGATCTTCCCGGCCCCACCGGTCCTGTCGGTCCCACCGGTCCTGTCGGTCCCACCGGTCCTGTCGGTCGTCTCGGTCATGAGGGCGTACCTCCGCAGATGGTTCCGTAGTGGTCGATCTTGAGGTCGAGCACGGCGAGCGTCGACCGGAGCTCCTCGATCCGGGTCAGCACGTCCCGGCGGGTGGCCTCCAGGAGGGCCCGGCGCTCCCCGTGGGTGTGCTCGCCCTCCCGGACCAGTTCGGCGTAGCGGACCATGTCCGCGACCGGCATCCCGGTCAGCCTGAGCTTGCCGACGAAGTCCAGCCAGGAGAGGTCCCGCTCGGTGAAGCGGCGCTGCCCGGTGTGCGACCGGTCGACGTGCGGCATCAGGCCGATCCGCTCGTACCAGCGCAGGGTGTGCGCGGTGAGTCCGGTCAGGGCGGCGACCTCGCTGATCGTGTAGCGGTCCTTGCGGGCGGCCGGCGGCCGGGGGGTGCTCTCGATCGCGCTCATGCCCCCACGCTAAAAGGTTGGAGCGCACTCCAAGCAAGTAGGCTCGGCCCCATGGAGAGCAGCAGCGTGCCCAGTCTGGCGGCGATAGAGAACTGGCCCGTCCCCACCGCGGCGGCGGCCGTGGTCCGCGCGGACGGCACGGTGGCCGGGAGCCACGGCCCGACCGGGCAGCGCTTCCCGCTCGCCTCGGTGACCAAGCCGCTGGCGGCGTACGCGGTCCTCGTCGCGTACGAGGAGGGGGCGATCGACCTCGACGAGCCGGCCGGGCCCGAGGGCGCGACCGTGCGCCACCTGCTCGCCCACACCTCCGGGCTCGCCTTCGACGAGAACCGGGTCCAGGCCGCGCCGGGCACCCGCCGGATCTACTCCAACACCGGCTTCGAGGTCCTGGGCGATCTGGTCGCCAAGGCCACCGACATCCCCTTCGCCGACTACCTGCACCAGGCGGTCCTGGCGCCCCTCGGCATGACCGCCACCACCCTGGAGGGCTCCCCCGCCAAGGACGCGGTGTCGACCGTGGACGACCTGGTGCGGTTCGCGGCCGAGGTGCAGGCGCCCCGGCTGCTCGACGCCCGCACGGTCCTGGACGCGATGACCGTCACGTACCCCGGGCTCACCGGCATCCTGCCCGGCTACGGACACCAGCGGCCCAACGACTGGGGGCTCGGTTTCGAGATCCGGGGCGCCAAGTCGCCGCACTGGACCGGCACCACCTCCTCGCCGCGCACCTTCGGCCACTTCGGCCAGTCCGGCACGTTCCTGTGGATCGACCCGGACGTCCGCGCCGCCTGCGTGGCGCTCACCGACCGGGCCTTCGGGCCGTGGGCGATCGAGGCCTGGACGCCGTTCACGGACGCGGTCCTCGCCGACCTGCGGCGCTGACCCGAGGCGCCGTCCCGAGGCGCCGTCCCCGGGCCCGGGCCTCAGCTCGCCGCGGCCGCGCAGGTGGTGGCCGGGAGGGCGCCGTCCGGGCCCTCGACGGTCACCGGGAGCGTGCCGGCGCGGTCCACGGCGTGGGCGGCCGTGCACACCAGCTGGACGACCGCGCCCGGCGACAGCTCCCGTGCCGGGAAGGGCGTGCGGAGCCGGACCCCGCCCGCGAGCTCGGACTCGACGCGGATCAGCTCGCCGCTCTGGGGCAGCTCGGTGGTGATGCCCGCCTGGAACTCGGCGCCGCCGGGCCCGGCGAGCAGCGCGGCGAGCACCTTCATGGTGGCCGGGGCGGAGCCGTACGGCGCCTTGTCGTCGGAGGACTCGAAGCCGAGGCCCCTCCCGTCGGTGGCCGCGTCGTCCACGTCCGAGCCGCCCTCCGGCCGGGTCCGCTCGGGGAGGGGCACGAAGCTGATGCCGGCGTCCCGGGAGACCGGCATCGGCTCCCCGTGGGGGCCGAGGAAGTAGAGCAGCATCCGGCTCTCGGGGATCGGCTGGACGACGACGGTCGGCGCGCCGCCCGCCTCCACGACGTCGCTGCCCTGGATGCCGCAGCCGACGGCCAGCGGCAGGGCGGCGAGCAGCGCGCCCAGCGCCGTGCGGCGCCTCACAGCGGGATCCTGACCGTGAACACCGCGCCGCCCGCCGGGTGGTTGGCGGCCCCGACGGTGCCGCCGTGCAGCCGGACGTTCTCCTGGGTGATCGCCAGGCCGAGGCCGCTGCCGGCCGAGCGGGCGCGGGCCGGGTCGGCCTTGTAGAAGCGTTCGAAGACGTGCGGCAGGACGTCCGGGTGGATGCCGGGGCCCCGGTCGGAGACCTGGACGACGAGCGTGGAGCCGCCGTCGACGTACACCCGGACGGTGACGAGCGCGCGGCCGTGCCGCAGCGCGTTCCCGACCAGGTTGGCGACGACGACGTCGAAGCGGCGGGGATCGAGCCGGGCCCTGATGCCCTCCCCGAGGACCGCGTGGACCTGCTCGGGGTCCGTCCAGTGCCGGCTGCTCAGGGTCTTGCGGACGCAGTCGGCGACGTCGACCTCGTCGGTGTGGAGCTCGGCGGCGCGGGCGTCGAAGCGGGAGATCTCCATCAGGTCCTCGACGAGCACGGCGAGCTTGACGGTCTCGGCGCTGATCAGCCGGACCGCGCGGGCCGTGTCGCTGTCGAGGGCGCCGGCGTCCTCGTCGAGGACCTCGGTGACGGCGAGCATCCCGGCGAGCGGGGTGCGCAGTTCGTGCGAGACGTCGGAGGCGAAGCGGCGGGCGCGGGCCTCGGCGCGGCGCAGTTCGGTGACGGAGCGCTCCAGTTCGGCCGCCGACTCGTTGAAGGTGCGTGCCAGGTCGGCGAGTTCGTCGCTGCCCTTGGCGTGGATGCGGGTGTCGAGCCGGCCGCGGCCCATGCTGGCGGCGGCGTGGCGGAGTTCGCGGACCGGGCGCAGGACGCCGCGGGCGGCGATCAGGGCCGGGATCAGGGCGATGGCGAGGGCGGGCAGGGCGCCGTCGCGGGCGGCGGTGACGAGGGCCTCGATGTTGGCCTCGTCCTCGCGCAGTTCCATCACGGCGTACAGGACGAGGCCGGTGGGCTGCGGCTCGCCGCCGACCTGGGTGAGGAAGACGGCGGGGACGGCGATCGTCAGGTAGGGGGTGCCGTGGGTGACCACGCGCTGGAAGCCGGTGTGCGGGGTCGCCTCGCGCGCGTGGGCGCGGGCCCGCAGCTCCGGGGTGAGGACGGAGGAGGTGGGGCGGTCGGTGGAGGAGACGCGGAGGGTGCCGTACTCGGCGTAGACCCGCCAGGGGCGCGGCTTGCCCTGCCGGGCGATGTGGAGGAGCCGGTCGCGGAGCGAGGCCTCGTCGAGGGGCAGGCTGATGTTGAGGTCCTCGACCTGCTGGCGGAAGGCGGAGACGGCGGTGTTCTGCGTCTGCTCCAGGATGGCGCTGCGGGCGGCCCGGTAGGTGAGCGCGGCGGTGGTGCCGCAGCCGACGGCCGCGACGAGCAGGAACGCGAAGACCAGCCGCGTCCGCAGCCCGAACGGCCGGGGCCTGCGCCCCCGCGTCCGGACCCGGCGGCGGCCGCGCGCCCGGCCGGCCCCGTCACCGGTGTCCTCCGGCCGGGCCTCGGGCTCCCGGACGGCGGTCTCCCGGGCGGTGCCGTACGCGGGCCCGGCGGCGGGTTCGTACGCCGTCGTCCCGGGGGCGTACGCCGTCGCCCCGGGTTCGTGTCCCGTGCCCGGTTCCTCGCCGGGGACGCAGGCCTTCACAGGGGTCCGAAGCGGTAGCCGAAGCCGCGCAGGGTCTGGATGTAGCGGGGCTCCCCGGGGGTGTCCTCGATCTTGGCGCGGAGGCGGCGCACGCAGGCGTCCACCAGGCGGGCGTCGCCGTGGTAGTTGTGCTCCCAGACGTGCTCCAGGAGCTGCTGGCGGCTGAAGACCTGCTCGGGGGCGGCGGTGAGGTGGAGCAGCAGCTTCAGCTCGGAGGGGGCGAGGGCGAGGCGCTCGCCGTTCTTGGCGACGGTGAGGCCGGCCCGGTCGACGGCGAGGGCGCCGTGGTGCTCCACGGCGGGGCGGCCGCCGCCCGGCTCCTCGATGCGGCGCAGGACGGCCCGGATGCGGGCCTCGATGACCTCGGTGCGGGCGGGTTTGACGATGTAGTCGTCGGCGCCCGCCTCCAGGCCGATGACGACGTCGAAGTCGTCGCCCCGGGCGGTCAGCATGATGATCGGGAGCTGGCTGTCCTCGCGGACCCGGCGGCAGACCTGGACGCCGTTCATGCCGGGCAGCATCAGGTCGAGCAGCAGCAGGTCGGGGCGGAACTCGCCGAGGGCGGCGAGCCCGGCCTCCCCGGTGGCGGCGGTGCGCACCTCGTGCCCGCGGCGCCGGAGCCCGAGCTCGACGCCTTCACGGACCGAGGGGTCGTCTTCGATGAGGAGCACGCGAGGCATTCGTGGAGTATCCCAAGGTCGGTGGAGGCCCCCGCGGGAGGGGAGCCCCGGTGGTCAGGACCGGCGGGTGAGCCGGCCGGCGGCGGTCTTGAGCAGGGCGGAGACCTCGGTGAGGCGCAGCGGTCCGGCGAGCAGGACGAAGGAGCCGAGGACGGCGGCCGCGCCCGCGAGACCGGAGACGACGGCCCCGGCGGAGGCGGTTCCGTCGACGGCGAAGAGGCCGTAGCCGGCGGCGGGGACGGCGGCGAGGAGCAGCCTGCCGAGGCCGGTGCCGCCGTCGTCGGCCGCGGGCAGCCGGCGGCGCAGGACGTACGCGGTGAGCGCCCAGCCCGCCCAGAGGGCGAGCGAGTAGCCGGCGGCCATGCCGGTGACCGTCCAGCGGGTGGGCAGCCAGTGGTGGGCGGCGAGGGAGAGCGCCGCGTTGAGCCCGGCGATCACCAGGTTGAGCAGGAAGGGGGTGCGGGTGTCGCGGAGCGCGTAGAAGGCGCGGGTGCAGACGTACTGCCCGGAGAGGGCGATCAGGCCGGGGGCGAGGGCGGTCAGCGTCCAGGCCATGGCGCGGACGTCGGCGGTGTCGGTCGCGCCGTACCCGAAGACGACCGACATCAGCGGGCCGGCGAGGGCGAAGAGGGCGCAGGCGGCGGGGACGACGGCGGCGGCGGTGGTGCGCTGGGCGTAGCCGACGTCGCGGCGGACGGCGGCGAGGTCGCCGTCGGCGGCGGCGCCGCTCATGCGGGGCATGAGGGCGGTGACCAGGGAGACGGTGACGATGCCGTGCGGGACGGCCCACAGGAGGTAGGCGTTGTTGTAGGCGGCGAGGCCCGAGCCGCCGGTGTCGGTGTCCGTGCCGGCGGAGGTGGCGACCCAGGTGGTGACCCAGTAGGCGGCCTGGTTGGTGAGGACGAGGAGGACGAGCCAGCCGGCGGCGCGCAGCGGGGCGGCGAGTCCGCTGCCGCGCCAGTCGAAGCGGGGCCGGAAGCGGAAGCGGGCGGCGCGCAGCGAGGGCAGCAGGGCGAGGGCCTGGGCGGCGATGCCGGCGGTGGTGCCCCAGCCGAGGAGCGCGGTCTCGCCGGGGGTGAGTTCGCCGCCGTCGCTCACCGCCAGGAAGAGGCCGAAGACGGCGACGACCACGACGTTGTTGAGGACCGGGGTCCACATCATGGCGCCGAAGCGGCCGCGGGCGTTGAGGACCTGCCCGAGGAGGGTGAAGAGGCCGAGGAAGAGGATCTGCGGGAGGCACGCGCGCGTGAAGGCGATCGTCAGGTCCCGCTGGGGCCCGTGGTAGTCGGTGTAGCCGTCGACGAGCGCGGGCGCGGCGAGGACGGCGCCGGCGGTGAGGACGGCGAGGGCGAGGCCGCAGAGGGTGAGGAGGCGGTCGGTGTAGGCGGCGCCGCCGTCCTCGTGCTCCTTGGCGGCCTTGACCAGCTCGGGCACGAAGACGGCGTTGAGGGCGCCGCCGAGGAGCAGCATGTAGACGATGGTGGGGACGGAGTTGCCCACCGCGTAGCCGTCGGCGACCAGGCCCGCGCCGAGCGCGGCGGCGACGACGGCGGCGCGGACGAAGCCGGTGGCGCGGGAGACGAGCGAGCCGGCCGCCATGAGGGCTCCGCTGCGCAGCGCGGACGCGGGCTTGCGCCGGGACGGCGCGGGCGGGGCGAGGGTCGTGCCGGCGCTCATCGGCGGTTCAGGTAGGCCTGGAAGGCGCGGTACAGCGCCTGGTTGGTCGTGCCGTGCATCGGTGTCTCCCACTCCCCCAGCGTCTCGACGACCTGTCCGCCCGTGCCGAGCTTCCAGCGCAGGAGCCCGTGGGCGCGGTCGTCCGGATCGAGGGTGGAGGGTACCCCGCGGAGGTCGTAGACGTCGGCCCCGAGGGCGTGGGCGTCGAGCAGCATCCGCCACTGGAGGGCGTTGGAGGGGCGGACCTCGCGGCGGTGGTCGGCGGAGGCGCCGGTCTGGTACCAGACCCGCCGGCCGACGGTGATCATGGTGTGGGCGGCGAGGATCTCGCCCTCGTGGCGGGCGAGGTAGAGCTTCATCCGGCCCGCGTGCTCGGTGTTGAGGACGGCGTACTGGCGCTCGTAGTAGGCGAGGGAGCGGCCGAGGCGGAAGCCGTCGCGCTCCTCGGTGATCTTCAGCAGCCGGTGGAACTCCGGCAGGTCGGCGGCGGAGCCGACGGTGATCTCGACGCCGGACTTGCGGGCCTTGCGGACGTTGCGCCGCCACTCCTGGTTGAGGCCGGACCACAGGTCGTCGGGGGTGCGGCCGGTGAGCGGGACCTGGAAGACGTGGCGGGGCTGGGCGTCGGCGCCGTCCTCGGAGTCGCCGCCGCAGCGCTTCCAGCCGCGGGCGCGGAGCCGTTCGGCGACGGCGGTGCCGAGCGGGTCGACCTCGTCGGCGAGGACGTCGCCGAGCCGGCGGCCGGGCCCGGTGGCGGCCTTGACGGTGGCGGCGGTCCAGCGGCGGTGGGCGGGCCCGGGCCCGATGCGTACGGCGAAGGCGCCGGAGGCCTTCAGATGGGCGAGGAGCGGGTCGAGCCAGCGGTCGAGGTCCGGGTCGGCCCAGTCGGCGACCGGCCCTTCGGGGAGGTAGGCGAAGTGCTTGCGGGTGCCGGGGAAGGTCCGGAGCAGGACGAGGGCGACGCCGGTGAGCTCACCCGACTCCGGCCCCCAGCCTATGAGTTGGTGACTCCACCCCTCCTTCACCTCGGCCCAGGCGGGGAGTTGGAGGAAGCTGGGGCCGTCGGCGCCGGTGCCACGGGCCGCGAGGAAGGCGCGGTACACCTCCGGGGAGACGGGGCCGAGCCGGAGCGGACCGGCGGGCGACGGCGCGGCGGCGGGGCGGCGCTTCACGGGTGCGGGCGTCACGAGCAGCGCTGACACAACGGGAGCCTCCTTGGTTCGGCCGCCCCTCGGTGGCGCGGCGCACAGCAGGCTCACAGCCGGATGAGACGGGTCCGCGCGGCGTGTGTGACGGGACGATGACCGTTTCCCATCAGCGCCCGTCACATGGGCCTCCGGCGGGGCGGAGGGGCTCCCGGGCGGCCTAGAGTCCGGGCATCCCACCCTTTTCTCTCCTCTTCCGGAGGTGCTCCGTGCCGCCGATACGCACGTCCCGGCCCGCCCTTGCCGCCATCGCCCTCGCCGTCTCCCTCACCGCCTGCACGGCCCAGGCGGCGAGCGGCCCGGGCTCCTCCGCCGCCCCGTCGGGCGGGGCCGCCGAGGACGGGGCGCCCGCGCGGGTGACCGTGGCGAAGCCCGAGGCCGGGAAGCAGGTGACCGTGACGGCGGCCGGCGGGACGATCGCGTCGGTGACGGTCACGGACGCGGACGGCGGGCGGCTCACCGGGAAGTCCGCGGCGGGCGGGGCCCGCTGGACCTCGGACCGCAAGGCGGCGCCGGGCGCCTCGTACACCGTCGAGGTCGTCTCGCGGGGCGCCGGCGGGAAGGAGACGACGACGAAGTCCGCGTTCACCACGGAGAAGGCGGACCGGGTCAACAAGCTGACGCTGGCGCCCGGGAAGAACACGACCGTCGGCATCGGGCAGCCGCTGTCGATCGTCTTCGACCGGCCGGTGACGCGGAAGGCGGACGTGGAACGGCAGTTGAAGGTGACGACGTCCAACGGCACCGAGGGGTCGTGGGGCTGGGTCACCGACTACTCCGGGCGCGACCGCGTCGACTGGCGGCCCCGGGAGTACTGGAAGCCCGGCACGAAGGTCACGCTGGAGGCGGACCTCAACGGCACGGACTCCGGCGACGGCTGGTTCATCCGCGACTACCGGACCGGGTTCACCGTCGGCGCGGCGCAGGTCGTGAAGGTGGACCTGGACACCAAGCGGCTGTCCCTGGTCAAGGACGGGCGGACGGTGCGGACCATCCCCGTCTCGGGCGGGACGCCGGGCGGCGACAAGCGGTCGTGGCGGGGGACGGCCGTGCTCATGGCCAAGGAGGGGACGATCCGGATGAACTCCGAGACGGTCGGCCTCGGCGACGCGTACGACAAGATGGTCGACTACTCGATGCGGCTGACGTGGTCGGGGATGTACGCGCACGCGGCGCCGTGGAACGCGGGGAACTTCGGGGTCGCGAACAGGAGCTCCGGGTGCATCGGGATGAGCACCGCCGACGCGCAGTCCTTCTACGCGAGCGTGAACGTCGGGGACCCGTTCGAGATCCGCGGAGGCGACACGAAGGGGGTCGTCGCGGAGGGCAACGGGTACGGGGCGTGGAACCTGTCCTGGGCCGACTGGAAGGCGAAGAGCGCGGTCCGTTGAAGGGCCTCAGACGTCCGACGCCCAGACCAGTGCCTCCGCGTCGGACGACGCCCGGAGCGTCTGCCCCGCCGCCTCCGTGACGCGTGCCGCGTCCCCGCGCGCCAGCTCCTCGCCCGCCAGGGCGACCGTGCCCCGGACCACGTGGACGTAGAGGGTCCCGGCCGCCGGGAGGCCGGCCTCCTCCCCCGCCGCCAGCCGGTGGACGTGGAGCGTGGCCCCCGCCGCCGGGACGGGGTACGGGCCGTCCAGGCCGCGGATCAGCTCGTACGAGGGTGAGCCGCCCGGCTCCAGGGGCGCCAGCCACATCTGGACGAAGGTCAGCGGGGCCCCGCCCGCGTTGCGCTCCACGTGGCGGACGCCGGCCGCCGAGGAGAGGTGCTGGAGGTCCCCGGGGCGGACCAGCGTCTCGTGACCGGTGGTGTCCCGGTGGGTGAGCTCGCCCTCGACCACCCAGGTCACGATCTCCGTGTGCGCGTGGGCGTGCTCGTCGAAGCCCGCGCCGGGGGCGAGGCGCTCCTCGTTGACGGCGAGGAGGGGGCCGAAGCGGAGGTTGTCGGGGTCGTAGTGCGCCCCGAAGGAGAAGGCGTGCCGGGTCTCGACGCCGGCCGCGGGGTCGCCGCCCGGATAGCGGTCGGACGCGCGCTGGATGCGGATCATCCCCCGTACAGTAGCGGGGCCCGCCGTGGCGAAACGGCCCCGACCCCGCACGTCCGTGCCCGGATGAGGCAGTCTTGTCCCGTGTCTGAACCCACGAACGCCGCTCATCCGCACCCCGCGACCCTGAAGCGCCTCGAACAGTCCTCCGGGCGGCTCGCCGCGAACGCCATCGCCCGCATGGACGAGACGCTGCCGTGGTACCGGGCGATGCCGCCAGAGAACCGCTCGTGGATCGGACTGGTCGCGCAGGCCGGCATCGCCGCGTTCACCGAGTGGTTCCGGCACCCGGAGACCCCGCAGGCGATCTCCACGGACGTCTTCGGGACGGCGCCCCGCGAGCTGACCAGGGCGATCACGCTGCGGCAGACCGTGGAGATGGTCCGGACGACCATCGAGGTCATGGAGGTGGCGATCGAGGATGTCGCCGCGCCCGGCGACGAGTCGGTGCTGCGCGAGGCGCTGCTCGTGTACGCGCGGGAGATCGCCTTCGCGACCGCGCAGGTGTACGCGCAGGCGGCGGAGGCGCGGGGCGCCTGGGACGCGCGCCTGGAGTCGCTGGTGGTGAACGCGGTGCTGTCCGGCGAGGCCGACGAGGGCGCCGTGTCGCGGGCCGCCGCGCTCGGCTGGAACTCGCCGGACCACGTGTGCGTGGTGCTCGGCACCGCCCCGGACGGCGACAGCGAGCTGACCGTGGAGGCGATCCGGCGGGCCGCCCGGCACGCCAAGCTCCAGGTCCTCACCGGGGTGCTCGGCAACCGGCTCGTGGTGATCGCGGGCGGCTCCGACAATCCGCTCGGCGTGGCGAAGGCGCTGCTCGGGCCGTACGCGCCGGGTCCGGTGGTGGCCGGTCCCGTGGTGCCCGACCTGCTGGCGGCGACCCGTTCCGCGCAGGCCGCGGCGGCCGGGCTCAAGGCGTGCACGGCGTGGCAGGACGCGCCCCGGCCGGTCCTCGCGGACGATCTCCTGCCGGAACGCGCGATCGCCTCCGACCCTTCGGCCCGTGAACAGCTGGTGGAGGAGATCTACAGACCGCTGGAGGAAGCGGGCTCGGCGCTCCTGGAAACTCTGAGTGTCTACCTGGAGCAGGCCAGTAGTCTCGAAGGCGCGGCGAGGATGCTGTTCGTCCACCCGAACACCGTGCGCTACCGGCTCCGACGTGTGACCGACGTCACCGGCTGGTCACCCTCCGACGTCCGCTCCGCCTTCACCCTGCGGATCGCGCTGATCCTCGGACGCTTGGCCGAGGCGGAGGGCCAGTCCTAGACTTTTGTCGAACACCGACAATTACCCCGACGGTTCTTCGTCCTAGTCCCCACGGGCGCCGGACACCGTCCGCAAGAGAGAGTGTGAGGGTGCTCGTACTCGTCGCTCCCGGCCAAGGCGCCCAGACGCCCGGCTTCCTGACTCCCTGGCTCGAACTCCCCGGTGCCGCCGACCGCCTCGCGGCATGGTCGGACGCCATCGGGCTCGACCTCGTCCACTACGGCACGAAGGCGGACGCGGACGAGATCCGCGACACCGCCGTGGCCCAGCCGCTGCTCGTCGCGGCCGGCCTGCTCTCCGCCGCCGCCCTCGGCACGGGAGCATCAGCCGCTGACGCGGCGGGTCTCCGCCCCGGCGTGGTCGCCGGCCACAGCGTCGGCGAGTTCACCGCCGCCGCCTTCGCGGGCGTCCTCGACGACACCGCCGCGCTCCGTCTCGTACGGACCCGTGGTCTGGCGATGGCCGACGCGGCCGCGATCGCCCCGACCGGCATGTCGGCGCTGCTCGGCGGCGACCCCGAGGTGACCGTCCCGCACCTGGAGAAGCTGGGCCTGACCCCGGCCAACGTGAACGGCGCGGGCCAGATCGTGGCCGCCGGCACGCTGGAGCAGCTGGCCGCCCTGGCCGAGGACAAGCCCGAGGGCGTCCGCCGGGTCGTCCCGCTCAAGGTCGCCGGCGCCTTCCACACGCACCACATGGCCCCCGCGGTCGCCACCCTGGAGCAGGCCGCGAAGGAGCTGACCCCGGCCGATCCGAAGGTGACATACGTCTCCAACAAGGACGGTCAGGCCGTCGCCACCGGCACCGAGGTCCTCGCCCGGCTGGTCGGCCAGGTCGCCAACCCGGTCCGCTGGGACCTGTGCATGGAGACCTTCCAGGCGCTGGGCGCCACCGCGCTGATCGAGGCCTGCCCGGGCGGCACGCTCACCGGCATCGCCAAGCGCGCGCTGCCGGGGGTCGCCACCGTGGCCCTCAAGACGCCCGACGACCTGGATGCGGCCCGTACGCTCGTCGCCGAGCACACGGCCGTCTGACGAGGAGTGTCGAGAAGCATGTCGAAGATCAAGCCCAGCAAGGGCGCCCCGTACGCGCGGATCATGGGCGTCGGCGGTTTCCGCCCGGCCCGGGTCGTGCCCAACGAGGTGATCCTCGAGAAGATCGACTCGTCCGACGAGTGGATCCGCTCGCGCTCGGGCATCGCCACCCGCCACTGGGCCTCGCCCGAGGAGACCGTCACCGCGATGTCCGTGGAGGCGTCCGGCAAGGCGATCGCCGCGGCCGGGATCACTCCCGAGCAGATCGGTGCCGTCGTCGTCTCCACGGTCTCGCACTTCAAGCAGACCCCGGCCGTCGCCACCGAGATCGCCGACAAGATCGGGGCCGGGAAGCCGGCCGCGTTCGACATCTCCGCGGGCTGCGCGGGCTTCGGCTACGGCCTGACGCTCGCCAAGGGCATGATCGTCGAGGGCTCGGCCGAGTACGTCCTGGTGATCGGCGTGGAGCGGCTGAGCGACCTGACGGACCTGGAGGACCGCGCGACGGCCTTCCTGTTCGGCGACGGCGCCGGCGCGGTCGTGGTCGGCCCCTCCGACGTGCCGCACATCGGCCCCACCGTCTGGGGTTCCGAGGGCGACAAGTCGGAGACCATCAAGCAGACCGTGCCGTGGAACGAGTTCCACCCCCAAGCTCTCGGCTCCGCTCGAGCAGGGGGGACCCCCGCCGGCGACGTCACGAACCTGCCGCTCAACGAGGCCGGCGAGATCAAGTTCCCCGCCATCACGCAGGAGGGCCAGGCGGTCTTCCGCTGGGCCGTCTTCGAGATGGCGAAGGTCGCCCAGCAGGCCCTGGACGCGGCCGGCATCACCGCGGACGACCTGGACGTCTTCATCCCGCACCAGGCCAACATGCGGATCATCGACTCGATGGTGAAGACCCTCAAGCTGCCGGAGCACGTCACGGTCGCCCGTGACGTCGAGACCACCGGCAACACCTCCGCCGCCTCGATCCCGCTCGCGATGGAGCGGCTCCTGGCGACCGGACAGGCCAAGAGCGGCGACACGGCGCTCATCATCGGCTTCGGGGCGGGTCTCGTCTTCGCCGCGACGGTCGTTACTCTCCCCTAGGCGACCGGGACCCTCCCGGAAGTCCCCCTTTTACCGAAGTAATCGCAAGAAGGAGCGCCACTATGGCTCACACCCAGGAAGACATCGTCAAGGGTCTCGCCGAGATCGTGAACGAGATCGCCGGCATCCCGGTCGAGGACGTCGAGATGGACAAGTCCTTCACCGACGACCTGGACGTCGACTCCCTGTCCATGGTCGAGGTCGTCGTCGCCGCCGAGGAGCGCTTCGACGTCAAGATCCCCGACAATGACGTCAAGGACCTCAAGACCGTCGGCGACGCCGTCTCCTACATCCTCAAGCACCAGGCCTGATTCGGCCTTGGTGGACCAGGCCCCACCGGGCCCGGTCCCCGCTGACTCGGTCCGCCACCCGGCGGTGGCGCCGTCTTTCGACCATCACACACATGGAGAACGAATTCCTGTGAGCTCGACCAATCACACCGTGGTCGTCACCGGTATCGGCGCAACCACACCGCTGGGTGGCGACTCCGCGACGACCTGGGAAGGTCTCCTGGCGGGACGCTCCGGCGTCAGGCCGCTGGAGGGCGAGCGCTTCGCCGAACTTCCCGTCCAGATCGCCGCGTTCGCCGCGGTCGACCCGGGCGAGGTTCTGCCCCGCCCGCTCGCCCGCAAGCTGGACCGCTCGGCGCAGTTCGCGCTGATCGCGGCGCGTGAGGCGTGGGCCGACGCGGGCTTCACCGCCCCCGCCGGCGAGGACGCCGCCATCGCCCCCGAGCGGCTCGGTTCCGTGATCGCCTCCGGCATCGGCGGTGTCACGACCCTGCTCGACCAGTACGACGTGCTCAAGGAGAAGGGCGTCCGCCGCGTCTCCCCGCACACCGTGCCCATGCTGATGCCGAACGGCCCCTCCGCGAACGTGGGCCTGGAGGTGAACGCCCGCGCCGGCGTCCACACCCCCGTCTCCGCCTGCGCGTCGGGCGCCGAGGCGATCGGCTACGCCATCGAGATGATCCGCAGCGGCCGTGCCGACGTGGTCGTCGCCGGTGGCACCGAGGCCGCGATCCACCCGCTGCCCATCGCCGCCTTCGCCAACATGATGGCGATGTCGAAGAACAACGACGAGCCGACGAAGGCCTCGCGCCCCTACGACACCGGCCGCGACGGCTTCGTGCTCGGCGAGGGCGCCGGCGTCGTGATCCTGGAGTCCGAGGCGCACGCCAAGGCCCGCGGCGCGAAGATCTACTGCGAGGCGATCGGCCAGGGCCTGTCGGCCGACAGCCACCACATCGCCCAGCCCGAGCCGACCGGCCGGGGCATCGCCTCCGCGCTCCAGCACCTGCTCAACACCACCGACCTGAAGCCGTCCGAGGTCGTGCACCTCAACGCGCACGCCACGTCGACGCCGCAGGGCGACGTCGCCGAGATCAAGGCGCTGCGGAAGGTCCTCGGCGACGACCTCGACCACGTGGCGGTCTCCGCCACCAAGTCGATGACCGGCCACCTCCTCGGCGGCGCCGGCGGCATCGAGACCGTCGCGACGGTCCTGGCGCTCCACCACCGCCTGGCCCCGCCGACCATCAACGTCGACGAGCTGGACCCGGAGGTCGACGCCGACATCGTCCGCGACGAGCCCCGCGCCCTCCCCGAGGGCACGATCGCCGCGGTCAACAACTCCTTCGGCTTCGGCGGCCACAACGTCGTCCTGGCCTTCCGGACGGTCTGACCCGCACCACACGCGAGGCCCGCTTCCCACTCGGGGGCGGGCCTTCGCCGCGTCCGCCGGACGGAGTCCGGCACAGCGTCCCGAAGCCCGCGAAGCGGTGCGAGGGGCGCACGGGGAAGGGGCCGACTCCTTCGGCTTCGGCGGCCACAACGTCGTCCTGGCCTTCCGGACGGTCTGACCCGCACCCACACGCGAGGCCCGCTTCCCACTCGGGGGCGGGCCTTCGCCGCGTCCGCCGGACGGAGTCCGGCACAGCGTCCCGAAGCCCGCGAAGCGGTGCGAGGGGCGCACGGGGAACGGGCCGACTCCTTCGGTTTCGGCGGCCGCAACGTGGTCCTGGCCTTCCGGACCGTCCGAGTCGCGTCCGGTTCTCGCGCCTGAGGCCCGCCCCGTCGTACGGGGCGGGCCTCAGGCGTGTCAGCGGGGTTCGTCGAGCGGGGGTGCCACCGCTGTGGTCTCGGGGCGCAGGGCTTCGTAGCCGGCGATGCCCAGGGGGCCTCCGACGACGAGGCCGACGAGCACGAAGCAGAAGGTCAGCGCGTCGAACCAGCCCTCGGAGGGGGCCGTCGGCTCGTCCGGCAGCATCGCGCCGAAGAGGAGGAAGAGGACCACCGTCAGCGCGAGGAGCCCCGCCGCCCACGCCGCCAGGGCGACGGTCACGTCGCCGGCGGCCAGTTGGTAGGCGAAGCCCGCGAGGAGCACCAGAGTGGCGCCCAGTGCGGTCGCCGCCAGCAGGACGGCGGCCCCGCCGACCGTCCTCCGCAGATTGCTCAACGCCCGTCCCCCGCCCGCGCGCCGCACGGCGCGCCTCGGGGCGCGAAGCTAGCCGAGCCGGGTGAACGGGCTCAGACGACCTGGTGAAGCCAGCGGACCGGGGCGCCCTCGCCGGCGTAGCGGAAGGGTTCCAGTTCGTCGTCCCAGGGCTTGCCGAGGAGCCGGGCGACCTCCGCCTCCAGGACCGTCTCGCCCTGCGCGGCGCGGGCCAGGGCGGCGCGCAGGCGGTCCTCGGGGACGAGGATGTCGCCGTGCATGCCGGTGACGGCGTGGAAGATGCCGAGGTCGGGGGTGGCGCTGTAGCGCTCGCCCTCGGCGGTGGGGCAGGGCTCGGCGGTCACCTCGAAGCGGAGCATCTGCCAGCCGCGCAGGGCGGAGGCGAGTTTCGAGGCGGTGCCGGTCTCGCCCTGCCAGGAGAACTCCGCTCTCCAGGTGCCGGGCGCCGCGGGCTGCCGGATCCAGTCGAGCTGGACCCTCGCGCCGAGGACACCCCCCACCGCCCATTCGACGTGCGGGCAGAGCGCGCGCGGTGCGGAGTGTACGTACAGGACTCCACGTGTCGTCACCGGGACCTCCAGTGTGGGACGAGGTTCGCCTTCCCAGCGGCCTCGGTAAACAGCATCAGGCGAAGAACTCCGCAAACCTTCTGAAAAGGGACAGCATGTGACGTGATGTAATTTACCGGAGCCGGTCGGCGCGGGCGCGCCGCAGGTTCGACGGGGGAAAAGCTACCGTGCCGCACCGTCATCAGGGTGACGTACGGTCGGTCCGGGGGCGGGTGGACACGAAGCTTTCACTCGCCAGGACGTCTGCGTGAAGGAGGGGGCCGGTGCCGTACGGCCGACACCGCATCCGTACCGCCGTCGTGGGAGCGGTCCTCGCGGCCGCCGCGCTCGCGGGGTGTACGAGTGCGTCGCCCGGCTCCGGGAGCGAGGCCGCCTCCGGGAGGAAGCCGGCGCCGGCGCCCACGCCGACCCCGAGCCCGACCCCGACCTCGCGGTGGGACGTCTCCCCGGCGTCCGTCGCGGCCGTCGGCGACTCCGTGACCCGTGCCTTCGACGCCTGCTCGCTGCTCGCGGACTGCCCGGAGGCGTCCTGGGCGACGGGGACGGACCCGGCGGTGAACAGCCTGGCGCTGCGGCTGCTCGGCCCCGGCCGGGTGGCCGGGAACAGCTGGAACCTGGCCCGGACCGGCGCGCGGGTGGCGGCGCTGCCGGAGCAGATGGCGCGGGCGGCGGCACAGCGGCCCGGGCTGGTCACGGTGATGATCGGGGCCAACGACGCCTGCAGGCCCACCCCGGCGGGCATGACGCCGGTGGCGGAGTTCCGCCGGTCGTTCGAGGCGGCGCTCACCCGGCTGCGGAAGGACGCCCCGGAGGCGCAGGTGTACGTGGCGAGCGTGCCGGACCTGCACCGCCTGTGGGACACGGGCCGGGCGAACCCGCTGGTCCGGCGGGTCTGGGAGCTGGGCGTCTGCGGCTCGATGCTGGCGGACCCGGAGGACCTGGGCGCGGCGGCGAAGGAGCGGCGGACGGCGGTGCGCGACCGGGTGGTGGCGTACAACGAGGTGCTCGCGGAGGTCTGCGCGGCGGACGAGCTGTGCCGGTACGACGGCGGCGCGGTCTTCGGTTTCCGCTTCGACGCGTCGCTGCTGAGCACCTGGGACTGGTTCCATCCGAGCCGTGACGGGCAGGCGCGGCTCGCGGAGCTGGCGTACCGGAGGATCACCCGGAAGTAGCCCCGGGACGGCGGGCGTCAGGTCCGCCGTCCCGGGGCCGGATCGGGGGCGCCCTACAGCTCCACGGTGGTGGTCAGGCGCGGTTCGGCCAGCGAGTGGGCGGCGTGCACCTCGTAGCGGCCGGGGACGAGGGTCCAGGCGTTCTTCTCCTCGTCCCAGATCTCGAAGGCGCGGCGCGGGAGTCCGATCACCGTCTCGACGGTCTCGCCGGGCGCGGCCTCGACGCCGGCGAAGGCGGCGAGCCAGCGGGCGGGGCGCTCGACGGTGTCCTGGACCGGCGCGAGGTAGAGCTGGACGGTCTCGCGGCCGGGGCGGTCGCCGGTGTTGGTGAGCCGGACGGTGACGCGCTCCGGGGTCGCCGTGACGGAGTCGTACGACCAGGTGGTGTAGCCGAGGCCGTGGCCGAAGGGGTACGCGGGGACGGCGCCGGTCCGGTCCCAGGCGCGGTAGCCGATGTACAGGCCCTCGGTGTAGTCGAGGGCGCCGTCGGTGGGGGTGACCTCGGTGACGGGGGCGTCGGCGAGGGCGGCGGGCCAGGTGGTGGGGAGGCGCCCGCCGGGCTCCTCGGCGCCGGTGAGGACGTCGGCGAGGGCGGCGCCGCCCTCCTGGCCGGGGAACCAGCCGAGCAGGATCGCGGCGACGTCCTCGCGCCAGGGGAGTTCCACCGGGGAGCCGGCGTTGACGACGACGACCGTGTTCGGGTTGGCGGCGGCGACGGCGCGGACGAGGTCGTCCTGGCGGCCGGGGAGGGCGAGGTCCTTGCGGTCGAAGCCCTCGGACTCGACGCGTTCGGTGGTGGCGACGACCACGACGGCGGTGTCGGCGGCGCGGGCGGCCTCGACGGCTTCGGCGATCAGTTCGTCGGGGTCCCGGCGGGGACCGAGGTGGACGAAGGAGAACATGACGGCCGGGAGCGGGGCGGCGAACTCCTTGGCGAGGGTGTGCCGGAGGGAGACCTCGACGGTCTCGCCGGCGGTGAGCTCGACGGTGCCGCGCGCGACCGGGGAGCCGAAGAAGGCCTCGAAGGGGTCGGTCTCCGGGCCCATCTCCTGGACGCCGTCGAAGAGTTCGCGCCCGTCGACGGTGAGGGTGAAGGCGCCGAGGCCGCGGGTGCCGAAGGCGTGGGCGCCGGTCTCGCGGGGCGTGAAGGCGCCGGTGACCTCGATGGAGGCGAGGGTCTCGTGGGTGACGCCGGCCGGGAGGTCGTCGCCGATCCACTGGACCTGACCGTTGGGGAGGGTGCCCTCGCCGAGGACGGTGCCGTCGGCGTCGCGGCAGACCGCGCGGAGGGTGAAGCCCTGGTCGGCGGGGGCGAGCTCGTCGCTGGGGTCGGCGCCGGTCGCATAGGTGAGCGACGCCCCGCCGGGAAGTGCCGCGAGGGCGGCGGTGAGGCCGTCGAGCGGGGAGACGACGTGTTCGGGGAAGACCTGGGCGGAGCCGCCGCCGAGGACGCGGGCGTCGCGGGCGGCGGCGCCGGAGAGGGCGACGGTGCCGGGCTTCAGGGGCAGCGCGCCGTTCTCGTTGCGGACGAGGACGAAGCCGCGGCGGGCGATCTCGCGGGCGAGGGCGTCGCCGTCGATCGGGGCGGGGTGCTCGGTGACGGCGGCGGGGGCGCCTTCGAGGGCGCCGACGCGGGCGGCGAGCCGCAGCACGTTGCGGACGGCGGCGTCGACGGCGGACTCGTCGACCTCGCCGGCCCGGACGGCGGCGGCGAGGTGCTCGCCGTAGACGGTGGCGGGGCCGGGCATGGCCACGTCGAGGCCGCCGGTGATGTCGCCGGTGGTGGAGCGGGCGGCCATCCAGTCGGAGACGTTGTAGCCGTCGAAGCCCCACTCGCCGCGCAGCACCTCGTTGACGAGGTGGCGGTGCTCGGTCATCGTCACGCCGTTGACCTGGTTGTAGGCGGTCATGATGCCCCAGGGGTGGGCGTGGGTGACGATCGCCTCGAAGGGGGCGAGGTAGAGCTCGCGCAGCGGGCGCGGGGCGATCCGGTTGTCGACGGTGAAGCGGTCGGTCTCGGCGTCGTTGGCGACGAAGTGCTTGACGGTGGTGCCGACGCCGCCGTCCTGGACGCCCTGGACGTAGCCGGTGCCGACGGCGCCGGTGAGGTACGGGTCCTCGCTGTAGGCCTCGAAGTGGCGGCCGCCGAGCGGGGTGCGGTGCAGGTTGACCGTGGGGGCGAGGAGCACGTGGACGCCCTTGCGGCGGGCCTCCTGGGCGAGGAGCCGCCCGGCCCGGCGGGCGAGGGCGGGGTCCCAGGCGGCGGCGAGGGCGGTCGGGGACGGCAGGGCGACGGACGGGTCGTCGGCGGTCCAGCGGACGCCGCGGACGCCGATGGGGCCGTCGGACATGACGAGCGAGGCGAGTCCGATCTCCGGGACGGCGGGCAGCGACCACATGTCCCGGCCGCCGAGCAGCCGGGCCTTGGTGTCGAGGTCGAGCCGGGCCAGCGCGGCCTCGACGGCCGCCTCGCGCACGGCGTCCTCGTTCACGTCCGTCTCATTCACGTCGGTACCTCCGCGTCGAAGTGCTGGTGCCGCCATGATGAGCACACCTACCTGTAGATCGGTAGGTGACGTTATGTTTTCGTTATCTCTTCGGGCGGCGGATGGCGTACGGTCCTGGGACAGGACCTGCGGAGAGGGAGCCGGCGATGGTACGGACCAGGAGCGAGGAGCGCCGCGCGGAGATCCTGCGCGCCGCCCTGGAGGTGATCGCCGAGCGCGGCTACCGGGGCGCCACCCTGGGCTCCGTCGCCGAGCGCGTCGGCCTCACCCAGCAGGGGCTGCTGCACTACTTCCCCACCAAGGAGGCGCTGCTCGTCGCCGTCCTGGAGGAGCGCGACCGCTGGGACACCACCGGCGGCCGGGACCGCGAGGGCTGGCGGCTCGACCTGCTCGAATCGCTGGTGGAGTACAACGCGATGCGGCCCGGGATCGTGCAGACCTTCTCCGCGCTGCTCGGCGAGAGCGTCACCGACGGGCATCCGGCGCGGGAGTTCTTCACCGAGCGGTACGCGCAGGTGCGGGCCGGCATGGCGGACGTGCTGCGCCTGGAGTTCGGCGAGCGGCTGCCGGGCGGCCTGACGCCGGAGCGGGCGGCGCCGCTGCTCACCGCCGTGATGGACGGCCTCCAGTACCAGTGGCTCCTGGACCCGGCCTCGGTCGACATGCCGGGCGCCTTCCGGGACTTCCTCCGGCTGCTGCGCGGGGACGCGGAGGAGTAGCGGGGACGGGCGCGGGACCGACGGGATTCGAACCCGCGCGAGCGCACCGCCAGGTCCGGCGGCCACTCCCTGCTTCCCGGGCTCCGGGGACCTCCTCGGCCCGGGAAGGCGATCGACCGCTCTGCCACGGCCCCGCGCCCTGCGGCACCGCGCGCGGCGCCGCTGCGGGGAGCGTAGGCCACGGCGTCGGCACGGGTCCCGCGGTTTTTCCGGGCGGGGCCTCGCGGCTCACCGCCGTCCGGGGGCTGCGAGCATGGGCGGCATGAGAATCGCCGCCGCCCAGTTCGCCCCGGCCGCCGGGGACGTCGAGGCCAACGTCCGTACGATCGCCGGTCTGGTCCGGGAGGCCGGGGCCGCCGGGGCCCGGCTCGTCGTCTTCGCGGAGCTGTCGCTCACCGGCTACGAGACGGCCCTGATCCGCGAGGACCCGGCCCTGGTCCTGACCGAGGACGACCCGCGCCTCGGGCCCGTCCGGGACGCCTGCCGGGCCGCGGGGACGGCCGCGGTGGTCAACGGGCCGGTGCGCGGCGACGGTCCGCTCCCCGGCCTGGCGACGCTGGTGATCGGGCCGGACGGCACGACGCTCGCGCGCTACGACAAGCGGCACCTCTTCCACGGGCCCGAGCGGACCACCTTCACGGCGGGCACCGCCGACGGGCGCTTCGTCCTCGACGGGCTCCGGTTCGCGCTCGCCACCTGTTACGACAACCGCTTCCCCGAGCTCGCCGGGCGGGCCGCGGCGGACGACTGCGCGGTGTACCTGGCCAGTTCCATGCTGGAGGGCGGGAACGACTCCTTCGAGACCGTCTACCCGGTGCGGGCACGGGACTTCGGGCTCTTCGTCGCGCTCGGCAACTCGCTCGGGCCGAGCGAGGTCGGCGAGGGCGGCGGCCGGGCCGGGATCTGGGGCCCGGACGGCGGGCGGCTCGCGGACGCGGGGCCGGAGCGGCCCGGGTTCGTGGTCGCCGAGGTGGGCTGACCGCCGCGGGGAGGCGTACGGGAAAGGGCCGGGCCGCCGTGGGACTCCGGCGGCCCGGCCCGGGAGGCTGTACGGCGGAACCCCCGGTCCGTCGCGCGGTCTCCCGCCCGGGGGCGGGGTCGGTACCCCGCCCCTGGGCGCTCATGGCCCCTTGCGGGGCGCTCGTCGGCCCTTAGGGGGCGCTCAGGCCCAGCGTGTAGGCGCCGGAGCCGCTGTAGGCGTGCACGACGTAGCGGTAGTAGCCCGCGGTGCCGTAGTAGCTGGTGTCCTCGTCGGCGCCGGCGGTGCCGCCGACGGCCACGTCGGCCCAGGCCGCGCCGTTCCACTTCTGGAGGTAGAGGTCGAAGTCGGTGCCGGCCGGGCCGCGCAGGCAGCCGACGTGGGTGCCGGCGCTCGCCGAGTAGTAGTACGAGCCGTCCGGCTGGGCGGCGGCCTGACCGGAGGCCAGCGTGCCCTGGTAGGTGTACTCGGTGGCGTCGCAGCCGGTCGGCGGGGTCGTGGAGCCGACCGTCAGCTGGTAGGTGACGGTGTGGGTGGCGGAGCCCGTACCGGTGACGGTGATCGGGTAGGTGCCGTTCGGGGTGCCGGCGGCGACCTTGACGGTCATCGTCGAGGAGTTGCCGGAGGTCACCGAGGCGGGGCTGAAGGAGACCGTGACGCCGCTCGGGGCGCCGCTCGCGGAGAGCTGGACGGTCTGCGCGGCGCCGCCGGTGGTGCTGGTGTTGACGGTCGCGGTGACCTGGGTGTCCGGCTGGGCGGAGCCCGAGGACGGGTTCAGGGAGAGCGAGAAGTCCGGGGTGGAGGTGCCGCCGCAGTCGGTCTCGCCGGACTGGGCGGGGACGCCGATCGCGTTCCAGGCCGCCTTCACCGCGTTGCACTCGGTGGCGCCGTAGGTGTTCTTGGCGGTGGTGAGGGTGGCGCGGCGGGCCGCGGGGTGGTTCCAGGAGGAGGTCTTCATGAGCAGGGCGCCCATGAAGATCTTGCCGGCCTTCTGGATGCCGATGCCGGTGACGGAGGACGGGCCGCCGGAACATATCGGGCTGCTGGGCTTGCCGCCGCCCGGGTTGGAGCCCTCGGCGAGCAGGTAGAACCAGTGGTTCTGCGGGCCGGCCGCGGCGTGCACCTCGGTGCCGGAGGAGAGCTGCGGGTAGCAGTTGGGGTCGTTGTTGATGAGCGAGGGGTTGTACATGTTGCGGATCGGCTGGTTGTTGCCGGTGAAGTTGAGCTCCTCGCCGACCGTGTAGTCCGGGGTGTCGTTCGGGTTGTCGGCGTAGTGCTCGGTGAGCGCGCCGAAGATGTCGCCGGTGGACTCGTTCATGCCGCCGTTCTCGTTGGACGAGCCGGCCGAGCCCGGGGTCCGGTCGAAGATCTCGTGGCCGTACTCGTGGGCCACGACGTCGATGCCGGTGAGCTGGTTGGTGCCGTTCTGGTTGCGCCCGTAGGTGGTCTTCGTACCGTCGTAGTACGCGTTGACCTGCGTGAGTCCGGCGCGGGCCGGGACCATGCCGCCCTGGCCGTTGATGCCGTTGTAGCCGAACCACTCCTTGAGCATGTCCGACTCGCGCTGGGCCGCGTACATGATGTCGACGCAGGCCGTGACGAGGTCGTTGGCGCCGCCGTTGCCCCACGGGGAGGAGCCGGTGTACGCGCTGCCGTTCTGGCCGCCGCACTTGAAGGCACCGCGGCTGGTGTCGGTCATCGAGGAGGCGGCGGTGTCGATGGTGACGTTGCCGTTGTGGTAGCCGCGGCCCTCGGCGTGCATCACCTTGTCGGTGGCCTGGGCGACCTTGCCGGTGCGGGCGTCGACGTAGGTGTCGAGCGAGCTGGGGAGGTGCGTGGCGGTGGTGCCGACGACCAGGGTGTGCCAGGCGAGGACGGGCTTGCCGCCCTTGAGGAGCACGGTCAGTTCGGGGGCGCTCGCGCTCTCCACGGCGGCCAGCTGGCCGCGC
The DNA here is from genome assembly GCF_040653375.1 of Streptomyces sp. NPDC047974. Classification (NCBI taxonomy): domain Bacteria; kingdom Bacillati; phylum Actinomycetota; class Actinomycetes; order Kitasatosporales; family Streptomycetaceae; genus Streptomyces; species Streptomyces sp. NPDC047974. Next base: position 60,046 of record NZ_JBEZNU010000004.1, read on the forward strand.
GCGGTGGCGAGGGCCTTCTCGGCGGTCACCCTGGCGCTCGTGGAGACCTTGATGGCCGGGGCGGCGCTGCCGCTCACGTCGCGGACCTTGCCGGAGGAGTCGGAGAGGACGACGCCGTCGCCGCCGCCGTGGACCGGGAGGCCCTTGTACGTCCGCTGGTAGGCGGCGTAGTAGAGGCCGTTGGCCCACGGGGTGACGGACGTCCGGACGAGGTCCTCGTCGGCGCCGTGCCGCAGTTCGTCGAGGCCGCTGGCGGCGGCGGAGTCCGCGGCCGCCAGGGCCAGGGACTTGCCGTGGCCCGGCGGGACCGGCTGCGCCTGGGGAGCGGCGGAGGCGGTTCCGGCGAGGGCGGTCGCGAGGCTCGCCGAGAGGGCCAGGGCGGCCACGGCCGCCGTGAGTCTGGTGGGGTGCAACGTCGTGCTCCGTTCAGGGTGGGGGAGGTCGGATCGTCGCGCCGAGTATGGGCGTGGACATGGCGGGTTCGGGACATCTCACCGGGCATAAGACGCGGGTTATGGTGCGGCCGAGCGGTGCTGCGTACGCTGCTGAAATGCAGCTGGAGTTGAGGCATCTGGAAGCCGTCTGCCGGATTGCGGAGGCGGGAAGCCTGGGCCGTGCGGCGCAGCGGCTCGGCATCTCCCAGCCGGCGCTCTCGGCGCAGCTGCGGCGGATCGAGCGGGTCGCGGGCGGGGAGCTGTTCCTGCGCGGTCGGCGGGGTGTGGAGCCCACTCCGCTGGGCGAGTTCGTCCTCTCGAAGGCGCGGCTCGTGCTCGGCGAGATGGACGCGCTGGCGGCGGGGGCGCGGGCCGCCGACCCGTCGACGCCGCTGCGGCTCGGCTGCATCCTGCTGGTCCTGGTGGACCGGCTGCTCGTCGGGCTCGAACAGGTCGTGGCGGGGCGGGAGATCGCGGTGACGGTGGAGCAGTCGGCGACGACGCTCACCCGGCAGCTGGGCGCGGGCCGCTACGACGCGGTGCTGTACGGCGAGGTCAACGACCACGAGGTGCCGCTGCCGCAGGGCACGACGGCCCGGACGCTGATCGCGAAGGAACCGTTCTGCGTGCGGCTCTCGGCGGAGCACCCGCTGGCCGCGAAGGAGCGGATCGCGCTGGCCGAGCTGGCGGGCGAGTCCTGGATGACGCTGGTCGAGGACGACGACGGCGGCCCCGAGGCGCTGGTCGCCGCCTGCGAGCGGGCCGGCTTCACGCCGTCCCTGCGGCACCGGGTCGCCGACCGGAAGATCCACTACGACCTGATCGCCTCGGGCCGCGCGATCTCCCTGAGCCAGCCGACCGCGCCGCCGACCGAGGGCACGGTCCTGCGTCCCCTGGAGGGCGACCCGGTCACCGGCAGGATCCGTCTCGCCTGGAACCGCGCGGCCGTCTCCGCCCGGCACGCGGAGCTGCTGTACCGGGCGGCGGCGGAGGCGTACCTGGCGAACGTCGCCAACAACGCCTTCCATCAGGAGTGGTGGGCCGCCAGGCCGGAACTGCATCCGGTCCTGACGGCCCGGTGACCGGGCGGTCAGGACCGGCTAGTCGTAGGTGACGTCGGAGGCCGTGTAGCGGCAGGTGGTGCCGTCGGGGCCGGAGCCGGTCTCCTGGGGCTCCTTGCCGGTGTCGTTGCCGGTGAAGCGGGTGCAGGGCTTGATCTTCTTCTTGGCGTCGCCGTGGATGCGGACGTTCCGCAGGGAGGCGGTGTCGCCGTAGTTGGCGTTGACGCCGACCAGCGACTTGCCGGGAACGGTGACGTCGACGTCGTTGACGATGATCGTGCGCCGGTACTGCTTCTTGCAGTTGCCGCAGGAGCGGACGAGCTTGCCGAAGTCGGAGACCTGGAACTTGGTCACGACGAGCTTGCCGGCACCGTTGAACTGGAAGACCTTGTCGGAGGCGCCCTTGGCGCCGCCGCCGTACACCGAGTAGACGGCGCCGGCCGAGGTCCCCTTGAAGGTGGCGGCGTCCTCGCCGACGTTCTCCCACCAGACGTTCTGGAGGGTGCAGCTGCCGAGGCAGTGCACGCCGTCGGCGGCGGGGGTGCCGAGCACGACGTTCTTGAGGACGGCGCCGTCCTTCAGGACGAAGAGCGGCTGCTGGCTCTCGTCCTGGCCGTCGGAGCCGAGCTCGCCGGTGCCGGAGAAGCGCTTCAGCTTGCCGTCGTAGGTGCCGGAGACCTCGATGGTCGTGGCGACCGGCTTCTCGCCCCTGGCCGTCGGCCAGGCGGGGACGGCGGCCGGCGCCGCGCCCGCGGGGGCGAGCAGGCCGGTCGTGACGATGGCCGCGCCGGTGACTCCGAACGCGGCCAGACCGCCGACGAGCGCCCTGCGGCGGCCCGTCCTGCGCTTGTGTGACGTCATGGTTCTCTTCCTCAGTGGGGGATGTGGTGCACCCCCTGGTCGCCGCCCGCGGAGGAAAGGTTGCCGTCTTCTTGATCGTTTTCCTTGGGGTCCTCGCCCCGCAGGTCGCGGACCATGAGGGTGGCGCCGGCGACGGCACCGGGCATCAGGAAGACGGCCACGAACGGCACGACGAAGGCGACGGCGAGCGGGACGCCGAAGCCGAGGGTCGCCCGGCGCCGGCCGCGCAGCAGCGTCAGGCGCTCCTTGAGCTCGACGCCCCGGCGCTGGAGGGCGACGGCGGTCAGCTCCTCGGCGAGGAAGAAGCCGGAGACGCAGAAGGCGAGCGCGGGGACGACGGTCTGGCCGACGACGGGGATGAAGCCGCAGGCGAAGAGGAGGACGGAGTAGAAGGCCACCCGGAGCACCACCCGCAGGCTGTCGCGGGCCGAGATCAGCAGCTCGCGCCAGAGCGGCAGCCCGGACTCGGGCACGTCACCGCCCATGCTGCGGTCGACGTCCTCGGAGAGGGCCTCGTAGAAGGGCTGGCCGATGAGGAGGGTGACGGCGGTGAAGGTGACGACGGCGAGGAAGACGCTGAAGCCGACCATGAGGGCCGTCATGGCGTTGCGGAAGATCTCGCGCCACAGGGTGGACCAGTCGTCGGCGAAGGGGGTCGCCCAGGCCGTCAGCTCGGTCGCGTTGAAGGCGAGGGCGCCCAGCGCGGCCAGATAGAGCACGAGCGTCACCAGACCGGGCAGCAGTCCGAACCCGAACCGGCGCCCGTGCCGCGCCACCCACTTCTGGCCTTGGACCAGATGACCGAAACCCACGCCGAATTCACGCATGCGCGCAGCCTATCGGGGCGGATCACCGGATCCGTACGCACGTGCGGGCCGCACCCCGGTCGGTCGGGGTGCGGCCCGCACGGCCGTGCGTCCGGCGTGGCTCAGACCGCGAGCTCGACCGTGATGTTGCCGCGGGTCGCCTTGGAGTACGGGCAGACCTGGTGGGCCTTCTCGATCAGGCTCTTGGCGGTCTCGGCGTCCACGTTCGGGATGGAGGCCGAGATCTTGACGATGATGCCGAAGCCGTCGTCGTTCTTGCCGATGCCGACCTCGGCGGTGACCGTCGAGCCGGAGATGTCCGCGTTCTCGTTCCGCGCGACGACGCCGAGGGCGCCCTGGAAGCAGGCGCTGTAGCCGGCCGCGAAGAGCTGCTCGGGGTTGGTGCCCTCGCCGGAGCCGCCCATGGCCTTGGGCGGGTTGACGACGACGTCGAGCCGGCCGTCGTCGGTGGCGACACGGCCGTCGCGGCCGTTCTCCGCGGTGGCGACGGCGGTGTAGAGAACGTCGGAGTGCTGGATGGACATGCTGGTTTCTACCTTCTTCTCCCCGTCTCGACTCGCGCCCACGATCGCGACGGCTGAGGGAAGACTACCGGTCCAGCGAGACGATCATCTTTCCGGTGTTGTCGCCGCGGAGCAGACCGAGGAAGGCGTCCACGCCGTTCTCGATGCCCTCGACGAGGGTCTCGCGGTACTTGAGCTCGCCGGAGCGCAGCCGGGCGCCGACCTCCTCGACGAACCGCGGCTGCAGGCCGTAGTGGTCGCCGACCAGGACGCCCTGGAGGCGGAGCCGCTTGCCGATGATCATCGCCATGTTCCGCGGGCCGGGGACCGGCTCCGTGTCGTTGTACTGCGCGATCATGCCGCAGATGGCGGCGCGGCCGTGCACGTTGAGCGAGGAGATGGCGGCCTCCAGGTGGTCGCCGCCCACGTTGTCGAAGTAGACGTCGATGCCGTCGGGGGCGGCCTCGCGGAGCTGGTCGTTGACCGGGCCGTTGCGGTAGTTGAAGGCGGCGTCGAAGCCGAGCTCCTCGACCAGCCACTTCACCTTCTCGTCGGAGCCGGCCGAGCCGATCACCCGGGAGGCGCCGCCCAGCTTCGCGAGCTGGCCGACCTGGCTGCCGACCGCGCCGGCCGCGCCGGAGACGAAGACGGCGTCGCCCTCCTTGAAGGAGGCGGTCTCGAAGAGGCCCGCGTAGGCGGTGAGGCCGGTCATGCCGAGCACGCCGAGGTAGGCGGAGAGGGGGGCGAGCTCCGGGTCCACCTTGGTGGCGTGCCGGGCGGGCACGTCGGCGTACTCGCGCCAGCCCAGACCGTGCAGGACGTGGTCGCCCTCGGCGAACCCCTCCGCGCTCGACGCCACGACGACGCCGACCGCGCCGCCGTCCATCGGCTGGTCCAGCTGGAACGGCGGGATGTAGGACTTCACGTCGTTCATCCGGCCGCGCATGTACGGGTCGACCGAGAAGTGGAGGTTCCGCACCAGGATCCGGCCCTCGGCGGGCGCCTCGACCGGGGTCTCGCGCAGGGCGAAGTCGGCGGGGGCGGGCCAGCCGTGCGGGCGGGCGACGAGGTGCCAGGCGCGGCTGGTGGCGGGCAGTGCGGTCATGGGGGGGACCTCCGGGGGCGAACAGGAAAGCTTCACTTACTGAAACAACCATGCGCCTGAATATTTCATGTTGTCAAGCATCGGAGTACGATGGTGCCCATGCCCACCTCACACACCGACCCCGTGACCCTCGAAGTCGTCGAGCTGATCGGCACGGTCGTGGCGCGCTACCACCAGGAGTACGAGGAAGCCGCCGCGGCCCACTCCCTGACCGGCGCGCAGGCCCGCGTCCTCGGGCTGCTCGCCCTGGAGCCCACTCCGATGCGGAAGATCGCCGAGAAGCTCAAGTGCGAGCCCTCCAACGTCACCGGGATCATCGACCGCCTGGAGTCCCGGGGCCTGGTCGAGCGGCGCCCCGACCCGGCCGACCGCCGGGTGAAGCTGGCCGCGCCCACCGACCAGGGCCGGGACACCGCCCGCCGGCTGCGCGACTCCCTCCACTTCGCCCGCGAGCCGCTCGGCGAGCTCACCGCCGTCGAGCGCACCCTCCTGCGCGACCTGCTGCGCCGCATGGTCGGCGCGGAGCTGCCGTAGGGCCCGGCCGCCGTGGAGCGGGCCCGGAAGCGGGCCTTCTAGACGCACCACCACAGGAAGGGGGTGCAGGTCTCCGAGGGTTCCGGGGACGGCGTCGCCGTGGTCGGCCGGGGGCTCGACGGGGCGGGCGGGGTCGCGCTGCCCGAGGCGGGGGCGGTGGGCGAGCCCGAGGCGCTCGGCGTGCCGCCGGGGTTCTCGTCCTGCGGGTTCGCGGTGACCTCCGGCACGGACGGCGCCGGGGAGGAGGGCGCGGCCGAGGAGGGCCGACCGGTGGGCGTGGAGCCCGCGCCCGCACCGGAGCCCGTCCCCGTCCCCGTACCGGAACCGCCGCCGGAGCCGCCGCCCCGCGCCGGCACGGCCGTCGCGCCCGCGCCGGAGCCGCCGCCCGTCCCCGTGCCGATCTGCCGCGGGCGGCCCGTCGGCGAGGCGGGTGCCGCCGAGGCGCCGCCCGCCCGGTCGCCGTCCTCCTCCGCGTCCTCCGCGTCCCCGCCGCCCGGGTTCCGGGTCGGCAGCGCGGGCGGCAGCGGGGTCTCGGTGACCTCCAGCTCCTCCACCGCCGTCGCGGCGCCGCCCTTCTCCTCCGGCTCCTCGAAGACCGCCTTCGCCAGGCCCAGCGACCCGGCCGCCAGGACGAGCCCCAGCGCGCTCACCGCCACCGTCCGGCCCCGCCCGGAGCGCCCCGCACGCCCTCGCCCGCCCCGCGCGGCGGCACGGCCCGCCGCCCGCCGCCCGGCCGGCCTCGGCGGCACCACCAGGTCCAGTTCGTAGACGTGCTCGGGAGCCACGGGCTCACCGGCCGGCGCCTCCGCCTCCGGCACGGACGCGTACGGATCCGGACCGGGCGCGTACGCCTCCGGGCCGGGCACGTACGGATCCGGACCGGGCGCGTACACCTCCGGACCGGACGCGTACGGACCGGGAGCGGGTGCGTACGGATCCGGCGCGAACATCTCCGGCGCGTACGGATCCGGCACGTACGGATCCGGCACGTACGGATCCGGCGCGTACGACGGGCCTGGCCCGTACGACGGGCCTGGCCCGTACGGACCGGGTGCCTCGGCGCCCTCGTGAGGCGCGGGGTGAGGCGGGGCGTGGGGGGTGTCGTACCGCAGCCGCTCGACGGGAGTCCCGCACCCGGCACAGGCGAGGGCCCCATTGAGATGCCGCCGGCACGCGTGGCAGTAGTCCATGGGGCTCGCACGCTAGGACGAGTGCCACGACTCCGGGTAGGCGAGGACGTGAGGATCCTGTGAGGAAACCGCAGGTGGACGCCGTGGCGTCGCGATTCTCCCGGTTCGCCTGCTCCCCTCTCGCCGCCGCCCCGCCGGCTCCTCGCCACCGCCCCGCCGCCGTCGTACCGGCCCCGCGCCGCCCCCGTACCGGGGCCCCGGGCGGCGCAGCCCAGCGCGCGCGGCGGGCCCGGCGGTCGCACGATGCCAACAGGAAACCCGCACCGCGACACCTCGCCCGTGTCAGCACCGCACCCCGGAGGATCCGCCGTGACCGTCAGCCTCGATCAGCTGCGCCGTTGCCATGTCGCCGTCGACCTCGGTGCCGCCCGCACCCGGGTCTTCGTCAAGGGGGCCGGACTCGTCGTCGACGAGCCGAGCGTCGCCGCCGTCAACACCCGCACCGGAGCGCTGATCGCGGTCGGCGCGCTCGCCGAGAAGATGACCGGCCGCACCCCCGACTACATCCGGGTCGTGCGCCCGGTCTCCGGCGGCACGGTCGTCGACATCGAGATGGCCCAGCGGATGCTCCGTCACCTCCTCGGCGAGAAGCTGCGCCGCCAGCTCCGCCGCAAGCCCCGGCTCCGCGCCGCCGCCTGCACCCCGCACGACAGCGATCCGCTCGCCCAGCGGGCGGCCGTCGAGACCCTGGTGGGACTCGGGGCGCGCCGGGTCGAGCTGGTCGACACCCTGATCGCCGCGGCCGTCGGCTGCGGCCTGCCGGTGGAGCAGCCGACCGCGACCATGATCATGGTGTGCGGGGCGGCGACGACCCAGGTCGCGGTGCTCTCGCTCGGCGCGATCGTGACCGCCGAGCGGATCCCGGTCGGCGGCGACGCCATCGACCACGCGATCATCCAGCACCTGCGCCACCACCACGAGCTGATGCTGCCGAGCCAGTCGGTGCGCCCGCTCCAGCTCGCGCTGAGCGGCAACGGCCTGACCCCGCACGGCCCGGCCTCCACCGAGATCCACGGCCGGGACGTCGCCACCGGTCTGGCCCGCTCGGTCACCGTCGATACGGCCGCGGTCCGCGAGGCCATCCACACGCCGCTGACGGCGGTGCTCGACGGCATCGGGAAGGTGCTGCGGGACTGCCCGCCCGACCTGGTGGCCGACCTCGCGGACCGCGGGATCATGATGGTCGGCGGCAGCGCGCTCCTCCCGGGCCTGGACCAGATGCTGCGGGACGCCACCGGGATGCCGGTGCACATCGCCGAACGCCCCGACGTCTGCGCCGTGCTCGGCCTCGGCGCGATGCTGGAGGGCAAGGTCCAGCCGATGGTCCTCGACCCGCTGGGCGACCACCGCGGCCTGACGGACCGGGACCGGGACGGGAGCCGGGACCGCGACCAGGCGTACGCCGACGACCTGACGGAGTGACAATCCCGACATCACCCGATTCGTGCGTGGATGAGACCATGGCGATCATGGACGAGGACGTGACCGGGGAGGTGTCCGGGGAAGCGGCCGGGGGCCCGGAGCCGCAGCAGGCCCGCCTGCCCCTGCTGCTCGAAGCCGTCCTCGGCGTCGGCACGGACCTCGAACTCCGCGCCACCCTCCAGCACATCGTGGACTCCGCCACCGAACTGGTCGGCGCCCGCCACGGGGCGCTCCGGGTCGTCGACCCCGAGCGCCCCCGGCTCACCGGCCTGTTCACCACCGGGATGACCGAGGAGCAGCGGGCCCGCGTCGGCCCGCTCCCCGACGGCGCCGCCGAGGGCCTCGGCGTCCCGATCCGGGTCCACACCCAGGTCTTCGGCAACCTCCACCTCACCGGGAAGGAGGGCGGCTTCACCGAGGAGGACCTGGCCCTGCTGCGGGTCCTCGCCGCCCAGGCCGGCATCGCCATCGGCAACGCCCGGCTCTACGAGACCGCCCGGCAGCGCGAGCGGTGGATCGAGGGCGCGGCGGCCGTCACCACGGCGCTGCTCACCGGCGAGTCCGCCGAGGACGCCCTGATGACCGTCGCCGAGCAGGCGAGGATCCTCGCCGGGGCGGCCGCCGGCGTGATCCTCCAGCCGACCCCCGAGGGCGGCATGGAGATCGTCACGGCCTCCACGGACGGCGACCCCGGCGAGCTGGTCGGCACCACGATCCGGCCGGGCTCCGCCGTCCTCGTCCAGCTGCTCGGCGGGGAGCCGGTCTTCGTCGAGGACTCCGCCACCGACCCCCGGATGACCACCCCGGTCCGCTCCCGCTTCGGCCCCTCGATGATGCTGCCGCTGCGCAGCGGCGGGCGGCTGATCGGCACGCTGGCCCTCCCCCGCCACCGGGACGCCGAGCCGTACTCGGCGGTGGACCGGCTGCTCGCCTCGCAGTTCGCCTCGCAGGCGGCGCTCGCGCTGGTCCTGGCGGACGCCCGGCACGACCGGGAGCGGCTCGCCGTCTTCGAGGACCGCGACCGGATCGCCCGGGACCTCCACGACCTCGTCGTCCAGCGGCTGTTCGCCACCGAGATGATGCTGGAGTCGACCCGCCGCAGGGCCGGCGGCTCCTCCGTGGAGGACGAGCTCCTGGAAAGGGCGGTCGACGAGCTGGACTCCACGATCCAGGAGGTGCGGACGACGATCTTCGCCCTCCAGCAGCCGCCGGCCGAGGCGCCGACGACCTTCCGCGGCCGGGTGCTGCGCGAGACCGGCGGGGCGGGGGTGCTGCTCGGCTTCCAGCCGTCGGTGCGGTTCACCGGCGCGGTGGACACCCTGGTCGCGGAGCCGGAGGCGCACCGGCTCCTGGCCGCGCTGCGCGGGGCGCTGGCGGCGGCCCACCGGCGCCCCGGGGTCGGACGGATCACGGTGGACGTCGGCGTCGGCGGGCCCGGCGGCGACACCGGCACGGGCGCGGGCGCCGGCGGAGGCGGAGGCGCCTGGCTGCGCGTCGAGGACGACGGCACCCCACCGGCGACGGTGACCTGGCCCTGAGCCCACGGCCGGGGGCTCCCCCGGACGGAGCAGCCCGGCGCGCCGGGCCGTGGGGCCGGATCTTGACTGAGGGGGTGAACTCCGACGCCAAGCCCCCGACCGCCGCGGCCTACCGCAACCTGGTGATGGCCACCATCGGCTTCACGCTCACCTTCTGGGCCTGGAACCTGATCGCACCGCTCGGCAGCTGGTACGGCGAGCGGCTGGGCCTCAGTTCGTTCCAGCAGTCCTTCCTCGTCGCCGTGCCGGTGCTCGTCGGCTCGCTGGGCCGGATCCCGGCCGGGGCGCTGACGGACAAGTACGGCGCGAAGCTGATGTTCCCGCTCGTCTCCGCGCTGACGATCATCCCCGTGCTGCTGCTGATCGTGGTGAAGGACTCCTACGGTCTGATGCTCGTCGTCGGCTTCCTCCTCGGCCTCGGCGGCACGACCTTCGCGATCGGCATCCCGCTGGTCAACTCGTGGTTCCCGCCGGAGAAGCGGGGCCTGGCGCTCGGCGTCTTCGGCATGGGCATGGGCGGCGTGGCGCTCTCCGGCTACTTCACGCCCCGGATCGCGAAGCACGGCGAGAACCTGCCGTTCGTCGTCGTGGCGGTCGCGCTCGCCGTGTACGCGGTGCTCGCCGCCGCCCTCATCACCGACCGCCCCGACCGACCGGTGCCGACCGCCTCACTGGCGACCCGGCTGGGTGCGGCGGGCCGGCTGCGGGTGACCTGGGAGCTGTCGGCGCTGTACGCGATCGGCTTCGGCGGCATCGTGGCCTTCGGCGTCTACCTGCCGACGTACCTGAAGACCTGGTACGAGCTGGACCCGACCGACGCGGGCACCAAGGCGGCCGGGTTCGCGGCGGTCACCGTCGTCTTCCGGCCGCTCGGCGGCTGGCTGTCGGACCGCGTCCACCCGGCGGTCGTCACCTCCTGGGCGCTCGGCACCGTCGCCCTCCTCGCGATCGTCCAGGCCTTCGACCCGAAGCTGAACCCGGGCGGCACGATCGCCCTGCTGATCATGGCGGCCGGTCTGGGCACCGCGAGCGGTTCGGTCTTCGCGCTGGTCTCGCAGGTGACCCCGCAGGCGCAGGTGGGCTCCGTGACCGGCATCGTCGGCGCCATGGGCGGCCTCGGCGGCTTCGTCCCGCCGCTGGTCATGGGCGCGATCTACAGCGCCAAGGACTCGTACTCGATCGGCTTCATGCTCCTCTCCGACCTGGCGCTCGCGGGCTGTGTGTACGCGTACGGGCGGATGCGCGGGATCCGGCCGGGCGGCGGCGAGCCGGCGCCCGGGGCGACGAAGGTCACGGCCGCGAAGCCCTGACGGAGCGGCAGAATGCCCCTGGGCCCTGTCGTCGAACTCCCGCCTGCCCCGCCGCCCTTCGGGCGGCGGCGGGAGCCAGGGCCCAGGCAGCCGCGTTTTCCGCCCCGACCCGAGGAGTACGACCGGTGAGTGCCCTCTTCCCGGCCCTGGAGACCCCGACCGACCGCCCCGCCCTGCGCCACGGCCCGGTCTCGCTCTCGTACGAGGAGCTGGCCCTGGCCGCCGGCGGGCTCGCGGCCCGGCTCGGTGACGTCCGCCGGGTCGCCGTGTGGGCCGTGCCGACCGCCCGGACGGCGGTGGCCACCGTGGCGGCGCTGCTCGCCGGCGTCCCCGCCGTGCCGCTCAACCCGCGCTCCGGCGAGCGGGAGCTGGCGCACATCCTCGGGGACAGCGCGCCGGACGCGGTGCTCGCCGGCCCGGAGGACGAGCTGCCGGCCGCGCTCGGCGGCCTCCCCCGGATCGCCGTGGAGCTCGACGGGCCCTCCCCCGCCCCGGCGGCGAAGGACGTGGACCCGGAGGCGACCGCGCTGATCGTCTACACCTCCGGCACCACCGGCCCGCCGAAGGGCGTGCTGCTCTCCCGCCGGGCGGTCGCCGCCTCCCTCGACGCGCTCGCCGAGGTGTGGTCCTGGACGGCGGACGACGTCCTGGTGCACGCGCTGCCGCTCTTCCACGTGCACGGCCTGGTCCTCGGGATCCTGGGCCCGCTGCGGCGCGGCGGCGAGGTCCGCCACCTGGGCTCCTTCTCCGCCGAGGGCGTCGCGCGGGAGCTGGCGGACGGCGGCACGATGCTCTTCGGCGTCCCCACCATGTACCACCGGCTCGCCGACGCCCTCCCCGGCGACCCGGCGCTGGCGACGGCGCTGTCGGGGGCGCGCCTGCTGGTGTCGGGCTCCGCGGCGCTGCCGGTGCACGACCACGAGCGGATCACGGCGGCGACGGGCCGGGCGGTGGTGGAGCGGTACGGGATGAGCGAGACGCTGATGAACACCAGCGTCCGGCCCGGCGGCCCGCCGCGCCCCGGCACGGTGGGGACGCCGCTGCCGGGCGTGGAGGTGCGGCTGGTGGAGGAGGACGGCTCGGTGCTCGGCGCGTCCGACGGGGAGACGGTCGGCGAGGTGCAGGTGCGCGGACCGAACCTCTTCTCCGGCTATCTGAACCGGCCGGAGGCGACGGCGGAGGCGTTCCGGGACGGCTGGTTCCGCACCGGCGACATGGCGGTCCGGGAGGCCGACGGGACGATCCGGCTGGTGGGCCGGAAAGCCACCGACCTGATCAAGAGCGGCGGTTACAAGATCGGGGCGGGCGAGATCGAGAACGCCCTGCTCGACCACCCGGGGGTCGGGGAGGCGGCCGTCACCGGCGAGCCCGACCCGGACCTGGGCGAGCGGATCGTCGCCTGGATCGTCCCGGCGGATCCGGCGCGCCCGCCGGGCGCGGAGGAGCTGGCCGGCCATGTGGCCCGGCTGCTCGCCCCGCACAAGCGTCCCCGGGTGGTCCGCCTCCTCGACGCGCTCCCCCGCAACGACCTGGGGAAGATCCTGAAGAAGCAGCTGCCCCGGGGATGACGCGAAGGGCCGGACCCCCGTCGGGTCCGGCCCTCCCCCGCGCGGCGGGCTACTTCACGCCGACCGCGTGGATCAGCTCCTGGGTGACGGAGCCGCCCCGGTCGTCGGTGGCACCGGCCCGCAGGGAGACGGCCGCCGCGCCGGACGGGACGCGGAGCTCACCCGTCCAGGAGGCGCCGTGGCCCTTGCGGAGGGACACCGTGCGCCAGGTGGCGCCGTCGTCGTAGGAGACCTCCAGGGTGCCGCCGTCGATCGTGCCGGTGCCGGTGGCGCCCTTCACGTACTCGGCGAAGACGCCGACCGGGATCCGGGAGCCGGCCCGGACGTTCCCGTACAGGTCGGTGTCGAGGTCGAGGCCGAGGTTGAGCATCGGCAGGAAGGTGTACCGGTCGGCCGGGGTCTCGGCGGAGCGGACGGTCCACTCGCTGTGGCCGCGGGCGGCGAGCCGCCAGCGCGCCGGGTCGAGGGCGGTCTCGGTGACGACCTTGTACGTGGCCTCCTGCGCGGGCGCGTCCCAGAGGTTGTAGCCGGAGCCCGTCCTGCGGCCCTTCGAGACGCCGTCCACGAACACCTCGGTGGTCTGGCTCACGGTCGGGTCGCCCCACACGTCGCCGAAGCCGGTGTGGTCGGAACCGGAGTCGCCCCAGCCGGGGGTGTTGAAGCGCAGGTCGTTGCCGGCGCGCTGCTGGCCCCAGCCGAGGCCGGTGCCGAGCCAGGGGTGCCAGACCGGGCCGAACCAGTCGAGGCGCGGGGAGGTGCCGCCGCGGTGGACGGAGAGACCGCCGCGCTCCTCCAGGGAGGAGCCGAGGTCGACGGACTCGTGCCAGCGCTGGCCGGTGCCGGTGGAGACGTACTCGGTGCGCTCGGCGGGGAAGGCGATCCGCTCCTTGAAGCCGACGCCGACCGGGAAGGCGTCGGTGATCGAGTAGCGGAACTCGCCGCCGTCCTCCTTCCGCCCGGTGGGGGCGTGGAAGGTGGAGCGGACGGCGGCCAGGTCGCGGTCGCCGGGGCGGAAGACGAGGTCGGTGCCGATGCGGCCGGGGTGGCCCTCGGAGAGGTCGTAGACGTACGGGGTGAAGCGGGTGCCGTTGAGGTCGATCGACCCGCCGCGGGCGGCGCCGGCGGCGATCCGGGCGGCGTCGGCGCGGTTCACGGTGGCGACGGCGAGCGGGCGGTCCTCGTACGCGGCGGTGCCGAACCACCTCATCAGCCGGCCCGGGGCGTCGTCGGTGACGATCAGCGCCCCGGCGCCCGCGTCCTGGGCGGCCTGCGCGATCCCGGCCGGGTCGGCGCCGGGGGCGAGGCGGACGAGGACGGCCTTGCCGGTGACGTCCTTGCCCGCGTACTCGGCGGGGGTGCCGGTGCCCGCGTCGGCGAGGCCGAGGCGGTGGCGGCCTTCGAGGAGGCCGGCGCCCGCCTGCGGGCGCAGGTCGGCGAGGCGGTCGCCGTCGACGCTCGCCTCCAGGACGGGCTTGCCGAGCCGCCAGACCGTCCGGTACTCGAAGGTGCCGTTCGTGACGGGCTCGGTGGGCGCGGCGAAGAGCGAGTCGTAGGTGAGGGGCACCTGCACGATGTCGGTGTAGGAGACGCCGTTCGCCTCGCGGTCGTACTCCATCACCAGCTGGCGGCTCTCGGTGCGCCGGCCGACCTCGGCGCGTATCTCGCGCAGCCGGCGGCCGTCGAGGGTGATCTCGCGGTCGCGGTCGAGGACGACCTCGGGGGCGGCCATGAAGCCGAGGCCGAGGGAGTCGGCGCCGTTGGCTCCGCGCACGTCGAGGAAGGTGTCGACGGTGTACGTGCCGGGCTTGAGGCGCAGTTCGACGGTGCCGGAGTCGCCGACGGAGGCCGGGAAGGGGTCGTCGCCGGTGGCGAGGTTGCGCAGGCCGAGGCCGGCGGCGGCGGGGGCGCCGTCGCGGTCCTTGACGTGGACCGTGAGGGTGTAGCGCTCCTCCTCCTTGACCAGGCCGAGGGCGGTGTGGGCGACCGGGGCGCCGCCGGCGGTGGCGGTGACGCGGCCGGAGCTGGTGCCGACCGGGGCGCCGGTGCCGTCGCCGGTGACGGTGGTGGAGGCGGTGCCGTGCGCGGGGACGGTGAGGGTGGTGTCGGCGAGGGTGGCGGTGCCGGCCGGCATGCCCTCGACGGCGAGGTCCAGCTCGACGGCGGTGTCGGAGGCGTTGGTGTAGGTGACGGTCCTGGTGACCGGTTCGTTCGCCTCGTAGGGCCAGGAGAAGAAGCCGAGGTCGGCGGAGCCGGTGGCGGTGACGTCCGCGGCGATCGCGGCGGCGACGTCGACGCGGCCTGCGCCGAGGGCGTACGCGGAGGCGCCGAGGGTCCTGGAGCTGGACATGAGGGCGTCCTTGAGGCGGGCGCCGGTCCAGTCGGGGTGCTGCTCGGCGAGGAGCGCGGCGACTCCGGCGACGTGCGGGGTCGCCATGGAGGTGCCGTTCATCGAGGTGTAGAGGCCGGTGCCCGCGGTGAGCTGGGAGCGGGCGGCGAGGATGCCGACGCCGGGCGCGGAGAGGTCCGGCTTGAGGGCCTGGTCGCGGTGGCGGGGGCCCTGGCTGGTGAAGTAGGCGGCCTCGTCCGCGGAGTCGACGGCGCCGACGGTGAGCGCGGAGTCGGCGGCGCCGGGCGAGCCGATGGTGCCGGGGGCGCCGGAGTTGCCGGCGGCGATGACGAAGAGGGCGCCGGTCTCGGCGGAGAGGGTGTTCACGGCCTGGGCCATGGGGTCGGTGCCGTCGCTGCCCTCGCGGGAGCCGAGGCTCATCGAGACGATCTTCGCGTCGATCTCCTCGGCGGCCCACTCCATGCCGGCGATGATCTCCGACTCGGTGCCGAAGCCCTCGTCGCTGAGGACCTTGCCGACGGCGAGGGTGGCGCCGGGGGCGACGCCCTTCTCCTTGCCGTCGGAGCCGGCGCCGCTGCCGCCGACGGTGGAGGCGACGTGGGTGCCGTGGCCGTTGCGGTCGGCGACCTCCTGGCCGGCGATGAAGGACTTCGACTCGGCGACCCGGCCGGCGAGGTCGGGGTGGGAGGCGTCGACGCCGGTGTCGAGGACGGCGACCTTGACGCCCTTGCCGGTGAGTCCGGCCTCCCAGGCCTTCGGGGTGCCGATCTGGGCGTTGGAGTCGGCCATCGTCGCCCGGACCCGGGCGTCGAGCCAGACCTTGGCGGGGGCGGCGGCGCGGGCCTGCCGGGAGGTGAGGGACTGCCAGAAGGCGGCCGGGTCGGTGGCGGTGACGGCGGCGCCGGCGACGCTGGGCAGCGCGCGGACGGTCTCGGTGCCGCGCGGGGCGCCGGCGGCGCGGGTGCCCGTGCCGTACGTGACGATCAGCGGGAGTTCACCGGTGACGCCCTGCTCGGCGAGGCCGGTGACGTCGAAGAGGCGCGGGTCCAGGACGCCGGAGGCGAGGAGCGCGCGGGCCTCGTCGGGGACGACGGTGACCCGGCCGTCGGTGACCTGGGTGCGGACGGCCCCGGTGGCGCCCTTCGCCCGGTCGACGGTGACGGTCTGCCGTCCGCCGTCGAGGGTGGTGAGGGTGACCCGGTCGCCGGTGACGAGGGTGACGGTGACGGTGGTGGCCGGGGACGTGAAGGTGTCGGGCACGGCGGCGGCCGTGGCGCCCGGCGCGGCGGCGGTCTGCCCGGCCGAGAGCAGCACGAGGGAGACGCCCGCGGCGATCAGCCCGGCCCTTCCTCTGGTCAGCGGTGCGGTCATCGAACGACTCCTCGCGGAACCGGGGTTCGGGGGTGGAGGTTCCGGATCCGCGAGGAGTCTGGACGCCAGGAGGGGGAGTTGACCCCCGTCCCGGCTGGCGGCTATGTGCCGTGGCGGCCAACCGCCAGGCGGGCCGGGCCCGTTCAGGGCTTCGGGTCGAGGGCGTCGTACCGCCGGAAACCGCGTGCGTACAGGGAGAACGCGCCGATGCCGAGGACGCAGGCGAGGCCGCCGCCGGTGATGGCGACCACGGGCGAGGTGAGGTCGGCGACGGAGCCGGCCACGAAGTCGCCGAGCCGGGGCCCGCCGGCGACGACCACGATGAAGACGCCCTGGAGCCGGCCGCGCATCTCGTCGGGGGCGGCGACCTGCATCATCGTGTTGCGGAAGATCATCGACGAGGTGTCGGCGTATCCGGCGACGGCGAGGCAGAGCAGCCCGATCCAGAGGTTCCGGCTGAGGCCGAAGGCGGCGATCGCGAGGCCCCAGGCGGCGACGGAGACGAGGATGGCCTGCCCGTGCCGGCGGATCCGGCCCTGCCAGCCGGAGATCACCCCGCCGAGGAGCGCGCCGAACGCGGGCGCGGCGACGAGGAGTCCGGTGGTCTTGGCGTCGCCGCCGAACCAGAGGACGGCGACGGCCGGGAAGAGCGCCTTCGGCTGGGCGAGGATCATCGCGAAGAGGTCGGACACGAAGGTCGCCCGCAGGTTGGGGCGGGTGCCGAGGAACCGCAGCCCGTCGAGGACGGACGCCCGCTTCGCCCCGGTGTGCTCCGGCGGCATGGAGGGCAGCCGCCACATCGCGTACAGGCTCGCGAAGAAGGCGAGGGCGTCGATGGTGTAGGCGGTCTGGTAGCCGGCGAAGCCGACGACGACCCCGCCGAGGCTGGGCCCGACGAGGGTGCCGAAGGTCATGACCATGGAGTTGAGCGCGTTGGCGGCGCGCAGCTGCTCGGGCGGGAGCAGGCGGGGGATCATGGCGCTGCGGGCGGGCGCGTTGAGGGCGCCGCAGACGGCCTGGAGGGCGACGATCGCGTAGAGGAACCAGACGCGGTGGAAGCCGGCGAAGGCGGCGGCGGCGAGCGCGGCGGAGAGGGCGGCGGCCCCGGTGGCGCCGACGAGTCCGAGGGTGCGCCGGTCGACGGTGTCGGCGATGGCGCCGCCGTAGAGGCCGAAGACGACGAGCGGGACGAGGGAGAAGAGGCCGACGAGCCCGACGGAGAAGGCCGAGCCGGTGATGTCGTACACCTGGAGGGAGATCGCCAGGGTGGTCATGCCCTGGCCGACCCAGGAGACGGTGTTCCCGAACCAGAGGCGGCGGTAGTCGGCGGAGGTGCGCAGCGGGGTGAGGTCGGCGAAGATCCGCCGCTTCTCCTCCTGCGGTGCCTCGACGCCGGTCACGAGGCGTCCGCGACGGTGGCGGAGGCGTCTGCGGGGTCCGCGGGGCCGGTGAGGTCGTAGGTGAGCTCGGGGCGGTCCCAGTGGACGCGTCCGGAGGCGGCGACGGTGCCGGTGCGGCGGGCGCCGGTGCGCAGGTAGAACTCCTCGGCGAGCGGGTGGGCGACGACCCGGACGGCGGTGAGGCCGGCGACGCGGGCCACGCAGTTCATGTGGGCCATCAGCAGCCGGCCGATGCCGAGCCCCTGGGCGGAGTCGGCGACGAAGGCGAGGTCGAGCTCGGCCTCGTCGAGCAGGAGGGCGTAGAAGCCGAGGACCCGGCCGTCCGCGTCGACGGCGACGTGGACCGGGTGGTGCTCGATGTAGGCCCCGCCGACCCGGTAGCCGTCGACCATGACGGCGTACGGCCCCCGGTAGGCGGCGGAGCCCCGGACGAGCCGGGTCAGCCGCTTGGAGTCGGCCGCGGTGGCGCGGCGGATGGTGATCTCGGACATGGGGCGAGTATAGGAACGCCTCCGAGATTCGGCCCTTACATTTCCGTGGCGTCCGGACGACCGGGGGCGGTCAGCCGCAGGAGGGGCGCAGCGCGTCCGGGTCGATGCCGTCGAGGCGGGCGGCGAGGGCGCCGAGCCGGTCGCGCAGCTCGGCGATCTCCGCGAGGTCGAGGCCGGTGGCGGCGGCGATCCGGCGGGGCACGCCGAGGGCCCGCCCGCGGAGCTCGGCGCCGGCCGCGGTGGCGCGGACCGTGACGGAGCGCTCGTCCTCCGGGCTGCGCCTGCGCTCGACGTATCCGGCCGCCTCCAGGCGCTTGAGCAGCGGCGACAGGGTGCCGGAGTCGAGCCTCAGCCGCTCGCCGATGCCCTTCACGGGCAGTTCGCCGTGCTCCCAGAGGACGAGCATGACGAGGTACTGGGGGTAGGTGAGCCCGAGCTCCTTGAGCGCCTCGCGGTAGACGCCGTTGAAGGCGCGGGTCGCCGCGTGCAGCGAGAAGCAGATCTGGTGGTCGAGCCGGAGGAAGTCCTCGTCCGGGACCGTGTCGAGCGTCTCCATGCCCCCAGGGTACGCGAGGCACCCACCGCACGCCATTGAGTTGTGCACAACTGAGTCGTGCGCTACAAATGAAGGGCCACCCCTTCCCGAGGAACAGGAACGGAAGACGTCATGGACGCCATCTACACCGCCGTCGCCACCGCCAACGGCCGCGAGGGCCGCGCCGTCAGCTCCGACGGCCACATCGACCTCCCCCTCGCCCACCCGCAGGCCCTCGGCGGCAACGGTCAGGGCACCAACCCCGAGCAGCTCTTCGCCGCCGGCTACGCCGCCTGCTTCGCCAGCGCCATGGGCGTCGTCGCCCGCCAGGAGAAGATCGACATCTCCGAGGCCTCCGTCACCGCCGAGGTCTCCATCGGCAAGGACCCCGCCGACGGCGGCTTCGGCCTCGCCGTCGTCATGCGCGCCGAGTTCCCCGACCACCTCCAGGGCGAGGCCGGCCTCGCCCTCCTGGAGAAGACCCACGCCTTCTGCCCCTACTCCAAGGCCACCCGCGGCAACATCACCGTGGACCTCGTCGTCGAGTAGTCCCCGCGTCGCCCCCGCGTCGCCCGCCGACTACTCCGGACGATTCCGGGGGAGGAACCCGTCGAACAGGGTGGCGACGTCTCCGGACCTCGCCATACCCTGGACGACAGGGCGACGGCGCCCGAACTGCCCAGGCGCGATCGGGAGTCGGAGAAACACCGGAGCCGTGACGGGGGGGCTTTTGTACGACGAGGGCCACGGCGGCCACGCGTCGGATCTCACGCGTGAGCTCGTCGACCAGCTGAGCGCGGTACCGGGCCTGGAGACCACCGAGGGCCGCGGGCTCCTCATCGACACCCTGGCGGACCGCTTACCCGCGGCCGCCGACATCCCCCGTCACAACCGCCCCCGGTCCGGGATCCTGGAGATCGTCCGGTACTGCCGCCGCGAGCCGGGCGGACTGCACGAACTGGCCGCCGCCCTCACCCTGTACGACCCCGGCTCCACCCCCGCCCTGCGGGTCCGCGAGCTGATCGCGGCCACCCCGCCGGCGGAGGTCCTCCCCGCCCTCCCCGACGCCGAGACCCTCGCGGTCACCGGCCTCCTCGCCCGCGTCCGCCACCTCGACGCGCACGGCCTGCTCTACGCGGCCGCCGACGGCCTCCCGCTGCCGGGCCGGCCCGTCGCCACCCTCACCGAGGCCTTCGACTACCTCACCCGCGCCAACACCCGCCCCGACGGCCTGCTCCCCACCATGGTCCTGGTCGAGCACGTGGCGGCCGGGCTCGACGGCGGCGGCCCGGCCGACGCGCGGACGGCCGCCGAACTGCGCGAGTGGAACGACATCCGGGCCAAACGGCTGGAACGGCGCACCGAGCTGGGGGACGTACGGACCGAGCTCGCCGGACGGCCCCCGGCACAACCCGCCCCCGCCTGCGTCGTTGTCCAGTTGTGCAGAAGCGCCATGGACCCCGACCGGTACCTGCTGTCGCACTGGCGGCAGATGCGCCCCGGTCCCTGGCGGCCGGAGCGCGGCGAGGACCGGCTCGTCTCCCTCGCCGAGGTGCCCGCCGCCGTGGAGCGGCTGCTCCAGCGGGCCGAGCACGACTGGGCCCGGCAGCCGGGACGGCCCGTCCTGGAGTTCGTCCTCCCGGTCGACCTGCTGAACGAACCCCTGGAGTGGACCCAGGTCGGATTCCGGCCGCACGCCTCCACCGCCCTCTGCCTCACCTACCCCGTCGTGCTGCGCAGCCTGGAGCGCATGCGGGCCAAGGAGGTCCACCGACGCTGGCACAACCGCTGGCAGCGGGCGCTGGACAGCACCGACACCGCCTGCCACTGGGACACCGTCGGCGAGCGCGACCACGACCGCGAGCGCTGGAACAGCAAGCTCAGCGCCGAGGAGCGGTACGTCTCCGTCGCCCTCAACACCCCGCCGCTGCCCACCGAGCGGGACCGGGACGGCAGCCGCGACTCGCTGGTCGAGGCCCTCTTCGAGGGCGTGCCGATGGCCGTCTGGGACCGTCGCCCGGCGATCTCCGCCGACTTCCGCAAACGGGCCAAACGGCTCCTGAGAGGGAGAGCGATCGAACTGCCGCAGCGCGTCCAGGAGTTGCGCAAGGACGCGGCCACCGCCGCCGCCGGGCAGCGGGACGTCCACGTGGGGCGGCACCTCGCCGTCCTCTTCGACGACCCCAACCGCCTCGTGGACTGGTCCGGTTCACCCGGGGCGGACCTCGACGGCGTCCGCGGCGGACACCACGAGGAGGGGGAGACATGAGCGGTGTCCACCACCCGGCCGAGGACGGCCGGACCACAGGCCCGGTGACCAGCCGCAGCTGGTGGATCTACCGGGGCACAGGGCAGCCGCTGGCCGACATCCGGCTCGGCGACGTGCTGCCGAAGCCACCCGGCTGGCGGAGCTTCGACGGCGGCCCCGTGCTGCCCCCGGTGCCGGCGAACAGCGCCGAGACCGACCGCAGGCTCGGCCGCGCGGGCCGAGCCACCCCGCGGCAGGACGCCCACGACATCGACCTGGTCAACACCGCGCTGCTGCTGCGCCGGCCGCTCCTGGTCACCGGACGCCCCGGCATCGGCAAGTCCACCCTCGCCTACCTGGTCGCCCGCGAACTGGGCCTCGGGCGCGTCCTGCACTGGGGCATCACCTCGCGCAGCACCCTGCGCTCCGGCCTGTACGAGTACGACGCCATCGGCCGCGCCCAGGCCTCCCTCGGCCACCTCAGGCCCGGCGCCTCCCCCCTCCCCGCGCCCGCGCCGGACCCCGGGACGGACTCCGGGACGGACCCCGAGCAGGCGCCCGAACCCGGCGCCAGGATCGGCGACTTCGTACGGCTCGGGCCGCTCGGCACCGCCCTGCTCCCGTACGAACTGCCGCGCGTCCTGCTCATCGACGAGCTGGACAAGAGCGACATCGACCTGCCCAACGACCTCCTGCACGTCCTGGACAACGGCACGTACACCATCCCCGAACTGGTCCGCGCCCGCCGCCGGGAGCCGGTCTCCCACGTCCACACCGACGACCCCGAGGGCACCGTCCCCGTGGTCGACGGCCTGGTCCGCTGCCGGGCCTTCCCCTTCATCGTCATCACCAGCAACGGCGAGCGGCAGTTCCCGCCCGCCTTCCTGCGCCGCTGCGTCCGCCTCGACGTCTCACCGCCCCGCGAGGACCAGCTCGCCGCCATGATCACCGCCCACTTCCAGGACCAGGAAGGCCGCCACGACCCGCTGGTCCGGGAGTTCGTGGAGCGCAGCAGGGACCACGGCGGACTCGCCGCCGACCAGCTGCTCAACGCCGTCTACCTGCGCACGGCCGGCGTCCGCGGCGACGACACGGCCTGGAACGAACTGCTCGACGCGCTCTGGCGCCGGCTGTCGGGGGCACCCTGATGGACGACGACGCCCGCTCCCTGCCCGAACCCTTCGAGGTGGCGGAGATCCTCTGGCTGCACGCCTACCAGAAGCTCGCGGCGGCGCTCCCCGAGTCCACCGAGCCGCCGCAGCCCCGGCCCAAGACCCCGCCCGAGCTGGTCCCGCCGCCCCCCGAGCTGCGTGACTTCCGTGATTCCCGCGAGCGCGACGGGGAACGGCCCGCCCGGCCGCAGCCGGACCCGTCCCCCGGCCGCCGCCCCGGCGCGCCTCCCCCGCCGGGCCGACCGCCCGGCACCCCGCCCGACGGACGGCCGCTCCGGACCGCGGACCGCGTCGCGGACCTCCGGCACGCCGTCCCCGTCGGGGCCGAGACCCTGCCCGACCTGCGGGACGCGCCGGACATCGGCCGCCGGCTGCGGCCGCTGAGACAGCTGGCGCCCTCCACGACCGAGGTCGAGCTCGACGAGGAGGCCACCGTCGAACGGGCCGCCGAGGACGGCCTCTGGCTTCCGTACACCCGGCCCGTCGGCGAACGCCGCTTCGACCTCGTCCTCGTCGTCGACGACCACGCCACCATGGCCATCTGGGAGCAGACGGTCGCCGAACTCACCGCCGTCACCGAACAGCTCGGCGCCTTCCGGGACGTCCGGGTCCACCGCCTCGGCCTGCGCGAGACCCCGGACGGCCCCCGGGCCGTACTGCGCCGCCGGGGCGCAGACGGCGGCGCCGACGGCGCCGGCGGCGACCCCGCCGAACTGGTCGACCGCACCGGCCGCCGGATCGTCCTCGTCCTCACCGACGCCCTCGGCCCGCTGTGGCGCGGCGGCGCCGGCCAGGCCGCCCTGGAGCGGTGGGCGGCCGCCGGACCGACGGCGGTGGTCCATCTGCTCTCCCAGCGGGACTGGCACCGCTCCGCGCTCGTCCCCTGGCGGGTACGGCTCCACAGCCCGCGCCCCGCCGCCCGCAACGACGAACTCGCCGTGCGCTTCCCGCCCGAGGAGCGCGACCCCTTCGCCCCGCCGCCCGCCACCTGGCGGATCCCGGTCCCCGTCCTCGAACTGGACGCCGACTGGCTGGGCCGGTGGGCCTCCCTGGTGGCCGGCGAGGTGTCCGGCTGGACGCCCGCCGCCGTCCTGCTGCTCGGCGCGGCCGAACGGGCCGCGCCCCCGCCCGAGGAACCACCGCCCGCCTCCTCCCCGCCGAGCGTGCAGGAGCGGCTGCGCCGCTTCCGCAGCCACGCCACCCCCACCGCCTTCCGGCTCGCGACCCACCTGGCCGCCGCCGTCCTCGACCCGCTGCTCGTCCGGGACGTCCGCCGGCGGCTCGTGCCGGAGGCCCAACCGGTGCACGTGGCCGAGCTGTTCCTCAGCGGACTGGTCGAGGAGCCCGCCGCCGAAACCGACACCGGGCCCGCCGTCGCGGCGCCGCTCGACTTCGTCGCCGGGGCGCGCGAGGCGCTCCTGGCCGGCGCCATGCGCGCGGACACGGCGCGCGTGGCCCGCTCGGTCGCCGACTTCTTCGGCGACCGCTCCGAGGCGGCGCGCGGGCTGCGCGGCGCCCTCCTCACCCCGGAGCAGACGCCGGTCGCCCCGCCGACACCGGAGAGCCTTCCCTTCCTCCGCGTCGAACTGGCGATCCTGCGCGCCCTGTCCGGCCCCTACCTCCAGCGCGCGAACCGGATCAGCGCGGCCCTGGAGGGCAGTTCCCCGGGAGTGTCCGTCATGGAGGACCCTCCCTCCGTGGTCCACGATGTCCCCATCAATCCCGTAGATCCCGACATGGACGGCCTCATGACCGACATCACCGCCTCTCAGCAGCCGACCGAGAACACCCCGACCGTCAACGGCTCCCCGGGGACCTCGATCCCGGCGCCGAGTCCCGGCGCGGTGCCGGAGGGCGACAGCCGCCGCCTGGTCCCGGCGGCCCAGGCGCCCGATACCGATCCCGTCGCGCACCGGCCGGGACCGAGGCAGCGCCAGGCCGTCCCCGCCGTCTGGGGCAACGTCCCCCCGCACAACCCGAACTTCGTCGGCCGCGAGTACCTCCTCGACCAGGTCCGCGAGCAGCTGCTCACCGGCGACACCTCGGCGGTCCTTCCGCACGCGCTGCACGGCATGGGCGGCGTCGGCAAGTCGCAGATCGCCATCGAGTACGTCTACCGCTACGCGCACGACTACGACATCGTCTGGTGGATCCCCTCCGAGCAGCCGACGATGATCCTGACCGCGCTCACCGAACTCGCCCAGCGGATGGGCCTGAACGTGAGCAACGAGGCCAACCAGGCCGTCCCCGCCGTCCGCGAGGCGCTGCGCCGCGGCGCCCCGTACGACCGGTGGCTGCTGGTCTTCGACAACGCCGAGAACGTCGAGGCGGTCCGCCCCTACTTCCCCACCGGCGGCACCGGCAAGATCCTCATCACCTCACGGAACCAGGAGTGGGACCGGGTGGCCAGGACACTCTCCGTCGACATCTTCACCCGGGAGGAGAGCAAGGCCCTCCTCCGCCGGCGCGCCCGCGACCTCAGCGACACCGACGCCGACCTGCTCGCCGAGGCGCTGGGCGACCTCCCCCTCGCCATCGAGCAGGCCGCCGCCTGGCAGGCCGTCACCGGCATGGCGGTCCCCGAGTACCTGCGGCTGATCAAGGAGAAGATCGCCGAGCTGATGCTCGAACTGGTGCCGTCGCCCGACTACCCCATGTCGGTCGCCGCCGCCTGGGACGTCTCGCTGCGCCAGCTCGAACAGCGCAACCCGGCGGCGCTGCAGTTCCTCCAGGTCTGCTCCTTCTTCGCCCCCGAGCCGATCTCCCGCTCGTTCTTCAACAACTCGCGGACCACCACCATCGCCCCCGAGCTCAACGAGGCGCTGCGCGACCCGATCCGGCTCAACCGGGCCATCCGCGAGATCAACATCTACGCCCTGGCCCGCATCGAGCACCGCCACAACACCATCCAGCTGCACCGGCTGGTCCAGGCCGTGCTGGTCAACCGCATGTCCCCGCAGCAGCAGGCCGACATGCGGCACGGCGCCCACCTCCTGCTCGCCGACGCCAACCCGAACAACCCCACCTCGCGGGCGCTCTGGCCGCGCTACCAGCAGCTCCTCCCCCATGTGACGGGCTCGCGGGCGGTGGAGTGCGAGGACCCGTGGGTGCGCCGGCTGATCCGCGGCATGGTGGAGTTCCTCCACACCTGGGGCGACCACGCGGGCGCGGCGGCGATGGCCCGCGAGGCGCTGCGGATCTGGACCGAGAAGTTCGGCGCCGAGGACCAGCAGACGCTCCAGATGGCGAAGTGGCTGGCCTTCGTGCTGCGCGCGCTCGGCGAGTACCAGGAGGCCGCCGCGATGATGGAGCAGACGGCCGACACGTACATCCGGACCATGGGCGAGGACCACGAGGGCACCCTCGACGCGCTGATCCAGCTCACCAGCGGGCTGCGGCTGCGGGCCGAGATGGCGCGCGGCCTGGAGATCGACCGCTCGGTGTACGAGCGCTCGCTGCGGGCCTTCGGCGAGGAGGACCCGGCCACCCTCAGGGCCGCCCACAACCTCGGGATCGGGCTGCGGCTCATGGGCCTGTACGAGGAGGCCAGGACGGTCGACACGGAGACCGCCCGGCTGCGGGCGCTCCACATGGGCGAGAACCACGCCACGACCCTGAACACGCTCACCGGTCTGTCCATCGACATCCGGGAGACCGGCGACTACCTGGAGGCCGCCGCCCACCAGGAGAACGTCTACGCCCGGCAGAGCGCCGCCTTCGGCGAGGACGCGCCCTCCGCCCTCGGCGCCGCACGCGTCCTGTCGGTGTGCCGCCGCCGGGCCGGCGACCACGAGGGGGCGCTGGCCCTTGCCGAGTCGGTGTGGTCGAAGTTCGTGGACCGGTACGGCCCGGACCACCCGGACGCGGTCGCCTGCGCCGCCAACCTGGTGGTGGACCTGCGCCAGGACGGCCAGTTGCGGCGGTCGCGGGAGCTCGCCGAGGCCACCATCGACCGGTACACCGCGAAGCTCGGCGGCCACCACCCGTACACCCTGTCGGCCCGGGTCAACCTCGCCCTCACGCTGCGGCAGGCGGACGAGCTCGCGGCCGCCCGGGAGCACCTGGACGCGGCGCTGCCGGGGCTACGCGACTCGCTGGGCGAGGAGCACGTCCTCACCATGACGGCGGCGGTCGGCATGGGCAGTCTGCTCGCCGACGAGGGCCGGCACGAGGAGGCGCTGGCGCTCGACGCGCGGACCCTGGAGCTGCTGCGGGACGGCTTCGGCGAGAGCCACCCGACCACCCTGGCCTGCGCCACCAACGTGGTGCTCGACCTGCGGGCGCTGGGCCGCGACGCGGACGCGACGCCGCTGCACACCGACACGCTGGCGCGCTTCCGGGAGCGGCTCGGCGAGGAGCACCCGGCGACGGTGGCGTCCGCGAGCGGCCGCCGGGCGGACGTGGACATCGCGCCGGTGCCGTTCTAGGGCGCGTGCGGAGGGCCGGCCGGACCCGTCGGGGTCCGGCCGGCCCTCCGGCGTCTCCGGCGCCCGGTCAGGCGCGGGGCGCGGGCTCGCCCCCGGCGGACGGGTCCGGTACGGGCCCCGCGGGCGCGGGGCCGGGGAGGGTCTCGGGGCCGGACCAGATCTCCGGGGTGCCCCCGCCGGTGCGGTTGCCCTCCCTGGGGGCGGGAAGCGGGTCGGCCGGGTGGCGCAGGAGCCGGATCATCGGCCCGGCGGCGGCGGTGGTGACCAGGGCCATGACGACCAGGAGGGCGTACAGCCGGGGGCCGATCACCCCGGCCTGGAGGCCGACGTTGAGCACGATCAGCTCGGTGAGGCCCCGGGTGTTGAGCAGCACCCCGATCAGGAGCGACTCGCGCCAGGGCAGCCGTCCGGCCCGGGCGGCGAAGGCGCCGGCGGCCACCTTGCCGACCACGGCGGCGGCGATTATCACCGCGAGGAGCAGCAGGTCGGAGGCGCGCAGCCCGTCGAGGACGACGGCCATGCCGGAGACGGCGAAGAACATCGGCAGCAGCAGCCCGCCGGTGTCCTGGAGGGGGCGCAGCAGCCGCCCGTCCGGGGCTCCGTCGGGCCTGCGGGGCATGATCACGCCGGCGAGCAGGGCGCCGAAGATGACGTGCAGGCCGAGGGCGTTGGTGGCCCAGGCGGAGGCGAGGGCGACGGTGACGGCGACCGGGACCTGGCGGGAGACGGGGGTGCCGGGGCGGCCGATCCAGCGTGCCATCAGGGGGCGTACCGCGAAGAGCATCAGCAGCACGTAGACGACGAGGAGGACGGCCTTGACGGCCCACTCGCGGGCCGAGCCGTGCACCCCGCCGACGAGGACGACGGCGAGGACGGGCCAGCTCAGCGCGTCGATGACGCCGGCGGAGGCCATCGCGACGGTGCCGGGCCTGGTCCCGGCGAGGCCCTGGTCCTTGATGATGCTGGCGAGGACGGGGACGGCCGTGACCGAGAGGGCGATCGCCATGTAGAGGAGGAAGGTGAGGTCGGTCGGCCGGTCGCCGTTGGCGGCGGCGAAGGGGCCGGGCAGGAGGAGCACGATCGCGGCGCCGAGGAGCATCGGGAGGACGAAGCCGCTCACCGAGACGGTGGTCACCGAGCGTTGCCCCCGGAGCATCCCGAGGTCCAGTTCGTAACCCACAGCGAACAGGAAGAAGACGAGCGCCACTTGGGCGAGGGCGTTCAGGATCGGCTGGATCTCGGTCGGGAAGAGCGTCCCGTGGACGCCGCCGGGGACCAGACCGAGCAGACTGGGCCCCAGGGCGATGCCGGCGAACAGCTGTCCCACGACGGGAGGTTGACCGATTCTTCGGGCGAGCGCGCCGAGCGCGTGGGAGGCGGCGACGACCACCGCGAGAGCCGCGACGACGTGCGTGGTGACGGAATCCGAGCTCACCGGCGATCCCCTTCCGGCCCGCCTCCCCGTTGGGGCACGGCCCCTACGGAGTGTAGCCGCCCGGCGGGCAAGTGACCTATCGTGGAAGCCGTTTGGCCTAGACGGCCGTGGACGGGGGGTCGCACGTGACTACGGTGCTGTTCGTACACGGCACGGGGGTGCGAGAGCCGGGGTACACCGCCTCGCTGGAGCGGGTCAGGGAGGGGATCGCGGCGGTCCGCCCCGAGGTGGCCGTGGCCCCCTGCTACTGGGGCGGGAGCGCGGGCTCGGACCTGCGCGCGGGCGGCCTGTCGGTCCCGGGGTACGGCTCCGGGCGCGCCGCGCCGGGGGCGGAGGGGGACGCCGGGGACGTCGAGTTCTGGGGCCTGCTCTATCTGGACCCGCTGCTCGAACTGCGGCTGCTCGCCTCGGAGCCCGGCGGGCGGACCGAGCTGGCCCCCGGCGCCGCGCCTCCGGGCGAGGCGCTCAGGGCGGCGGCCGTGGCGCTCGCCGGGGACGACGCCCTGCGCGGGCCGCTCGACGCGGCGGGGATCGGCGGGGAGTTCGCCGCCGCCCTGGCCGCCGTACTGACCTCGCCGGACTGCCGGGACTTCCTGCGCTCCCCCGTGGCCGCCGCCGAGGCGGACGCTCTCGCACGGGCATTCACCGCCGAGGCGGTCCGCCGGACGGCCGAGCGCGCGGCCGCCCCGCCCGCCTTCGACGGCGCCGCCCGGGACGCCGTCGTGGAGCGGATCACCGCCCTGCTCCCCGGCGACGGCGCGGGCGTCCACCGGGGGCCGGTGACCCGGCGGGTCGGGAGGCTCGCCGGGCGGCTCGTCCTCGGGCTCGCCTCGGCGCAAGCGGTGAAGCGCCGGTCGGCGCTGACCGACGCCGCCCATCCGGCCGCCGGGGACGTCCTGCTCTACCTGGCGCGCGGCGAGGCGATCCGGGAGGCCGTCGCCACGGCCGTCGCCGCCGCGGAGCCGCCGGTGGTGGTCCTGGCGCACAGCCTCGGCGGCATCGCCTCCCTCGACCTGCTGGTGCTGCGGGCGCTGCCGGAGGTGGCGCTCCTGGTCACGGTCGGCTCCCAGGCGCCGTTCCTCTACGAACTGGGGGCGCTGCCGAGCCTGGAGCACGGCGCCCCGCTGCCCCCGCACGTGCCGCCCTGGATCAACGTGTACGACCGCCGCGACCTGCTGAGCTACCTGGGCGCCGGGATCTTCCCCGGCCGGGTGCGGGACGTGGAGGTCGACGGGCGGCAGCCCTTCCCGCTGGCGCACAGCGCCTACTGGGGCAATCCGGAGCTGTACCGGCTGCTCGCGGCGGAGCTGCCGTGACGCCGGCCCGGCCGGAGCGGACGCACGCCCTGGTCGTCGGGGTGGAGCGGTACGCGGCGGGCCCGGCGTGGGACCTGCCGGGCCCGGCGGCGGACGCCCGCCGGTTCACCGCCTGGCTGCGGCGGCGCGGGGTGCCGGCGGAGCGGATCTCGCTGCTGCTCGCCGCGCTGCCGGGGGCGGGCGGCCCGGTCACCGACGTCGCCGAGGGGGCGGCGGGGCGGGAGGCGGTGCAGGAGGTGCTGACCCGCCGGCTGCCCGCCCTGGAGGGCGATCTCCTGTGGGTGTTCTGGGGCGGCCACGGCGTCACCGACCCGCAGGGCCACCGGCGGCTCTTCTACGCCGACGCCACCGGCGACGACCGGCGCAACCTCGACCTGGACGCCTGGCTGACCGCCTTCACCACCGATCTGTTCCCCGGCTTCCCGCGCCAGATCTGGGTGGTGGACTCCTGCCAGACCTTCGTGGAGGACCTGGGCTTCGCCCGCGCGCTCCCGGCCGAGGTGCCGCCGGGCGGCGAGCGGCTGCCGGGCCGGGCGCAGTCCGTGCTGCTGGCGGCCGGTCCCGGCCAGCGCGCCGGGAACGACCCCGTACGGCAGACCGGGGCGTTCTCCGAGGTGGTCCTCGCCGCCCTGGACGCGGCGGACGGGGCGGCGTGGCCGCCGGACCCGGACGCCCTCGCGGAGACGGTCGCGGCGCGGTTCACCGGGCCGGGGGCCGCCGCCGGGACGGGCCAGCGGCCCACCACCGTCCGGTACGTCTCCGCGGCGGGCGACGAGCGGCTGCTCACCGTCCCCGCGCCCCGGAGCGCCGACCGGGAGGTGCCGGACGCGGCCCTGCCCGAGCTCATCGGGGTGCTGAGCGCCGCGCCGGGCATGGCGGACCAGCAGCAGCGCCAGCTCATCGTGTCCATGCTCCCCGTCGAACTGGCCGGTTCCATCCCCCGGTTCGGAGCGCCCCGGCCGGACATCGTCTCCATCGTCCGGTCCTGCCGCCGCCACCCCGGCGGCCTGGCCGCCCTCGTCGACGCGGTCGCGCTGATCGGGGCGGGCACTCCCGAGGAGGAGGCGGTGACGCGGTGGGCGGGACGCTGGCTTTGGCCGGATTCGAGGGGTTGACCGCCCTGATCACGCCCTTCCCGAACCACCGGCCCTGGGCCATCATGAAAGGTGACGGGGTTCAGCGTGGTGAGGGGGAACCGATGCACACGCCCACGGAGCACATGGGATCCGAACTGGTCGATCTGAGCGAGGTCCCCCTGTCGGCCCTCCGCACCCAGGACCCCCTCCTGCACGCCCCCGCCCTCGACCGGCTGCTGCGTCAGATCGAGCGGCCCCGGATCAACTTCGGCGGAGGAGGCGGCGAGGGGCCCTCGGGCGACTGACGGCCCAGGAGCCCAGGGTGCAGTACGCCGGAGGCCACGGGCCCGCCCGCGCCGCGCACCACCTCGTCCCCACCGAGCACTTCGACGCCCTCGCCGCGGGCCGGGGCGACGCCGGCGCCGTCCGCTTCCTGTCCACCACCGAGTACAGCCGGCGGCTCCTGCTGCTGCGGGCGCTGCTCGACGGCGCGGCCCGGACGCCCGGTGCGCTGGGACCGCTGCCGTCCCCGGACAGCGCCTGGGACGCGCTGACGGCGGCCCAGGAGCGGGCGCCGGAGGAGTTCCGGGAGCTGCTGCTGCATCCCCAGGTCGGCGCCTGGCTGGCGTACGGGCTGCGCCGGCTGCACCACACGGCCTGGGGCGACGGGCCGCTCTGGACCGACCTCGGTCAGCTCTTCTCGCTCTGCGCCGCCGCCTCGGTACGGGCCGGGCTGCCGCTGCGCACCACCGTGCCGCTGCGCGACGGCGCCGTGATGTTCCCCGCCCTGGGACTCGCCCGGCTGCCGGACCGCCCCCGCTGGGCGACGGCGGAGGTGGCGGTGGAGGCCGGCCGGCTGACCGTGGAGCCGCACCGCGAGGCCGTGGGTCCGCCCCGGGGCCGGCCGGGCGGCGACGCGCCCGGGTGGCTGGGGCTGCGCCGGCTGCGGGCCCCGGTGGCCGGGCGGGCGGCGGAGGTGTGGCTCGACGACCTGGACCCCTACCGGGACCTGAGCCGGACGCTGCCGCCGGAGCGGCTCGCGCCGGAGCGGGCGGCCGGTTGGGAGGAGGGGTTCGGGCAGGCCCTCCGGGTCCTGGAGGAGTGCGACCCGGAGGCTGCGGGGGCGCTCGCGGAGGGGCTGCGCAGTCTGACGGCGGTCACCGGGCCGCCGGGCGGGGCGGTCCGCAGCATCTCCTCCGACGACGCCTTCGGGGGGCTGCTGCTGTCGCTGCCGCCGGACCCGGTGGCCTTCGCGGTGGCCCTCGTCCACGAGTTCCAGCACAACAAACTGGGCGCGCTGATCCATCTGCTGACGCTGGAGCGGGACGACGGGCAGGCCCGGCACCACGCCCCCTGGCGCAACGACCCCCGCCCGCTGAGCGGGCTGCTGCAGGGCGCGTACGCCTTCCTCGGCATCACCGAGTTCCGCTCCCGCCACCTGGACCGGGTGGAGCGGTCCTGGCGGGCCGCCGCCGAGTTCGAGTTCGCGCTGAGCCGCCGTCAGACCCGGGAGGCGGTGCGCACCCTCGCCGCGGATCCCGCGCTCACCGCCCACGGCCGCCGCTTCGTGGCGGGCATGGCCGCCCGGCTGGACGCCTGGGAGGCCGACGCGCGGGTCCGGCCGGGCGTCGACGCGTGGGCCGCGCTCGCCGCCACCGACCACCGCACCGAGTGGCGGGTCCGCCACCTGGCCCCCGCCCCCGCCGACGTACGCGCCCTGGCGAGCTCCCATCTGGCGGGGCTCGCCCCGCACGCGGTGGCCGCCGCCACCCTCGCCCCCGACCCGGACACGCCCTGGTCGCACCCGCGCACCCGGCTGATCCGCCGGCTCCTCGCCCCGCCCCGGGACCCCGCCCCGCCGCCGGCCCCCGAACCGCCCTGCCCCGCGGACCTGGCCCTGCTCTCCGGCGATCCGGCCGCCGTCCCCGCCTACACCCGGCTCCTCGCCGAGGACCCGGAATCGCCCGAGGCCTGGACCGGCCTGGTGCTCGCGCTCGCCACCACCGCCCCCGCGACCCGGCCCCTGCTCCACCGCCCCGAGCTCCTGCGCGCCCTCCACCGCGAACTGCGCACCACTCCCCCGGACCGGCTGGCCCACTGGCTCACGGGCACGCCTCGGTGAGCCACGCGGCCGTCCGGCGCATCAGGGCGGTGGAGGTGCCCGCCTCCGCGTGACCCATGGACGCCTCCGCCCAGAGGCGTGCGGAATCGCCGGCCGCCGCCTTGAGGGCGTGGGCCGTCGCGAGGGGGTAGTAGGGGTCGCGGTCGCCGTGGATCAGGAGGAGCGGGGTGGGGGCGACCTTCGGGACCGCGTCCAGGGGCGACTCCGTCGCCGGGTCCCACGGGACGGGAGAGAGACGGGTGCCGGTCGCGAGCCGCAGGGCGGCGCGGCCGGGGCCGGTCGAGGTCAGCCCCTGCACCAGACGCATCCGCGTGGTTCCCCGGTACTGCCAGCGGGCCGGCGCGCTGACGGCCACCGCGGCCTCCAGCAGGCCCGGTTCCGCCGCGGCCAGGCGGACGACGCACGCCGCGCCCATCGAGAAGCCGACCGCCGCCACCCTGGCATGGCCCCGCGCGCGGGCGAACTCCACCGCGGCCGCGAGATCGTGGACTTCCGCCGCGCCGCCCGTGGAGAGGCCCGACGAGCGGCCGTGGCCCCGGAAGTCGAAGGTCACCACCGACGCGGCGCGGCGGAGCTCCGCCGCCAGCCCGCGGAAGGCCTTCCCGTGGCGGCTTCCGGTGAAGCTGTGCGCCATGACGACGCAGAGGTCCGAACCGGCCGGACCGGGCAGATGGGCGGCGTCGAGCCGTTCGCCGTCGCGGGTCAGCAGGGTGGTGCGCACGCGGTCCTCCGGTGGGTCGGGCGGGGCGGGCCGTCCCCGGCGGCAGGAGCGCCGGGGACGGCCCCGTACGGTCCGGCCGTCAGGTCCAGTTGCCCAGACCGATGGCCGACGAGCCCTCGAAGAGCTGCTCCCGGAGCATCACCCGGCGCACCTTCCAGGTCGCCGTGCGCGGGAACTCGTCCCAGCGGATGTGGATCGGCTCCGCCATCGCCGGCAGGTCGGCCGTGACGCGGGCCCACGCCGCCGCGGTGACCGGCTTGTCGCCCTGCGTGCTGTAGACGGGCTGCGGCTTCGAGCCTGCCACGGCCAGCACGATCACCTCGGTCGTCTCCGGCAGCCGGTCGAGGAGGACGTCCTCGATCTCCAGCGCGCTGCCGCCGGGGATCCGGTCGATCTCGCGGTCGATCAGCCGGACCGCGCCCCAGCGGTTGATCAGCGCCAGGTCTCCGAGGTTCCACCACTGGCCGTCGCGCTTGTTGTCGTGGCGTTCCTGCTCGCCGACGTACGCGAGACAGCGGCCGGGCGCGGAGAACTGGACGAGGCCGACCTCGCCGCGGCGCACCGGCCGTCCGGTGGCCGGGTCGAGGGCCCGGATCTTCCCGAAGCCCGGGACCGGCCAGCCGAGCACCTGGGTGGGCGGCGGCCGGTGGCCGCGCCGCTTCACCGAACCGCGCAGGTACGGACGGATCGCCACCGCGCCGGCCTCGGTCTGGCTCCACGACTGCACCCACACGGGCAGCTTGCGGTCGGTGGCCGCGAGGAAGGTCCGCACGGTCCGGGTGTGGATGGCGTCGAAGGAGTTCACGTAGACGCGGACGTTCCGGAAGGGCCGCTCGGGGTCGCGCGCCAGCTCCTCCCAGGCGAGGAAGGCGTTGGGCAGCGTCTCGACCAGCGTCGGCCGGTGCTCGACGAGCAGTTCGCGCACCCGCGGCGAGAGCGGGTCGGACATCATGACCAGCTTGGGCGCGACCGTCGCCAGCGGCAGCAGTCCGGTGATGACCCGCTGGTGGGAGTACGGCTCGCAGAACGCGACCGTGTCGTCCTCCCGCAGCCGGAAGAACGGCCAGCGCTCGGCCTCCACCAGGGCGAGCGAGTACAGCGACTCGGCCGAGTGCATCACCAGCTTGGGGATGCCGGTGGTGCCGGAGGTGTGGGTGATGACCATGGGCTCGTGGTGGGCGCGCAGCGCCGGTGCGGGCACCGGGCCGCCGCCGAGCTCGGCGAACACCCGGAGGTCGGGCCGGTCCTGGGGCACCTCGCCGAGGCACGCCGTGGCCTCGGTCAGCTCGGCGAGGGTGTCCTTGTCGAGCCGCATGCGCTCGACGGTCACCGCGTCGGTGATCAGGTACGGCCGCTCCAGGCGGCCCAGCATCACGGTGATCGTCTCGTGCGGGTGGTTGTTGGTGATCAGCGCGGGCACGGCGCCGATGCGGGCGGCGGCGGAGGCGAGGAGCGCCACGTCCAGGTGGTTCTCCTTGACGACGGCCACCCGGTCCCAGGGCTTGACGCCGAGCGCCACCAGTTTGACGGCGAGCTCGTCGACGAGGGCCGCCCACTGGCGGTAGCTGCGCTCCCGGGGGCCGCCCGGGTCCACGTCGGGGGCCCGGTCGACGATCACCGGGTTGCGCGGGTTGCGCTGTGCGGCGAGGTGCCACACCTCGCCGATCCGCCCGGTGATGGGCATCCGGGAGAAGGGCGTGAGGCGCTGCCGGAAGCGGGTCGGGGCGTAGTCCGTGAGGAACTTCGGGAGCGTACGCGTGGAGGATGTCGAGGTCATGTCAGTCTCGATTCATGGGGGCCGGGGCGACACCGGCGGCGCTGATGTGGGCGGCCATCGCGTCGAGGGAGCCGATGACCGACTCCTCCACGTCGTCGTCCCAGACATGGCCGAGCTCGTCCTCGATCGCGACGAGGAACTCGAGCAGCTTCACGGAGGTCAGACCGAGCCGGCGCAGCGAACCCGGCCCGGTGTCGGTGACGGGACCCTCCAGCACGTCGGCGGCGACGTGCTCCAGGAGGGCCACGAGGCGTTCGAGGACGGTCTCCTCGTCCGTCAGGGCGCTCATCGGCCCTTCCCTTCGGTCGCGGGGGCGGTCCACGGCGCGGGGAACGTCCCGTCCTCCACCGAGGCGACGAAGCGCGCGACGGCGTCCTGGAACGCCTCGGGCTGCTCGAAGTACGGCAGGTGGCCGCACTCCCGGATGATCTCCACCGCGGCGCTCCGCATGATCTCCGCGGTGGCGTCGAGCGTCGACTCGGTGGTGGAGAAGTCGTCGTCGCCGGAGAGCAGCAGCGTGGGCGCCTCGATGGAGGCGAGCCGCTCCACCTGGTCGCCGGCGCCGAGCGCCTCGCGCAGGTTGGCGCGCAGCTGGGCCGCCGAGTTGATGGCGAGGAATCGTTCCCTCAGGGCGAGGTACGCGCCCGATCCGCCCTCGGCGATCGCCTTGTCGCCGAACACCAGGGGATAGATCAGGTCGAACAGGGCGCGCGGGCCGCCCGCGTCCAGCGCCGCCAGCCAGGACTTGGCGACGCGCCGGCGGCGCGAGGAGCCGCGGGGGCTGAACGGCGGCCCGACCAGGACCAGGCCCGCCACCCGCTCGGGGTGGGCGTTGGCGAAGTCCCGGCAGATCAGCGTGGAGATGGAGGTGCCGACGAGGTAGGTGCGCTCGATCCCGAGGTCGTCGAGGAGCGACTTCAGGTCCTCGGTGTGCTGGGCGAACTCCGCGGGCCGGCCCTCGGACGCGCCCTGGTTGCGCAGGTCGTAGGAGAGCAGCCGGTGGTCGCCGGCGAGGTCGCCGGTGAAGTTCCGCCAGGCGGTGCTCACCACGTAGATCGTCGACACCAGGGTGACGACCGGTCCCTCGGTGCCGCGCAGCTCGTAGTAGAGCTCGCTGCCGTCCTCGGTGCGGTGCAGTGCCTGCCTGCCGTCGTAGGCGAGGTCCCACGACTCGATGCCCTTGACGTGCATGGTCAGTCTCCTCTCAGCCCGCGGCGGTCCAGGTACCAGCCCATGAAGTCCGCGAGTCGCTCCGGGGGCAGGGGGTGGTCGAGGACGTCGTCGCCGACGAGCTTGTTCACGTTCGCCAGGTCGAAGTCCTTCGAGCCGTGGATGTACGAGCGGTAGAACTCCAGGCGCTCGTCGACGCGTTCGTCGATGAGCGTGAACTCCTCCGCGTCCGTCACGTACACGGGCTTGCGGATGGCGAGGAGCTCGCACAGCACGGAGAGCGACTCGCCGACCGTGGGCTGGCGCGAGTTGGCCAGGTGGTAGACGTCCGAGTCGCCGTCGGCGAGGCTCACGCCGACCGCCGCCGCGACCACCCGGTCGACGGGGATGAAGTTGATGCGCGCGTCGGCGGCGGCGCGGATCCGCAGCGGCCGGAAGACCAGCATGTCGCCGAGGTGCCGGCGCACTTCGGCGCGCGCGGCGGACAGCCCGTTCACGAAGCCGTACATGCCGGTGAAGCTGGTCGCGGCCAGGGTGCGGCTGTGTCCGATGACGATGCTGGGCCGGAGGATCCGGGTGCGCTCGAAGCCGCCGGCGAGCACCACCGCCTCCGCCTGGATCTTGCTGTGCTCGTACGCGTTGTTGCTGGTGGTGCCGGCGGGCACGGGCCGGGCCGGGATCCAGCCGGTCCGCTCGCCCGCGACGTACGCGGTGCTCACGTAGTTGAAGCGGGGCGCCTTCAGCGCCTCGGCGAGGGCCACGACGTGCCGGGTGCCGTCGAGGTTGTCGCGCAGGATCTCGTCCTTGCGGCGCTCCTCGAAGTCCAGCGAGGCCGCGGCGTGCCAGACCTCGTCGACGTCCGGCAGTCCCGCGGTGTCCACGCCGCAGCGCTCCTCGGTGACGTCGCCGGCCACCGCCCGGCACCGGTCGGCGAAGAGCGGGATCAGGTCCTGCTCGCCGTACGCCTCCGCGGCCGCGGTGAGCGCGGCGTCGAGGCGCTGCCGCGCGGGGCGGCCGGGCCGTTCCCGGACGACGCAGGTGATCTCGGCGTCGGTCCGGCGTAAGAGTTCCAGGACCAGGGCGCCGCCGACGAAGCCGGTCGCGCCGGTCACGAGGTGGTGCGCGGTCATATGACCTCCTCCGTGAGGGACGGCCAGTTCGCCCGGTCGTCTCCGTGGGCGTGGACGAGGGCGAGGGCGACGCGCTCCAGGCCGAAGGCGGTGCACGCGCTGTGCGCCGTGCCCCGGCCCGCGTAGCCGATGCCGAAGCGGGCGCCCAGGTGGTCCTTGTGGTAGTTGGCCGAGGCGATGGCCGTGCCCTCGTCGGCGTCGGAGACCTTGGCGACGAACTCGTACTTCAGGGACTGCTCCAGCTGGCTCGCGCGCATGAACCGCCCGCCGGGGCCGAAGAACGGGTCGGTCGCCGACTGGACGGAGACCTTCACGCCGAGCCGCGAGAAGAGCGCCTCGCCGCGGGCGATCCACTCGTCCCGCCAGTCGAGCGTGGTCTCGGGGTCTCCGACCCTGACGAACTCGCGCATCCGGAAGGTGCGGAAGCGCCCGAGTTCGGTGGTCGCCTCGTGCCGGTAGCAGTAGCCGGCGACGTCCACCTGCGCCGGCGCGGTCAGCTCCCGGTCGGCGAAGGACGGGTAGACGCTGTAGCAGGCGGCGGGGGCGAGCGCCACGCCGGAGGAGGAGGGGCCTTCGGCCCGGTCGGTTCCCTCGGCCAGGGCGTGCACGGTGCCGAGGAGGTGCGGGAAGGACTCGGCGTACTCCGCGCGTTCGAGGAGCGCCTGGGGGACGACCGGCGGATACCAGACGGGGCCCGGCGAGGGCACCGCGCCCGCGGTGTTGAGGGCCTGCTGCAATCCGGCGATCACCTCCTCGAAGCGCGGGGTGAGGCCGAGGGTGCCGGGCAGCCCGGTGGGGGCGGTCCAGCCTTGGTGCGTCCGTTCGTACGCGGTCATGCGTCGATCACGCTCCCTCCGAGGAGCAGGAGTTGGGAATTGGACTGGTCCAGACGGGAGTTGGCGATCATCAGCCGGGCCGAGTGGAGGTCCCGCAGATGGCGGGCGACCGAGTAGGGGCCGGACTCGCTGTAGCCGGCCATGCCGCAGATCTCCAGGGTCTGTTCGACCACCCGCAGGCAGCCGGTGGACACGGAGGTCTTCAGGGCGTTGGCCCGCACCGTGATCGCGGTGGTGTCGGCGTCCGGCTCGGCGGTGAACCGGGTGTAGTCCGCGCCGAACTGCCGTACGGAGTCCTGCAGGACGCGCAGCGAGGCGTAGGCCTGCCCGAGGCGCGGGTCGTCCACGACGGTGCCGGAGCGCAGCTGGGCCCGGGCGCGGGCGCGGGCGAACGACGCGGCGCGGCGCACCGCGTCGGCCGCGATGCCGGTCCACACCCCGGCCCACAGCAGGTGCGACAGCGGCACCATGCAGCGGGTCGCGATCTCGCCGAACGGCACGGGCAGCACCTGGGCGGCGGGGACGCGGGCGGAGAGGGAGTGCGCCGGGCTGGAGGTGCCGCGCATCCCCAGGGTGTCCCACTCGCCGGTCCGGGTGAGCCGGGCCTGCCCCGCCCTGACCAGTACGAGCACCTGGTCGGTGGGCGCGGCGTCCGGGCGGGCGCGGGCCGTGACGAGGAAGGCGTCGGCGTACGCGCCGTAGGAGACGGTGGTGGCCTCCTTCTCCAGGAGCAGTTCCGCGCCGTCCGGCACCAGCGCGCAGCGGCTCTCGCGCAGGCTGCCGCCGACTCCGGCCTCGGAGGTGACGGAGGCCACGAGCAGCTGCTCGGCGCACGCCTCCCGGAGGTAGGCGACGAGCTCCGGCGACGTGCCGGCGGCGCCCGCCAGGCAGGCGAGCTGCAGCTGGTGCATGGCCCAGACCATGGCGGTGGAGCCGCAGCCGCCGCCCAGGACGGCGGCCAGCGCGGCGAGTTCGTCCGGCCCCAGGCCGTGGCCGCCGTACTCCTTGGGGACGGCGGCGGACAGCAGCCGCTCCGCGCGGAGGGCGGCGACCGGCTCGGCGGGGAACGCGGCCTCGCGGTCGGTGGCGCGTGCGTGCTCGGCGAGGACGACACGGGCCCGCAGCGCGGCCTCGCGTGCCTCGGCGTACGACAGCACGCGGTCGGAGGCCGTCACCGGACGGCTCCCGGGGTGCTGCCGGTGATGTCCAGGAGGACGTCGTTGAAGTGGCCGATCGAGCTGAACAGGGCCCGGCCCACGTGCTGTTCCGGGATCTCCACGCCGAGCGTGTCCTCCACGGAGAGCAGGACGCGGACCGAGTGGAGCGAGGTGAGGCCGATCGCGTACAGGTCGGCGTCGCGGTCCACCTCCAGGGCGGTGTCGCCCAGGTCGGAATGGGTGACGAGCGCCTCGCGGATGACGGCGTCGTACTGCCGTGCGGTGTCGTTCATCAGTTCCTCTTCACCGGGCCTGCGCGGTGAGGGCGGACACGAGCGCGTCCACCGCATCCGTCAGGCGTGCTTCTCTGTCGCCGAGGTCGGCCAGCATGCGCAGGAGCCGCGCGCGGCCCGTGGCGCTGCCGCCGCTCTCGCGGGACAGGGTGTGCAGCAGGTACCAGCGGCGGGAGAGCGAGGTGAAGCCCTCCGCCACGGCGGCCGCCTCCTCGCCGGAGCCCGCTCCGCCCGCCAGCCGCTTGAACAGCTGCCCCAGGTAGAGCCGTTCGGCCGCCACGCCGCTGACGTCGAGCACCTCCGCCGGGTCCGCCGCCTCCGCCTCGCGGGCGGAGAGGTAGCCCTCGAAGGCCGCGCGGTCGGCGCTCCGGTGGGAGCGGGCGTCCTCGCGCACCGCCGTGGCCAGCTCCAGGGGCGTGGCCGGGTGCCGGGGTCCCGAGGTGAGCAGCAGGGTGCGGTAGGAGCCGGCCGCCTCGGCGGAGCGCATGCGCCGCCACGCCTCGGCGGAGTACGCGGTGGGCTCGGGCCGGTTCATGGGGTCGCTGATCCACACCCGGTCCCCTTCGTGGGCCAGCAGGAGCACGCAGTGCGCGATGTGCTCCCGGCCCTCGTAGGGGGACGGCAGGTGGAAGGCGTCCACGGCGGCCGCCACGGGGTGGCCGGCGTCGAGGGACGCGCGTGCGGCGTCCTCGGCCGCGTCCCAGGAGCCGAAGGTGCGGTCGGCGAGGTCCATCCGGTGGACGGCGGCGGCCGCCGCGCTCCAGCGGCCGCTTCCGTCCAGGACGGGACCGCCGCCCCAGGAGAACCCCCAGGTGGTGCAGAGGGTCTCCGCCGGGTGGTCGAGCCCCTTCCAGGAGGCGAGGTTCGCGGCCGCCTGCTGGTAGCAGCTGCCGAAGGGCGCGGTGCCGGTGACGGCGGGCGTCAGGCCGAGCAGGCTCACGCCCTCAGCTCCCAGAGCTGGTAGTGCGGGTAGTAGCCGACGCGGTCGGCGTCCTGGGCCGCGGCCTCGGCCTCGGTGTCGCGGACCCAGCCGAGCTTCGCGGCGTGCGCGGCGAACGGGCGCTCCTTGAGGAAGGAGCGGACGAACACGCGGGCGCCGGGGGCGGCGGCGCGGGTGAGCTGGTCGAAGGTCTGCTCGACGTAGTCGTTCTCGCACCAGTCGAGGACGTTGCTCAGGTTGAAGCCGCTGACCTCGCCGTCGGCGAGGCCGCCGAGGAACTCCAGGAGGTGCCCGGTCGCCCACTCGACGCGCGGGAGTGCCTCCTTCAGCCGGTCGTTCTCGTCCGCCTGGAGGTACGGCGGCAGGGCGCCGCCCGGCAGGTAGCCGCCGAAGCACCAGCGGTGCATGTAGTAGTTGCCGGTCGGGTCGTCCTCGACGAGGCGCCGCTCGATGACGGAGAGCAGGAACTCGGGGAAGGGCGAGCAGTCGAAGATGTCGTGGAAGCTCGCCGGGGTGAAGACGTCCTTCAGCGAGTCCTCGGCGAAGAAGAGCCGGAACACCGGCAGCAGCTTGGCCGCGATGTCCTCGTCCTTCCATATGCGGAGCCGCTCGGCGTGGTCGGGCTCGGTCATCAGGGCGCGCAGCACCCGGTCGGGGACCGCCTGGTGGATCTCGGCCCGGACCACGCCGACCAGCTGCTCGAAGGCGCCGATCTGCAGCAGGCCCTGGGCCAGGGCGAGTTCACGGGCGGCGGGATCCTCGACGGTGGTCCCGGCGGCGGTCAGCACCTCGTCGAGCAGCGCGGAGCGCTCCTCGGCGGGGGCCTCGTGGACGCCGAGGAGTCGCATCGCGGCGTCGTGCGGAAGTCCGCCGAGCGCGGCCGACTTGGCGCGACAGTAGGCGGTCTGGGCGGGGCTGATGTCGAGGCCGTAGACCTTGGCCGGACCGTCGAGGGCCAGGTTGAGGACGTTGTCGCCGCCGGAGGCGATGCTGAAGACGGTGTCGCCTGGGCCGGCCCGCAGCCAGGAGCGTATGGGCCGTTCGTCCTCCAGGACCTCGCTGTAGACGGGGGGAAGCGCCGTGATGCTGGCGAAGGTTCCGTGCAACGCTGAACTCTCCTTCTATTCCAGGGTGTTGGAGCTGTTGCATGCCACTTCAGTCGCCCGGTGGCGAGAATTCAACAGCTTGTTGATCAAGGGAGGTATGGACAATCTCACAACATCGACGTCTCACATGGTGGACGTGATGTTCCAGTGGTCGGACCGCTCGGGGTCGTTCTCGCCCGGCATCAGCGGCAGCCCCAGCATGCGCTCGAAGCGCCCGGTGATCTCCCTGACGGCCGCCGAGACCTCGGCGTGGTCGCGGCCGAGCAGCATCACCCGGCCGAGCGACGCGCCCGCCGCGACCTCGCTGCCCGGGCCCACCCCGAACTGCGCGAAGGTGTCGTACCGGACGAGCGCGTCCCCGTACTCCTCCAGCCACGCCACGTCGAGCCGGTCGGGCAGCACGCCCGCGCGGCGGGCGAGCAGCCGCCGGCTCATCGCCACCCCCGTCGCCTCCGGGACCGTGACCGGCGCGCCGCTCAGCAGCTCCAGATAGGCCGTGTAGATGCTCCGGCCCGTGGCGTGCCGGTAGAGGGCCGGCATCACCCCGCCCATGATGCGGGCGTTGGCCTCCACCAGGACCGGTCCGCGCTCCGTGCGGATCATCTCCAGATGGAA
This sequence comes from Streptomyces sp. NPDC047974, assembly GCF_040653375.1. Lineage (NCBI taxonomy): Bacteria > Bacillati > Actinomycetota > Actinomycetes > Kitasatosporales > Streptomycetaceae > Streptomyces > Streptomyces sp. NPDC047974. The sequence continues at coordinate 102,084 of NZ_JBEZNU010000004.1, forward strand.
GATCCCCCGGTCCAGGCCGACCGCGCGGCACACCTGGCGCGCGTAGGCGACGCACTCGTCCCGCTCCCGCGCGCCCAGCGGCTCCGGAATGTGCGCGCCCAGCTCGATGACCTGGTCGTCGGCCGAGCGGGTGCGCCCGCTGACGGAGAACGGGAAGAACTCCTCGCCGCGCACCCCGATCTCCACCGAGACCAGCGGGCCGACCAGCAGCTCCTCGACGAGGACGCCCCGCGAGTACTGCTCGCGCCACAGCTCCGGCACGGAGTCGAGCCGGTGCAGCACCTGGTCGGCCGCGGCCCGCGCCTCCTCCTCGGTGTGCGCGACGAACGACAGCGCGCTGTCGGCGCCGGACGGGGGCTTGATCACGACCGGGTACCCGACCTCCCCGGCGGCGACCAGCGCCCCGGCGGTGGAGTCCGCCGTGGCGAAGCGGGCCGAGGGCAGCCCGGCGGCGGCCAGCGCCCGCCGGCACAGGTCCTTGCGGCGCGCCGTGAGCGCGGGACCGGACGCGGGCCCCGGCACCCCCACCTTCTCGCAGGCCAGGGCCACCGCCTCGACCGTCAGGTCGAAGTGGGTGGAGACGAAGTCGACCGGGTGCTCCGCGTGGCACTCGGCGATGACCTCCGCGACCGCCGAGGCGTCCGTGGTGACCACGCCGTCCCTGAACCAGTCGGCCAGGCCGATCAGTTCGCGCTCGCGCTCGCCGAGCCGGTAGTACGGCGTGTGCGACTGCACGTAGCCGACCCGGTGGCCGGCCTCCTTGGCGCAGCGCAAGGCCTCCAGGGAGGCCGCGTTCGAGTCCACGAAGAGGATGTGCATGCGTCGTTCCTTACGATCCTGAAGGAGCCTTGGGCGAGTCCGCCGGCGTCCGGGCGGCCGTGTCCTCGGTGAGCCGCGGGGCCCGCAGCAGCCCGGTGGCCAGGGCCAGTCCGCCGGTGCACAGGAACACCCAGGCCACGCCGAAGGCGTCGGCCAGCAGCCCCGCGACCAGCGAGCCGAGGGGCAGGACGCCCCAGATGATCCACCGGTAGGCGGCGTTGACCCGCCCGAACAGCTGCGGAGGGATGGAGGTCTGCCGGTAGGTCACGCTCATGACGTTGATCGCCATCAGCAGGGCCCCGGAGACGGTGAGCGCCACCGCGGCCGCGGCGACGTGCGGAATCGCGAGCGCCATGTAGCAGGCGCCGACCAGCGGCGCGCAGACGCGCAGGACGCTCCCGCCGCCGAACCGCGTCAGCGCCTTCGCCGCGAAGCGCCCGGCCAGCACGCCGCCCACCGCGGGCGCGGCGAGCAGCACACCGTACGCCCAGGAGGGCAGCCCGAGGCGGCCCGGGTCGATGGCCCACAGCGGCAGGATGGTGATCGCGGCCGCGTAGGCGAGGTTCACGCAGGCCGTGACCCCGGCCAGGTGCAGCAGGTCGCGGCGGCTCCGGAAGTGGCCGAGGCCCTCCCGCAGGTCGGCGAGCACGGACTTCGGCGAGCCGCCGCGGACCTCGGCCGCCGGACCGTCGCCGGGCATCCGCAGACCGCCGAGGACCAGCAGGGTCACCACGTACAGCACCGTCGCGGAGCCGATGCCGCCGCCCGCGCCGAGCGCGGCGACGACGCCGCCCAGGGCGGGCCCGAGGAACTGCGCCATCACCGTCTGCACGGACTGCAGGCTCGCGTTGGCGCGCGGCAGCGCGGCGCCGTCCACCAGGCGGGGCACCAGCGACTGCGCGGCGATGTCCACCACGGTGCCCGCGGCCCCGACCGCGAACGCGCCGAGCGCCAGCGCCCACACCGAGAGGTGACCGGTGAAGGCGGCCGCGGCGAGCAGCAGCACCAGCGGCATCCGCAGCCAGGAGGCGGCGCGCAGCACCCGGTGCGGGTGGTAGCGGTCGACCACCACGCCGGCCGGCAGGGTGACGAGCAGCCACGGCATGCGCATCGCCACGCCCACCGCGCTGATCGCGAGGGCCGAGTGGGTCAGCTGCAGGGCGAGGAGCGGGACGGCGACGCGGTAGACGCCGTCGGCGAGGTCGGAGGAGAGGACCGCCGCCTGGAAGATCCGGAAGCGGCGGCCGAGCCGTAACTCCCCTGAGGCCGCGCCGCTCCGGCCGCCGTCAGAGGTCGCGGAGGTCGTCATGCGTCTCCGTCAGCAGTGCGGTGTTGAGGAAGGCCCCGTGCCGGGCGTTCAGCACGGCGCCGCCGCCCGGCACGCCGTGCCGGGCGAGCACGGAGGACGTCCGCCCCCCGAAGACGAACGGGCCGATGACGTACGGGACCTCGACCGTGCGGATCTCGCCGGAGGAGGCGTGGCGGAAGCCGACCGGCACCCGGTCCCCGGTGACGTACTCCTGGAGGATGTGCCCGCCGTCCCGCGCGGCCCGGTCGAGCGCCGCCCGCCACTCCTCTTCGTCGACGGCGGCGCCGAGGACGACCCCGCTGCCGCCGTAGCCGTCGGCCGGCTTGAGCACGAGCTCCGCGCGGCGCTCGCGCGCCCGGGCGGTCCGGTCGCCCGCGTCACCGGTCCAGGGGATGTGCCGGTGGATGAACTCCCGGTCGGGGGCGGGGAGTCCGTCGGCGTCCTGCCAGAGCCAGGCCAGCGTCAGCTTGTGCGCGAGCAGCATGGCCGCCTCGGAGGTGAACATCCGGACGGTGCCCGCCCGCACCGCCCTGACCAGGGCCTCCATCCCGGCGCTCGGCGGCTGGCTGTGGCTCACGAACATCCGGAGCACGGCGTCCACCGGACGCCCGTCCGCCAGCAGCCGCCCGCGCCCGTCGGTGGCGAGCCGGTCCAGGGGGTGCGTCACCGCGTCCAGCCCCTGCCGTCCGGCGCTCTCGCAGACCGGCCGCATCCACGCCGTGAAGGCGGCGAGGTCCTCCAGACCGGGGACGGCCCCCGCGGAGAAGGCGGGCACGACCACGCGGGCGCCCTCCGCCAGGCCGAGGGTGGTGCGTAACGCCTCGGACCGGGTGTCCACGGCCGAGGGCGGCACCCGCAGCCCGGGCGTCGTGTCCCCGTACAGCGCGAGGAAGCGCTCGCCGAGGAGCGCGGCGTGGGACGCGCCGCCCAGGGCGCTGTCGATGTTCAGCTCGACGAACCGGGGCGTGCCGTCCTGCAGGAGGATGTCGGGGCGCACGGCGGCCAGCAGGTGGTCGCCGAGCGGCTCGTCGTCGCCGAGCAGCGGCCATCGGTCCGCCGGTACGCCGAGGGCGCGGCGCAGCTCGCCCGCGGTGGCGGCGCGGCGGCGGCAGGCGTCGAGGACGAGGCGGCTCGCGCGCAGCGTGAGCTCGCCCAGCTCGCGGAAGCGGTCCGCGGAGAGGAACAGGGGGCGGACGGGGCGCCAGGTGCCGTCGGCGCCGGCGATGCCGTCGAAGAAGTCGTCGGGAGCGGGGGCGAGCGTACGTAAGGTCACGCGGCGGCCCGCGCGGAGAGGTGCGCCCACGTCTGGGTGAACCACAGCCCGCCGTCCCTGCGCAGCGGGCGCAGGCCGGTCGCGGGCCCGCCGTCGAGCTCCTCGGCCAGCTCCCGCTCGATGGCGCGCGCGGTGTCCTCGGGGGTCAGGGACTGCTCCAGCCACGGGGCGAGGGGCCGTTCCACGTCGAAGACGTCGGCGGGCCCGGCGGTGGCACCGGCGGAGGTCAGCAGGCCGGTGATGTGCTCCACGGTGAGGAGCGTGCCGTGCGAGGGGTCGCGCAGCCGCTCCAGCCGGTCGGCGTCGCCGGGCAGTTCGGGGCGCGCCACCATGTCGGCGACCACGACCCGGCCGCCGGGCCGGCACACCCGCACCAGTTCGGCGGCGACCCGCTCGGGGGAGGCGACGTGGTGCAGCGAGAACCGCGTCACGACGAGGGAGAAGGAGTCGTCCGGGAAGGGCAGCCGGGCGGCGTCGCCCTCCTGGAACACGACGTTGGCGACGCCTTCCGCGTCCGCCTGCGTCTTGCCCTGCGCGATCATCTCGGGCGTGGTGTCCAGGGCGGTGACGTGGCGCACCCGGGGAGCCAGGGCGCGGGCCACGATGCCCGTGCCGCAGGCGGAGTCCAGACAGACCGCGTCCGCGTCGGGCGCGATGAAGTCGACGAGACCGCGCAGGTGCATCGTGAAGGCACCATTGAGACGCGCGTCCTCGAACGTGTTCGCTTGGCGGGCGAACTCCCTGTGCACCAACTCGGTCCGGCCGGGGGCGCTTTCCACTGACTGCTTCACGATCCTCTTCCTCAACGGTCCAGGTTCGACAGGCTATTGACATGTAAATGAAACAAGGGTCCGAAAAAGCTATCACTGATCATCCGGACTTGGCTCGTGACATGATCAAGGAAGCGGGAGCCGTTGACGGCGGTGACCAGGCGGAACACACCCGTGTGACGGAGGTCATGAACCGCGGCCGCCGGGCGCGCCGCCGGCGCATCCCGGCGCGAGGAAGGGCCGAAAGCCGTACGCACCCGGTCGCGGGACCCCACCCGGCGGCCGGCGGCGGCCGGGAAGCGCGTGCGGGAATTCGGTACTGCGTACGGCGTGTCGCGCCCGGGAGCCGGGGTGCCGGGCCAGGTCGAGCAGGACGGCCACCAGGCAGCCGATGCCGGAGCCGAGGACGATGCGGGCGCTCTCAGGGAAGGCCTGGCAGGGGTCCGGGGCGGCCATCGGGATGATGCCGAGGGCGACGGCGACGATCAGGACGTGGTCGCCGCGTTCGAGGGCCGCGCCGGCGAGAGCCCGGACACCGGATGTCGCGAGGTGGGCCCGCCCGACTCGGAGCAAGGCCGCCCGAGATCCGGCAACCCGTCGACAAGAGTGCGGGCGGGCGCGGGGCCGGACGCTGCAGGGTCCCCGCGAGGGTCACTCCGCGAGTCGGACCCGGATGCCCGCCATGCGGTGCCCGGGCCCCTTCAGCCGGCTGCCCAGCAAGCCGACCCGCGCGACGAGACCGTACTTGCGCTTCATCAGGTCGAGGTAGTGAGCGGTGTCCCGGTCGGCGGGCAACTCGGCGACACCCGGCACCGGCTCCCCCTTCGGGGTCCCCCGCCAGTCGCAGGGGGCGACGGTCACCCGGCCACTGCTGCGGATCCGCTTGACCTTGCCGGCGTCGGCCGCGCTCCACACGGCCAGGCAGTCCCCGTCCCTCATCACCCACACCGGAGTGGGCACTGCCCGCCCGTCCCGGCGGAACGTCGTGAGAAGTACGTACCTGGATGCCGCCAGCCGCTCAACCAAGCTGCCCGGTAAGGATGCTGAGGAGTATGGAGAGGTGGTCACCGCGATAGCATAACTGGTTAGTTAGTTTACTGTCGCCGCGCACCGACATGGCGTCCGTCCCGACGACCGAGGAGTGATACGTGCTGAACTTCGCCTGGGCGGTACTCGCCGGATTCACCCTGGGCACCCCGGCCGTACCCTTCGGCCTCTCGATCTCCCTCACCCCGCCCCTCGCGCTCATCGCCGTGCTCATCGGCGCGGCCGGATGCCTGCTGTCCGCCGTCTTCGCGTCCGGATGGCTGCGTGCCCGCTGGCTGGTCCGACGCTCAAGGCGGCGGCCCGCCACCGCCGGGTCTCCGCCCGGGAATCGCCGGAACCGCCTCGACGGCCCCACCGGCCGGCGGGCCCGGCGCATGGTGGACCGATACGGCGTGATCGGCTTCGGCATCATCGGGCCGGCGCTCTTCGGCACCTGGGGGTCGGCCCTGCTGGGCACGGCGCTGGGCCTGCCCCGGTGGCGGCTGATCGGCTGGCTCATGGCAGGCGTCGCCCTGTGGAGCACCGTCATGCTGCTCGCCTCCGAGGCGCTGATCGACGCCCTCGGACAGAGCTGAGGACACGCGCCGCGTACCGGCCCCTGATCGCGCGGACCTGGTGACCGGAGGCGATGCGGGCCCGCCCCCACGAACCGCGGGTGGTGTCGCTACCCACCACCACCCCGGCCAGGCTCCAGGTCCCCCGCCGTGCCGCGCGTCCCGTTCGCGCGGCTTCGCGATGCCCCTCCCCCTCGGGCAAGTTCGCCGCGTCCTTCCGGCCCTCCTCGTCCTGGATCCCCGCACCGCGCCGGCCTTCGGCCCGGCCCTCGCCACCAGTGTCAACTCGTTGTCCCGACAGGGCACTTCACTCGCTGCAGACTGCAAATGGCGGCGGGCGCCTCGCGGATCCGGTGTTCACCCGCCGACGGCAACGGCGACGAGTCTCCACGCCCCGGCGAGCCCCATGAGGCGCTGTTAGCATGGCTCCCATGTCCCGAGCCGAGGCCACGAAGGCGCGCATCCTCCGGGCGGCGACCGAGGAGTTCGCGGCGTACGGGATCGCTGGAGCACGCGTCGACCGGATCGCCAAGGCTGCCTCGGCGAACAAGAACCTCATCTACGTGTACTTCTGCAACAAGGACGGGCTCTTCGACGCCGTCTTCGACGCACACCTCGGGCGAGGGCTCGACACCGTGCCCTTCACACCTGAGGACCTGCCGGACTACGCCGGGCGACTCTTCGACTTCTTCCAGAAGCACCCCGAGGTGCTCCGCCTGGCGACCTGGCACCGGCTGGAACGCGGCACCGCCCCAGAACGGGAGCCCGCCCTCGCCGAGCCGGCCCACCACGACAAGCTCGCCTCGCTGGAAACGGTCCGTAAGGACCGGGTGGGCACACCGGGCTTCCCCCCGGCCACGCTTCTCACCCTCGTCTTGGCCATCGCCTCGGCCTGGAGCCCGACGAATGCCGCGAGCATGCCGGCGACGACCGGCCTGGCGTCGGACCCGGCGGAGTGCCGGAGCGCGATCGTGGAGGCCGTGCGACGCCTCGTGTGACGGGCGGCGCGCGACACCTCGCCCCGGAGGTTCAGGGACGACGGGCCCGATCCCGTCCGTACCTCGGACACCTCGCCCGTGACGGCCGAGCTGCACACGGCCCGAAAATCGACTCGGTGTGCGGCGCGTCACACGCGGGAACCGTGGGATCGCCGTGCGATCATCGATGCGGCTTCACACCCACGTTCCATCCGAAAGCCCAGGTCAAGCAGGTGCGACGCCTGCGAGACCAGCCGGGGACGCCCGTTCCGCCGCGGCAATGCCAGGCGATCGCTGTACGCGGAAACACTCCTTCAGGAGTGTTTCCGCAGGTCAGAACGTTTTTTTCTACGGTGGGGCGGGTGGGACTCGAACCCACGGCCGACGGATTATGAGTCCGCTGCTCTAACCGGCTGAGCTACCGCCCCCGGGCGATGCGCGTACAAGTGTGCGCGCCGTCCTGCCGCAGCATAGCCGCTCATACGATCTCCTGCTTCGGGTGATCGGCACGATCGGTGCTGCTCGACCAGGAAGACCGCGCGCGGGGGCGGATGGTTCCCGGAAACGCGAAAGAGGACCCCTGAGGGTCCTCTTTCACTCTGCTCCCCCGACTGGACTCGAACCAGTAACCCTCCGGTTAACAGCCGAATGCTCTGCCAATTGAGCTACAGGGGATCGCGCTCCCCCGACTGGACTCGAACCAGTAACCTGCCGGTTAACAGCCGGCTGCTCTGCCAATTGAGCTACAGGGGATTGCTGCGGTTGCACCGAACGGTCCTGCCCGGGGTCTCCCGGGCGGCGGGCGCTCGCTGCGAGACATACATTAGCGCAAGCAGGGGGGTGCTCCGCCAATCGGTATCCCCGGGACATCCCCAGGACCCTCCAGGGAAGGATCGCAGCGTGCGGTACAAGCTGACGTTCGTCGCCGGTCTCGCGCTCGGTTACGTGATCGGTACGCGCGCGGGACGCGAGAAGTACGAGCAGATGAAGAAGGCCGCCAAGGACTTCGCGCGGAACCCCGCCGTGCGGAACGCGGCGGAGACCGCCGCCCACACCGGCCGCCAGTACGCGGGGAAGGCCGCGCACGTCGTCGGCGACAAGGTGGGCGACCACCTGCCGCCCGCCGTCACGAACCGGGTGTCCGTCCTGCGCGGCCGCGCCTACGCCAACGGGCAGATCGGCGAGGACGACGACTGGGGCACGAGCAACACCTGAGCCGTAACCGGCCCGCGTGATGCAGAATCGGGTGTCATGGGGATAGTCGCCGGACTCGACAGCTCTTCGGACGCCACGCGCATCGTGGTCTGTGACACGGACACCGGGGCCGTACTGCGGCAGGGGCACGCCCCGCACCCGGTCGACGCCAAGGCCACCGACGTCGATCCGCAGACCTGGCTCCTCTCGCTCGGGGAGGCCGCGACCGGCGGGCTCCTCGAAGGCGTGGAGGCCATCGGCGTCTGCGCGCAGGCCCACGGCGTCGTCCCGCTCGACGCGCAGGGCGGCCTGGTCCGCCCCGCGCTCGTCGGCAACGACAAGCGGGCCCAGGTCGCCGCCGCCGACCTCGCCGAGGCGCTCGGCGGGCGCGAGGCCTGGGGCGAGGCCGTCGGCGCCGTCCCCCAGTCCGGACTCCCGATCGCCAAGCTCCGCTGGCTGGCCAGGAACGAACCCGAGCACGCCGCCCGGACCGCCGCCGTCCTCCAGCCGCACGACTGGCTGGTCTGGCAGCTCCTCGGCCGCCCGGCCCGCCGCACCACCGACCGGGGCGCGGCCTCCGGCACCGGCTACTGGTCCGCCCGCACCGGCGCCTACCGCCCCGACCTCGTCGAGCTCGCGCTCGGCCACCAGGTCGCGCTCCCGGAGGTCCTCGGGCCCGCCGAACCCGCCGGCACCACCCCCGAGGGGCTGCTCATCTCGGCCGGCACCGGCGAGACCATGGCCGCCGCCTTCGGGCTCGGGCTCGGCGCCGGCGACGCCGTCGTCTCCCTCGGCGCCTCCGGCTCCGTCATGGCCGTCCACCACGAGGCCTTCGAGCGGCCGGGCACCGCCGTCACCTCGTACGCCGACGCCACCGGCATGCACCTGCCGGTCGTCTCCGTCAGCAACGCCGTCCGCACCCTGCGCGGCACCGCCGAGATGCTGGGCGCCGAGTCGCTGGAGGAGCTCTCCGCGCTCGCCCTGAAGTCCACCCCCGGCTCCTCCGGCCTGGTGCTCCTGCCCTACCTGGAGGGCGAGCGGGTCCCGCACCTGCCGCACGCCGCCGGCACCCTCACCGGGCTGCGCCGCGAGGCGATGAAGCCCGAGCACCTGGCGCGGGCCGCCTTCGAGGGCATGCTGTGCGGGCTCGCCGACGCCCTGGACGTGGTGCGCGGCCGCGGCGTCGAGGTCCGGCGGATCTTCCTGCTCGGCGCCGCGGCCGCGCTGCCCGCCGTCCAGGCCCTGGCGCCCGCGCTGTTCGGCACCCAGGTCGTCGTCCCCCAGCCGGCCGACTACGCGGCGCTCGGCGCCGCCAAGCAGGCCGCCTGGGCGCTCGGCGTCGCCCGGGGCACCCTCTCGCCGTCCACTCCCCCGGCCTGGCAGGGCGCAGCCGCGCAGATCCTGGAGCCGGGCGAGGAGCTCGCGGTCGGGCAGGCGGTGCGCCAGCAGTACGTGGCGACGCGGGAACAGATCCACCCGGGGGCCTTCGGCGGCTGACAGGCCTAAACCAGTCGTAACGCCGGGCGCCCGCGGGCGATAGTGGGAACCGTGCTCATAAGACTTCTCCGAACCCACCTGCGGCCCTATCGAAAACCCATCGCCCTGCTCGTCCTGCTCCAGTTCCTGGCGACCTGCGCGAGCCTCTACCTGCCCACCCTGAACGCCGACATCATCGACGAGGGCGTCGTCCACGGGGACACCGGCTACATCCTGCGGTTCGGCGCGCTGATGATCGGCGTGTCCGTCGTCCAGGTGCTGTGCAACATCGGGGCCGTGTACTACGGCGCGCGGACGGCCGCCGCACTCGGCCGTGACGTGCGCGGCGCCGTCTACGACCGGGTGCAGTCCTTCTCCGCGCGCGAGCTCGGGCAGTTCGGCGCGCCCTCGCTGATCACCCGCACGACCAACGACGTCCAGCAGGTCCAGATGCTGGTCCTGATGGCCTTCACCCTGATGGTCTCCGCGCCCATCATGTGCGTCGGCGGCATCGTGATGGCCCTCGGCCAGGACGTGCCGCTCTCCGGCGTGCTGCTCGCGGTGGTGCCCGTACTGGGGATCTCCGTCTCGCTCATCGTCCGGCGGATGCGGCCGCTCTTCCGGACGATGCAGGAGCGGCTCGACACGGTGAACCGGGTGCTGCGCGAGCAGATCACCGGCAACCGCGTCATCCGCGCCTTCGTGAAGGACGGGTACGAGGAGGAGCGCTTCCGCGGCGCCAACGGCGAGCTCACCGACGTGTCGATGTCGACGGGCCGGCTGATGGCGCTGATGTTCCCGACCGTGATGACGGTCGTGAACGTGTCCAGCGTCGCCGTGGTCTGGTTCGGCGCGCACCGCATCGACAGCGGCGGGATGGAGATCGGCGCGCTGACCGCCTTCCTCGCCTATCTGATGCAGATCGTGATGGCGGTCATGATGGCCACCTTCATGTTCATGATGGTGCCGCGCGCGGAGGTCTGCGCCGAGCGCATCGAGGAGGTCCTGGCGACCTCGTCGAGCGTGGTGCCGCCGGCCGAGCCGGTGACGACACTGGAGCGGCGCGGCCACCTGGAGGTCAGGGCGGCGGACTTCCGCTACCCGGGCGCCGAGGAGTCCGTGCTCCAGGACGTGGAGCTGGTGGCCCGCCCCGGCGAGACCACCGCGATCATCGGCTCGACCGGCTCCGGCAAGTCGACCCTGCTCGGCCTGGTGCCGCGGCTCTTCGACGTGACCGGCGGCGAGGTGCTGGTCGACGGGGTGGACGTGCGGACGCTGGACCCGAAGCTGATGGCGCGGACGGTCGGGCTCGTCCCGCAGAAGCCGTACCTGTTCTCGGGGACGGTGGCGTCGAACCTGCGGTACGGCAACCCCGACGCGACCGACGAGGAGCTGTGGCACGCCCTGGAGGTGGCGCAGGCCGCCGACTTCGTGCGGACGCTCGAACGCGGTCTGGACGCGCCGGTGGCGCAGGGCGGCACCAATGTGTCGGGCGGCCAGCGGCAGCGGCTCGCGATCGCGCGGACGCTGGTGCAGCGGCCGGAGATCTACCTCTTCGACGACTCGTTCTCCGCGCTCGACTACGAGACGGACGCCCGGCTGCGGGCGGCCCTCGCGGACGAGACCTCGGACGCGACCGTGGTGATCGTCGCCCAGCGGGTGTCGACCATCCGGGACGCCGACCGGATCGTGGTCCTCGACGAGGGCCGGGTCGTCGGCACCGGCCGGCACCACGAGCTGATGGCGGCGAACGAGACGTACCGGGAGATCGTGCTCTCCCAGCTGACCGAGGCGGAGGCAGCCTGATGGCCGGTCCTGGCGGACGCATGATGGCCGGGGGCGCCCCGGGTGAGCGGTCGATGGACTTCAAGGGTTCGTCGAAGCGGCTGCTGAAGCAGCTGGCACCGGAGCGGACCGCGCTCTGGGTGATGCTGGTCGCCGGCGTGCTGTCGGTGGCGGGCGCGGTCGTCGGCCCCAAGATCCTCGGCCGGGCGACGGACCTGATCTTCGCGGGCGTGGTCGGTCGCCAGCTGCCCGAGGGCATGACCAAGGCGCAGGCACTGGAGAAGCTGCGCGCGGACGGCGACGGCGGCATGGCCGACATGCTGTCCGGGGTCGACTTCACGCCCGGGCAGGGCATCGACTTCGGCGCGGTCGGCGAGGTGCTGCTGCTGGCGCTGGCGGTGTACGTGGTCGCGGGCCTGCTGATGCTGGTCTCCACCCGGATGTCGATCAAGGTGATCAACCGGACCGTGTACCGGATGCGGGAGGACGTCCAGACGAAGCTGTCGCGGCTGCCGCTGTCGTACTTCGACAAGGCGAAGCGCGGCGAGGTGCTGTCGCGGGCGACCAACGACCTCGACAACGTCGGGCAGACGCTGCAGCAGTCGATGGGCCAGCTCATCAACTCGCTCCTGACGATCGTCGGCGTGCTGGCGATGATGTTCTGGATCTCGCCGCTGCTCGCCCTGGTCGCGCTGGTCACGGTGCCGGTGTCGGTGGTGGTCGCGGCGCGGATCGGCAAGCGCTCGCAGCCGCACTTCGTGCAGCAGTGGAAGTCGACGGGCGCGCTCAACGCGCACGTGGAGGAGATGTACACCGGGCACACCCTGGTGAAGGTCTTCGGGCGGCAGGACGAGGCCGCGCGGGACTTCCGCGAGCAGAACGACGCGCTGTACGAGGCCGGGTTCAAGGCGCAGTTCAACAGCGGCATGATGCAGCCGGTGATGTTCTTCGTCTCGAACATCAACTACGTCCTGGTGGCCGTGGTCGGCGGTCTGCGGGTGGCGAGCGGCACGCTCTCCATCGGTGACGTGCAGGCCTTCATCCAGTACTCGCGGCAGTTCTCGATGCCGCTGACGCAGGTGGCGTCGATGGCGAACCTGGTGCAGTCGGGCGTCGCCTCGGCGGAGCGGATCTTCGAGCTGCTCGACGCCGAGGAGCAGGCGCCGGACGCGCCCGCCGCCGAGGAGGAGCACGACTTCAAGGGCAAGGTCGCCCTGGAGCACGTCTCCTTCCGCTACGAGCCCGACAAGCCGCTCATCGAGGACCTGTCGCTCACCGTGGAGCCCGGGCAGACGGTCGCGATCGTCGGCCCCACGGGCGCCGGCAAGACCACGCTGGTCAACCTCCTGATGCGGTTCTACGAGGTGACCGGCGGCCGGATCACGCTGGACGGCACGGACATCGCCGCGATGACCCGGGAGGAGCTGCGGGCCGGGATCGGCATGGTCCTCCAGGACACCTGGCTCTTCGGCGGGACGATCGCCGACAACATCGCGTACGGCGCCACCCGCGAGGTGACCCGGGCGGAGGTCGAGGAGGCCGCGCGGGCGGCCCACGCCGACCGCTTCGTCCGCACCCTGCCGGAGGGCTACGACACGGTCGTCGACGACGAGGGCGCGGGTGTCAGCGCGGGCGAGAAGCAGCTGATCACCATCGCCCGGGCGTTCCTGTCGGACCCGGTGATCCTCGTCCTCGACGAGGCGACGAGCTCGGTGGACACCCGTACCGAGGTGCTGATCCAGAAGGCGATGGCCCGGCTGGCCCAGGGCCGTACCTCCTTCGTGATCGCGCACCGGCTCTCCACCATCCGGGACGCGGACGTGATCCTGGTGATGGAGAACGGCTCGATCGTGGAGCAGGGCACCCACGGGGAGCTGCTCGCGGCGGGCGGCGCCTACGCCCGCCTGTACGCGGCACAGTTCGCGGAGGCGGTCGCCGAGGTCGACTGACCGGGTGGCCGTCCGCTCCGTGGAGGGCTCGTGCCGGAGGCGGCGCGGGCCCTTCGCGCGTCCTCAGTCCAGGTAGCCGCGCAGCTGGTCCGCGTAGGTGTGGTCCCGCAGCTTGGAGAGGGTCTTGGACTCGATCTGGCGGATCCGTTCGCGGGTGACGCCGAAGAGCTGCCCGATCTCCTCCAGGGTGCGGGGGCGGCCGTCGTCGAGGCCGTAGCGGAGCTGGACGACCTTGCGCTCGCGCTCGCCGAGGGTGGACAGGACGTCCTCCAGGTGGCGGCGGAGCAGCAGGAAGGCGGCGGACTCGACGGGCGAGGCGGCGTCGCCGTCCTCGATGAGGTCGCCGAGGTCGACGTCCTCCTCCTCGCCGACGGGCGTGTGCAGGGAGACGGGTTCCTGGGCGAGGCGGAGGACCTCGACGACCCGCCCCGGGGTGAGGTCGAGGTGGGCGGCGACCTCCTCGGCGGTGGGCTCGGTGCCGCGTTCCTGGAGGAGGTGGCGCTGGACGCGGATGACCCGGTTGATGAGCTCGACGACGTGGACGGGGACGCGGATGGTCCGGGCCTGGTCGGCGAGGGCCCGGGACATCGCCTGGCGGATCCACCAGGTGGCGTAGGTGGAGAACTTGTAGCCGCGGGCGTAGTCGAACTTCTCGACGGCCCGGATGAGGCCGAGGTTGCCCTCCTGGACGAGGTCGAGCATGGTCAGGCCGCGGCCCACGTACCGCTTGGCGACGGAGACGACGAGCCGCAGGTTCGCCTCGATCAGCTTCCGCTTGGCGATCCGGCCGAGGACGACGAGCCGGTCGAGGTCGTAGGCGAGCTGCGAGTCGAGGTCGGGGGTGCGGGCCAGTTTCTCCTCGGCGAAGAGGCCGGCCTCGACGCGGCGGGCCAGGTCCACCTCCTCCTCGGCGGTGAGGAGGGGGATGCGGCCGATCTCGCGGAGGTACTGGCGGAAGAGGTCGGCGGAGGGGCCGTTGCCGCCGGGGTCGGTGGCGCGGCGCCGCTGGGCCGGGACCTCGGGGAGCGGGGGCAGTTCGTCCGGTTCGGTGGTCTGGATCTCGGTCTGCACGGCGGGCGACCTCCAGGAGGGGCGGAACGGCTCCGTCACCCGGCCCAGTGTGGGGTACGACACATCGCCGCCACGAGGGGCGTGCGGTGACTTTTTGAGTCCGGTCCGTGACCGAACGTGCCTCAGAGCGCGGCGGCGCCGTGCGCTTGCAGCGCCGCTCTGTACTGCTGGAGGACGAAGAGCTCCTGCGATGCGGCGGCCACCTGCTCCGGGCTCGTGTGCCCCAGTCGCTTCAACGCGGCGTTGAGCTGCTCGATGCGGCGCTCCACCGCACGGAGCCGGACCATGACCAGCTGGGTGGACGCGTAGACCTCGTCCACCCCCTTGGCCACGAGGATCCCCTCCACGACGAGCTCGCGCACGAGGGCGCGGACCGTGTCGTCGGGTGCGGCTTCGAGGACGGCGTCCACATAGTCGGCGGGGGCACCGTCGGCACCGCCCGCGTCCTGGATGCACTGCCGTACGGCGGCGTACGGCGGTGCGGTGAACTCGTCCACCCCGTACGCGTCGAAGAAGGGGGAGACCAGTTCGGGCCGTTGCAGCGCGAGCTTGAGGAGTTCCCGCTCGGTACGGTGGGCGGCACTGCGCAGGTTGAGCGCGGGCCCGGCAGGCGCTGTGGGGGCCTGCACGTCGTCGTACGAACGCTGCCGCCGCGCCGCGGGCTGCGAAGGGCCACCCTTGCCGCGCTGCCACTGGGCGATCTGACTGATCCGCCGTACGACGAACTGGTCCTCCATGATGCCGAGCAGGCCCGCGAGCTTGACCGCGACCCGCTGGCGTACCGACAGGTCCTTCAGCTTCGCGACGATCGGAGCCGCTTCGTCCAAGGCGGCAGCCTGCCCCGCCGGGGTGTCCAGGTCGTAGCGGTTCACGATCTGGCGGAGGGCGAACTCGAAGAGCGGGGTGCGGGGCTCGACCAGGTCGGCGACGGCGTCGTCGCCCTTGGCGAGGCGCAGCTCGCAGGGGTCCATGCCGTCGGGGGCGATGGCGATGTACGTCTCGGCGGCGAACTTCTGGTCGTCCTCGAAGGCGCGCAGGGCGGCCTTCTGGCCGGCGGCGTCGCCGTCGAAGGTGAAGATCACGCGGGCCGAGCCGTTGTCCATGAGGAGCCGGCGGAGGATCTTGATGTGCTCGCCGCCGAAGGCGGTGCCGCAGGTGGCGATGGCGGTGGTGACGCCGGCCAGGTGGCAGGCCATGACGTCGGTGTAGCCCTCGACGACGACGGCCCGGCTGGTCTTGGCGATCTCCTTCTTGGCGAGGTCGACGCCGTAGAGCACCTGGGACTTCTTGTAGACCGGGGTCTCGGGGGTGTTGAGGTACTTGGGGCCGTTGTCGTCCTCGCGCAGACGGCGGGCGCCGAAGCCGACGATCTCGCCGCCGACGTCCCGGATGGGCCACATCAGGCGGCCGCGAAAGCGGTCGATGGGGCCCCTGCGGCCTTCCTGGGAGAGGCCGGAGACGATCAGTTCCTTGTCGGAGAAGCCCTTGCCGCGCAGGAAGCGGGTGAGGTGGTCCCAGCCGGCCGGGGAGTAGCCGACGCCGAAGTGCTCGGCGGCGGCCTGGTCGAAGCCGCGCTCGGCGAGGAACTTCCGGCCGATCTCAGCCTCGGGCGAGGCGAGTTGGGCGACGTAGAACTCGGCGGCGACCTTGTGGGCCTCGATCAGGCGGATGCGCTCGCCGCGCTGGTGGCCGGGGTTGTAGCCGCCCTCCTCGTAGCGGAGGGTGATGCCCGCCTTGGCGGCGAGGCGCTCGACCGTCTCCGAGAAGGAGAGGTGGTCGATCTTCATCACGAAGGCGATGGTGTCGCCGCCCTCCTGGCAGCCGAAGCAGTGGAAGAGTCCCTTGCTGGGGCTGACCTGGAAGGAGGGCGACTTCTCGTCGTGGAAGGGGCAGAGTCCCTTGAGGTTCCCGCCGCCGGCGTTGCGGAGCTGGAGGTACTCGGACACCACGGAGTCGATCGGGACCGCGTCCCGGACCGCCTTCACGTCGTCATCGTTGATCCTGCCTGCCACGCAGGAAAGTGTACGGGGGTCCGGGGGTCGCCCCCCAGGGATGCCTCCGCCGGGGTCAGGAGAGGCTCTCCAGGGGTACCGACGGGTCGCAGAGGGCGTCCGGGTCCACGGTGGCGCGGGAGCGGATGAGCTTCTGGATCGGCTCTGTGACGTCCCACACGTTCACGTTCATCCCGGCGATCACCCGGCCCTCGTTCAGCCAGAAGGCGATGAACTCGCGCTTGCCGGTGTCGCCCCGGACCACGACCTGGTCGTACGAGCCCGGGGGCGCCCAGCCGGAGTACTCCATGCCGAGGTCGTACTGGTCGGTGAAGAAGTACGGGATCCGGTCGTAGGAGACCTCCTGGCCGAGCATGGCGCGGGCGGCGGCGGGGCCGCCGTTGAGGGCGTTGGCCCAGTGCTCGACGCGGATGCGGTGGTGGAGGAAGGGGTGCTCGAAGGCGGCGACGTCGCCGGCGGCGTGGATGTCGGGGTCGGTGGTGCGCAGGGAGGAGTCGACGGCGATGCCGCCGCCGTCGGCGCGGTCGACGAGGGCGAGGCCGGCGTTCTCGGCGAGGGCGGCCCGGGGGGCGGCGCCGACGGCGACGAGGACGGCGTGGGCGGGGTGCTCCTCGCCGTCGTCGGTGCGGACGGCGAGGACCATGCCGTCCTGGCCGGTGATCTCGGTGATGCGGGCGCCGAAGTGGAAGCGGACGCCGTGCTCGGCGTGGAGGTCGGCGAAGAGCTGGCCGAGCTCGGGGCCGAGGACCCGGTGGAGCGCGGTCGGCTCGTACTCGACGACGGTGACCTCGGCGCCGTAGGTGCGGGCGGCGGCCGCGACCTCCAGGCCGATCCAGCCGGCGCCGGCGATGACGAGGTGGCCGTTGTCCCGGCCGAGGGCCTTCAGCTCGTCGCGGAGGCGCTCGGAGTGGGAGAGCCGGCGCAGGTGGTGGACGCCGGCGAGGTCGGTGCCGGGGATGTCGAGGCGGCGGGGCTCGGAGCCGGTGGCGAGGAGCAGCTTGTCGTAGCGGATGACCGTGCCGTCGCCGAGGCGGACGGTGTGGGCGTCCCGGTCGACGGCGGTGACGCTCTGGCCGAGGTGGAGTTCGACGTCGTGGGCGGCGTACCAGGCGGGTTCGTGGACGAGGGTGGAGTCCCGGTCCTTCTTGCCGAGGAGGTAGCCCTTGGAGAGCGGGGGGCGTTCGTAGGGGTGGTCGCGTTCGTCGCCGATGAGGATCACCCGGCCGTTGAAGCCCTCGGCGCGGAGCGTCTCCGCCGCCTTGGCGCCGGCCAGGCCCCCGCCGACGATGACAAAGGTCTGATCTGCGTCGACCACGTTGATTCCTCCTCGTTGCGACCGATTCTCTACGCTACGCCCCCGGGCCCGGCCCCGGTCGCACCGCCCCGGGACGTGCATGCGAGGGTCCCGCACGGCGCCGGAAGGCGAAAGAGGGCGAACGGCCCCTACGGACGCGGGGTTCGGAGGCGGGCGTGCAGGGCGCGGGCGGAGGCGTCGGTGAGGTTGGCGATCTGGTCGACGATCACCCGCTTGCGGGAACGGTCGTCGGGCGCGGCGGCGAAGAGGGCGCGGAACTGCGGTTCGAGGCCGTCGGGGGCGCGGGCGACGAGCGCCTCGGCGAGTTCGGCGACGACGATCCGCTGGTCGGCGCGGAGCGCCTCCTGCTCGGCGCGCTGCATCACGTACCGGTCGGCGACGGCCTTGAGGACGGCGCACTCGTTGCGGGTGGCGCGGGGGACGACGAGTTCGGCGCCGTAGCGGGTGAGGCGGCCGGTGCCGTACGCCTGCCGGGTGGCGCCCTCGGCGGCGAGGCAGAAGCGGCCGATGAGCTGGCTGGTGGCGTCCTTGAGGCGGGCCTGGGCGGCGGCGGAGCCGTCGTAGCCGTGCGGCCACCAGTTCTGGTCGAGGAGCCGGTCGAGGGCTTCGGCGAGTTCGGCGGGGTCGGTGTCGTCGGGGACGTAGCGGCCGAGGGCGACGGCGAAGACGTCGGCGCGCTCGGGCTCGGCGTAGAGGAGGTTGGGGTCGATGTGGCCGGCGTGCAGGCCGTCCTCGAAGTCGTGGACGGAGTAGGCGACGTCGTCGGACCAGTCCATGACCTCGGCCTCGAAGCACTTGCGCTGGTCGGGGGCGCCGCGCCGGATCCACTCGAAGACGGGCAGGTCGTCCTCGTACACGCCGAACTTGGACGAGCCGGGGTCGGTGGGGTGGTCGCCGCGCGGCCAGGGGTACTTGGTGGCGGCGTCGAGGGCGGCGCGGGTGAGGTTGAGGCCGACGGAGACGGGCTCGCCGTCGGGGCCGGGGACGAAGCGCTTGGGCTCGATGCGGGTGAGGAGGCGGAGCGACTGGGCGTTGCCCTCGAAGCCGCCGCAGTCCTTGGCGACGTCGTTGAGCGCCTGTTCGCCGTTGTGCCCGAAGGGCGGGTGGCCCATGTCGTGGGAGAGGCAGGCGGCTTCGACGAGGTCGGGGTCGCAGCCGAGGGCGGCGCCGAGCTCGCGGCCGACCTGGGCGCACTCCAGGGAGTGGGTGAGCCGGGTGCGGGGGCTGGCGTCCCACGCGTACCCGCGCGTGCCGGGGGTGACGACCTGGGTCTTCCCGGCGAGCCTGCGCAGGGCGGCGGAGTGCAGCACGCGGGCGCGGTCGCGCTGGAAGGCGGTACGGCCGGGGCGCTTGTCGGGCTCGGCCGCCCAGCGCTCGGTGGCGGTCGGGTCGTACCCGGGGGTCTCGCTGGTGCCGTCGTAGCCTGCCATGCCTCGACGGTAACCGGCGGGACCGACAAAAGGGTTCAGATGGCGGCGAGTTCCCGCGAGGGAGTGGCGGGGGCGGCGGGGCGCCCGGTGCGGGCCCGGGCGGCACCGTCGTAGCGATGCAGGACCAGCCGGGCGAGGGCCGGGTGGGCGCCGAGCGGATCGGCGGCGATCCAAGGGGCGTGGGCGGCGGCGCGGGCGGCGAAGAGGCCGGGGGCGGTGAAGCAGGAGGCGACGGCGATCCGGTGGCGGCCGCGGGCGGTGAGCGCGGCGACGGCCTCGGGGACGGTGGGGGCGGCGGCGGAGGCGTACGCGGCGACGACCGGCGTCCCGCCGAGGCGTTCGCCGAGGTCGGCGGCGATCCGGCGGAGGGTCGCGGCGGAGCGGGGGTCGCGGGAGCCGGCGGAGGCGAGGACGACGCCGGTGGTGCGGGAGGCGGAGTCGGCGGGCATCCAGCCGGCCTCGGCGAGCCGGTCGGCGAGCGCCTCGACGAGCAGCGGGTGCGGGCCGAGGGGTCCGGCGACGCGGGCCCGGAGGCCGGGGACGGCGGCGAGGGCGGCGGGCAGGTCGTGGGTGACGTGGTACCCGGGGGCGAGGAGGAGCGGGACGAGCACCGCCTCGCGCCCCTCGGCGGCGAGGCCCGCGAGGGTGTCGTCGAGGAGCGGCGCGTCGAGCTCGATGTGGGCGAGCCGCACGTCGAGCCCGGGACGCAGCTCACGGACCCGCCCGAGGAGCCGCGCGAGCGCGGCCCGCGCGCGCGGGTCCCGGCTGCCGTGGCCTACGGCGACGAGCACGGGAGCCGGGCGCCCGACCGCTCCGACCGGCGCACCGGCGCCGGACCGGGTGACGGTGGCGGCGCCGGGCCGGGGGCCGGTGGCCGGCCGGGGGTCGGTGCCGGTGCCGGACGGCCGGGTGTCGGTGCCGGATCGGGAACGGGCGCCGGGCCGGGGGCCGGGGGCGGTGCCGGGGAGCTGTGCGAACGGCTGCATGGGCGGCGTACCTCCTGCTCGGGCTTCGCCGCCGGGGCGCCGTAGGGACGCACCCGGCGGAGCTGGAGTCCGAGCTGCTGCGCGACCCGCCCCAGAAGGGAGGCGGCGTCCGCGAACGTGCTGTCCGGCTCCGTCATGGACCGATCCTGGCCCCGGCACGTTGCCTGCCCGTTGCGCGCCGGTCACGGCTCTTTTCCAGGACCGCACACGGGTGTTTCACCGGGCTCACGCGCGCGCGGGGGCCGCTGTCAGGCGGCGAGCCAGACGCGGAGGGGGCCGAGCTCCGTGAAGCCGGCGGCGAGGGCCGGGGCCAGGTCGTCGCCGGACTCGTAGCCGACGACGGGCACGGCGGGGTCGGCGGCGGCGAGGGCGGCGGCCCAGACGGCGACCGGGTCGGTGCCGTCGGCGGTGAAGAGGTTGGAGACGCCGGTGGCGCCGGCTCCGGTGGAGAGGACGGCCCCGCCGACGATCCGGCCGTCGGCTCCGGGGACGGCGAGGACGGTGACGGCCGGGTCGCCGAGGAGGGCCGGGCGGAAGAGGGCGGCCTCGTCGGCGTCGCCGCCGCTCCAGGCGTGCGCCCAGGCGGCGAGGGCCTCGGGGGTGCCGGCGCGGGTCCAGGAGGGGGCCGGGACGGCCGGGGCGCCGGCCGGGCGGCCGATCCAGGTGGCGTCGAAGAGCGGCCGGAAGCCCTCGGGGGCGAGGTCGAGGCGCGCGTAGGAGTCCTTGACGGAGGCGCCGGGCCCGGTCAGGTCGATGCCCGTGACGACGTCGGCGGCGGTCGCGTCCGCGGCGAGGGACACGGCGTCGGGGTAGTACAGCGGGGTGCGGTGGGGGCTGGTCCAGGCGCGGGGGCCGGTGGCGGTGGTGAGGCCGTGGGCCCGGCACATGCTCCCGCACCACTCGGCGTTGTTCCGCACGGCGGCGGTCAGCAGCTCGTCGTTGATCACCGCCGGATCGTACGGAAGCCCCGCCCCTCTCCTCCCCTCTTTTTTCATTCCGAATCACGGAATATCTTTTCCATTATGAGAATGTCCCCCGCGTCGCTCCCCCGGCGCGTCACCGCCGAGTTCACCGGCACCGCCGCCCTCGTCGCCGTGATCGTCGGCTCCGGCCTCCGCGCCGACTCCCTCAGCCAGGACATCGGGGTCCGGCTGCTCGCCAACGCCACCGCCTCCGCCCTCGGCCTCGGGCTGCTGATCGCGCTCCTCGGGCCGCTCTCCGGCGCCCACTTCAACCCCGTCGTCACCCTCTCCGAGTGGTGGGGCCGCCGCCGCGAGCAGGAGGGCCGCGAGGTCCTCGCCTACGTCACCGCCCAGGTCGCCGGCGCGGTCGCCGGCGCCCTGCTCGCCGAGGCGATGTTCGGCCGGGCGCCCGGCTCCTGGTCCACCGAGCCGCGCGCCGCGCTCCACCTGCTGCTCGGCGAGGCCGTCGCCACCGCCGGGCTCGTCCTCGTCGTCCAGGGCCTGCGGCACATCGGCCGCCCCCAGCTGGCCCCGGTCGCCGTCGCCGGGTACATCGGCGCCGCCATCTGGTTCACCTCCTCCGGCTCCTTCGCCAACCCGGCGGCCACCGTCGGCCGCTCCCTGACCGACTCCTTCACCGGCATCGCCCCCGCCTCTGTGCCCGCCTACGCCGCCGCCCAGCTCCTCGGGATGCTGCTCGGGATGGGGCTGGCGAGTGTGCTGTACGGAACAGACGGCGGCGGGACCGAACCGCGGCAGGCTCCCGCGCGTCGGACCGGGTGACGCCCCGTCCCCTTCCCGCCCTCTCCCCGCCCTGGAGGCACAGCCGATGCAGGTCCGGTTCCCCCGCACCGTCCGGGCCCGCCGCCGCACCGTCCAGGCCGTGATGGCCGCCGCCGTCCTGGCCCTCGCCCCCGCGACCTGGATGCACACCGCCGCCGCCGGCAAGCTGCGGACCACCGCCGACGTGCCCGCCCGGGACGTCGCCGTGGTCTTCGGCGCCGGACTGTGGAACGGCCGCCCGACGCCGTACCTCGCCCACCGGCTCGACACGGCCGCCGAGCTCTACCGCACCGGCAAGGTGCGGGTCCTCCTCGTCACCGGCGACAACAGCCGGACCGCATACGACGAACCGAGCGCCATGCGCGCCTACCTGACGGCCCGGGGCGTCCCGGACGAGAAGGTCGTCAGCGACTACGCGGGCTTCGACACCTGGGACAGCTGCGTCCGGGCCCGGAAGGTCTTCGGCGTCGACCGGGCCGTCCTCGTCACCCAGGACTTCCACGTCAAGCGGGCCGTCGCCCTCTGCGAGCGGGCCGGGGTGGCCTCGTACGGCGTCGGTGTGGCCGAACCGCACGACACCACCTGGTACTACGGCACCACCCGCGAGCTCCTCGCCGCCGGGAAGGCCGCCCTCGACGCCGCCGTCCGCCCCGACCCGCACTTCCTCGGCCCCCGGGAGCCCGGGGTGGCGGAGGCCCTCGCCTCACCCCGCACCACCCCGTGACCTGAGCGGAGAGCACCGCGCCCGTAATACGGGGCGCCGCCGCCCGTAACACGCCCGACGCACCCTGGACGGCATGTCCGACGCCACCGCGGTCCCCACCCACTGCCCCTACTGCGCCCTGCAGTGCGGCATGAAGCTCCGCCCGACCGGCACGGCGGAGCTGCCCGCCGAGGTGGTCGAGCGGACCGACTTCCCGGTCAACCGGGGCGCGCTGTGCGGCAAGGGCCGCACCGCCCCCTCCGTACTCTCCTCCCGGGTCAGGCTCACCGAGCCCCTGGTCCGCCGCCCTGACTCCGGGGCGCTCGAACCGGCCTCCTGGGAGGAGGCACTCTCCGCCGTCGCCGAGGGGCTTCGCCGGACCCGCGCCGACCACGGCCCCGACGCCGTGGGGGTCTTCGGCGGCGGCGGACTCACCAACGAGAAGGCGTACACGCTGGGGAAGTTCGCCCGGCTGGTGCTCGCCACCTCGCAGATCGACTACAACGGCCGCTTCTGCATGTCCTCGGCGGCCGCCGCCCACCAGCGGGCCTTCGGGCTCGACCGCGGTCTGCCCTTCCCGCTGGAGGACATCCCGAAGACCGGCTGTGTGATCCTCGTCGGCTCCAACCTCGCCGAGACCATGCCGCCCGCCCTGCGCTACCTCACCGAGCTGCGGGAGAACGGCGGGAAGCTGATCGTCGTCGACCCGCGCCGCACCCGCACCGCCGAACAGGCCGACCTCCACCTCGCCCCCCGCCCCGGCACCGACCTCGCGCTCGCCCTCGGCCTGCTCCACCTGGTCGTCGCCGAGGGCCGCGTCGACGAGGAGTTCGTCGCCGGGCGCACCGCCGGCTGGGAGGCCGCCCGGGCCGGCGCGATGGCCCACTGGCCCGAGCACGTCGAGCGGATCACCGGCATCCCCGTGCCCGCCCTGCGCGAGGCCGTCGCGCTGTTCTGCGACGCCCCCACGGGCATGGTGCTCACCGCGCGCGGCCCCGAGCAGCAGTCCAAGGGCACCGACACCGTCGGCGCCTGGATCAACCTCTGCCTCGCCACCGGCCGGGCCGGCCGGCCGCTCTCCGGCTACGGCTGCCTCACCGGCCAGGGCAACGGCCAGGGCGGCCGCGAGCACGGCCAGAAGGCCGACCAGCTGCCCGGCTACCGCAAGCTCGACGACCCCGCCGCCCGCGCCCACGTCGCCGGCGTGTGGGGCGTCGCCCCCGAGACCCTGCCGGGGCCGGGCCGCAGCGCCTACGAACTCCTCGACGCGCTCGGCGGCGAGGTGCGGTCCCTGCTCCTGATGGGCTCCAACCCGGTCGTCTCCGCGCCGCGCGCCGCGCACGTCGAGGAGCGGCTGCGCTCGCTGGACTTCCTCGCCGTCGCCGACGTGGTCCTCTCCGAGACCGCCGCGCTCGCCGACGTCGTCCTGCCGGTGACCCAGTGGGCCGAGGAGACCGGCACCATGACCAACCTGGAGGGGCGGGTGCTGCTGCGCCGCCGCGCCCTCACCCCGCCGGAGGGGGTGCGCACCGACCTGGAGGTGCTGCACGCGCTCGCCGGGCGGCTCGGCTGGGAGAAGGGCTTCCCCACCGACCCGGAGGAGGTCTTCGAGGAGCTGCGGCGGGCCTCCGCCGGCGGCCCCGCCGACTACGCGGGGATCAGCTACCGGCGGATCGAGGAGGAGCAGGGCGTCTTCTGGCCGTGCCCGGAGGAGGGCCACGACGGCACGCCCCGGCTCTTCCTCGACCGGTTCGCGACCGCCGACGGGCGGGCCCGCTTCGTGCCGGTGACGCACCGGCCCGCCGCCGAGGAGACCGACGCGGAGTACCCGGTGGTCCTCACCACCGGCCGGGTCGTCTCGCAGTACCAGTCCGGGGCGCAGACCCGGCGGGTCGCGGAGCTGAACGCCGCCGCGCCCGGCCCCTTCGTGGAGCTGCACCCGCGGCTCGCGGAGCGGATCGGGGTCGCGGAGGGCGAACCGGTGGCGGTGGTCTCGCGGCGCGGGCGGGCGGTGGCACCGGCCCGGATCACCGGCGCGATCCGCCCGGACACCGTCTTCATGCCCTTCCACTGGTACGGGGAGGGGCGGGCGAACACCCTGGTCAACCCGGCGCTCGACCCGGTCTCCCGGATGCCCGAGTTCAAGGTGTGCGCGGTGCGTCTGGAACCGGTCGCGACGTGACCGGCCGGCCGGTCTACGGCCGGTCGAACCAGTCGCCGCTCTCGATGACCGGGCCGAGGGGGGCGTCCGGGGACGCCACGAACACCCAGGCGGACACCTCCGCCCCGTCCTCCGTCCGGACGACGTCCATGGCCACCCGCTCGTAGCCGACGGGCAGCTCCAGGCGGTCGAGCAGGCCGAACAGGTCGCCGTAGTCGCCGGACGAGGGCGTCAGCAGCGAGCCGATCACCCGGCCGCCGGCCTGCGGCACGACGTACGGGTAGCCGGGCCCGTCGTGCAGGACCGCGCCGGGCAGCACGGCGGCCGCCTCGGTGCCGATCCGGCCGGCGAGGAACCGGTCGTGGTTGTACCCGCCCGGGCGCAGCGTCCCGTACACGAAGAACGGCCGCTCGTCCCGGGCCGGGGTCTCCGGCTCGACGGCGCCCGCCGTCTCGTCCTCGACCCAGCGGGCGTACCGCTCGGCCACCCGGGTCACCCGGGTGGCGAGGATCTCGGGCGTCTCGTAGTCGTGCGCGGCGGTGAGATGGGCCTCCAGGGCCCCGTAGCGGGCCTCGGTGGTCTTGAACACCACCTCCCACTCCTCGGTGGTCTCGATCGCGCCCCGCCAGTGGTAGACGGAGGTGACGGGCCCCGAGATCTGCGCGCACGCGGCGAGCCGGGCCTCGACGGCGCCGCGCGCCAGGGCATCCGCCTTGGCGCGCGCGTCGGTGGTGGTGCGGACGGTGACGATCACGCCTCCACCGTACGGGCGAACTGTGCCGCGTGCAGCCGGGCGTACGCGCCGCCGCGGGCGAGCAGCTCCTCGTGGGTGCCCTGCTCGGCGATGCCGCCGCCGTCCATGACGACGATGGTGTCGGCGTCCCGGATCGTGGAGAGCCGGTGGGCGACGACGAAGCTGGTGCGGCCGGCCCGCAGGGCGGACATGGCG
Organism: Streptomyces sp. NPDC047974; assembly: GCF_040653375.1. Taxonomy (NCBI): domain Bacteria; kingdom Bacillati; phylum Actinomycetota; class Actinomycetes; order Kitasatosporales; family Streptomycetaceae; genus Streptomyces; species Streptomyces sp. NPDC047974. The sequence goes on from NZ_JBEZNU010000004.1 coordinate 127,609, forward strand.
CGCTGGACGTGCAGTTCGGTGCGGGTGTCGACGGAGCTGGTGGCCTCGTCGAGGACGAGGATCACCGGCTCGGAGAGGAAGGCGCGGGCCAGGGTGACCAGCTGGCGCTCGCCGGCGCTGAGGCCGCCGCCGTCCTCGTCGAGGACGGTGTCGTAGCCGTCGGGCAGGGTGCGGATGAAGCGGTCGGCGTGGACGGCCTCGGCGGCGGCGACGACCCGCTCGCGGGAGACCTCTCCGGGGACCCCGTAGGCGATGTTCTCGGCGATGGTGCCGCCGAAGAGCCAGGTGTCCTGGAGGACCATGCCGATCCCGGAACGCAGCTCCTCCCGGTCCATCCGGGCGGTGTCGACGCCGTCGAGGAGGATCCGGCCGCCGGTGGGCTCGTGGAACCGCAGCAGCAGGTTGACCAGGGTCGTCTTGCCGGCGCCGGTGGGGCCGACGAGGGCGACGGTGCGGCCGGGTTCGACGGTGAGGGAGAGGTCCTCGACGAGCGGCCGGTCCGGCTCGTAGCGGAAGGAGACGTGCTCGAAGACGACCCGCCCGCGCGCCGCGGCGGGCTTCTCGGGGTCGGCCGGGTCCGGGCGCTCCTCCTCGGCGTCGAGGAGGTCGAAGACCCGCTCGGCGGAGGCGACGCCGGACTGGAGCAGGCTCGCCATGGCGGCCACCTGGTTGACCGGGCCGTTGAACTCGTAGGAGTACTGGACGAAGGCCTGGACGTCGCCGACGGTGAGGGTGCCGCTCGCCACCTTCAGGCCGCCGAGGACGGCGATCAGGACGTAGCCGAGGTTGCCGGCAAGGGTGACGGCGGGCTGGACGAGGCCGGAGACGACCTGCGCGCGGAGCCCGGCCCGGTACAGCTCCTCGCCGAGCTCGTCGAAGCGGCGGACGGCCTCGTCGCGGCGGCCGAAGGCGACGACCTCGGTGTGGCCGGTGATGGTCTCCTCGGCGTGGCCGCCGAGCCGGCCGGTGACCGCCCACTGCTTCACGAACTGCGGCTGGGCGCGGCGGGCGACGAGGGCGGCCAGGCCGAGCGAGACGGGCACGGTGCCGAGGGCGACGAGGGCGAGCCCCGGGGAGATCCAGAGCATCATCGCGAGCACCCCGAGGAGGGTGAGGACGGCCCTGATCATCTGGCTGAGCGCCTGCTGGAGGGTCTGGGTGACGTTGTCGACGTCGTTGGTGGCGCGGGAGAGGACCTCGCCGCGCGGCTGTCCGTCGAGGTAGCCGAGCGGCAGCCGGGCCAGCTTGTGCTGGGCCCGTTCGCGCAGCCGGTGGCCGGCCCGCTGGACGACGTCGGTGACGAGCCGCTGCTGGACCCAGGTGAGGAGGGAGACGGCGACGACGGCGACGCCCGCGAGGGCGAGCCGGCGGCCGACGGCGGTGAAGTCGACGCCGCCCGGCCCGGCGGCGCCGGTGAGGACGAGGTCGGTGGCGCGGCCGAGGAGGAGCGGGATCAGGACGGTGAGGCCGACGGCGGCGGCGCCGGTGGCGAGGGCGGCGGCGAGCCGGGCCCGGTCGGGGGCGAGGGTGCGCAGCAGGCGGACGGCGGAGGCGCGGAAGCGGAGGGAGCGCTCCAGGGAGGGCGTGCCGGGGACGCCGGGCCCGCCGCCCGGCTGGGGGGCGGGGCCGCGGCGGGCGGGGGCGGTGGGGCGGGGTGCGGTCGCGGTGGTCACGCGGCGGCCTCCTCGGTGGGCTGGGAGCGGACGATCTCCCGGTAGGTGGGGCTGGTCGCCAGGAGTTCCTCGTGGGTGCCGGTGCCGACGGCGCGGCCCCGGTCGAGGACGACGATCCGGTCGGCGTGGCGGATGGTGGAGACCCGCTGGGCGACGAGGAGGACGGCGGCGTCGGCGGTCTCGCGGCGCAGGGCGGCGCGCAGCCGGGCGTCGGTGGCGTTGTCGAGGGCGGAGAAGGAGTCGTCGAAGAGGTAGAGGCGGGGGCGGGCGACGAGGACCCGGGCGATGGCGAGCCGCTGGCGCTGGCCGCCGGAGAGGTTGGCGCCGCCCTGGCTGACGGGCGCGTCGAGTCCCTGGTCGAGGGCGCGGACGAAGTCGGCGGCCTGGGCGGTCTCCAGGGCGTGCCACAGCTCCTCGTCGGTGGCACCGGGCTTCCCGTACCGCAGGTTGGAGGCGACGGTGCCGGAGAAGAGGTACGGCTTCTGGGGGACGAGCCCGACGGTGGCGGCGGTGACCGCGGGGTCGAGGGCGCGGACGTCGGAGCCGTCGAGGAGGACCCGTCCTTCGGTGGCGTCGAGGAGCCGGGGCACCAGGCCGAGGAGGGTGGACTTGCCGCTGCCGGTGGCGCCGATGACCGCGGTGGTCTCGCCGGGGGCGGCGTGCAGGGTGACGCCGTCGAGGACGGGTGCCTCGGCGCCGGGGTAGCGGAAGGTGACGTCCTGCAGGGTGAGGTGTCCGGAGCCGGGGACGGCGGGAGGGGTGGGGGCGGTCGGGTGCGTGAGGGCGGTCGGGTGCGTGAGGGCGGGGGCGGTGGCGAGGAGTTCGCGGACGCGGGCGGCGCCGGCCTCGGCCCGGGGCAGGTGCATGAGGAGGAAGAGCGCCATCATCACGGACATGGCGGTCTGGAGGAGGTAGCCGAGGAAGGCGACGAGGGTGCCGGCCTGGACGGCGCCGGAGTCGATGCGGTGGGCGCCGGCCCAGACGAGGAGGAGGGTGGTGGCCTCCCAGACCAGCAGGACGACCGGGTACATGACGGCCTGGAGGCGGCCGGCCCTCAGACCGGTGTCGAGGAGGGCGGAGTTGACGCCGGCGAAGCGGGCGCGCTCGTGGCCGTCGCGGACGAAGGCGCGGACGACCCGGACGCCGGTGATCTGCTCGCGCAGCACCCGGGTGACTCCGTCGAGGTGCTCCTGCATGCCGCGGAAGAGGGGCCGCATGCGGAGCACGACGGTGCCGACGGCGAGGGTCATGACGGGGACGAAGAGCAGCAGGACGAGGGCGAGCGGCACGTCCTGGCGCAGGGCCATGGCGAGCCCGCCGACGCAGAGCAGCGGGGCGGCGACCAGCATGGTGAGCGCGAGGACGGCGAAGGTCTGCACCTGCTGGACGTCGTTGGTGGCGCGGGTGATGAGCGAGGCGGTGCCGAAGCGGCCGCGTTCCAGGACGGAGAGGTCCTGGATCCGCCGGAAGACCTCGGAGCGCAGGTCGCGGGCGACGGCGAGGGCGATCCGGGCGGCGGTGTAGGTGACGGCGGCGGCCGCGGCGGCCTGGAGGAGGGTGACGGCGGCCATGACGGCGCCGCCGGACAGCACGCGGCCGGTGTCGCCGCGGAGCACGCCCTCGTCGATGACGCCGGCGTTGAGCGCGGGCAGGGCGAGCGAGGCGAGGCTCTGGACCAGCTGGAGCAGGACGAGTAAGACGAGCCGGGCGCGGTGCGGGCGCAGCCGCCCGGCCAGGAGGCGCAGCAGGGTCATGACGGGTCCTCAGGCGGCGTACGGGCGGACGGACTTGGCGTCGCGCAGGGCGGTCCCCCACCAGGCGAGCTGGTCGAACATGAGCTTGGCGCCGGCCTCGGGACCGGTCGGGTCCTTGAAGCGGCCCTCCTCGTCGAACTGCCCGTGGGCGTTGGGCAGGACGACCCCGTCGCGGACGGTCACGGCGTGCATCTCGGCGTAGACCTGGCGGAGCTGCTCGACGGCCCGGATGCCGCCGGAGATCCCGCCGTAGGAGACGAAGCCGACGGGCTTGGCGCGCCACTGGGTGTAGTGGCGGTCGATGAGGTTCTTGAGGGAGGCGGGGAAGGAGTGGTTGTACTCGGGGGTGAGGACGACGAAGGCGTCGGCGGCCTCCAGGACGGGGGTGACGCGGGCGAGTTCGGCGCGGACGGCGGGGTCGGGGTCGTAGGAGAGGGAGGTGGGGAGGGTGACGTCGGCGAGGTCGAGGACGGTGAGGGCGAAGTCGTCGCGCTCGGCGACGCGGGAGCGGAACCAGTCGGCGATGACGGGGGCGAACCGGCCTTCGCGGTCGCTGGCGACGACGAGGGCGAGGGTCAGGGGGGCGGTGGTGGCGCTGGTGATGTCCATGCCGAGGATCGTGGTACCTCAAGTTTGGTTGAGGTCAAGCACGGATTTCCGGGACCCGTCCGGGCCGTCTTCCGTGACTACGGTGGGGCCATGACGACTTCCCCCCTTCCGGCCCCCGCGCACATCGAGATCGACGGGGTCCCGGCCGCCGATCCCGCCTCCCTCTCGGCGGTGATGGGCGGCTACGGCCACTTCACCGCGATGCAGGTGCGGGACGGCCGGGTGAAGGGCCTCGGCCTGCACCTCGACCGCCTCGACCGGGCCACCCGCGAGCTGTTCGGCGAACCGCTGCCCGGGGAGCGCGTGCGGGAGCTGCTCGCGCGGGCGCTCGGGCGGGCGGGACGACGGGACGCGTCGGCGCGGGTGTACGCGTACGAGCACGGGGCGGGCTTCCTGACGGCGGTCGCCGTCCGCGAGGCCGCGCCCGACGGCCTCGGCGCGCCGCAGCGGCTGACGGCGGTCGACTACCTGCGCCCGGCGGCGCACCTCAAGCACCTGGGCGGCTTCGGGCAGAGGTACCACGGCGACGCGGCGCGCCGGGCGGGCTTCGACGAGGCGCTGCTGACCACGCCGGCGGGCGAGGTCGCGGAGGGCGCGGTCGCCAACATCGCCTTCTGGGACGGCACTTCGCTGGTGTGGCCGACGGCGCCGCACCTCACCGGGATCACCATGGCGCTGCTCGCGCCCCGGCTGCCGTCGGTCCACCGCCCGGTCCCCCTGGACGGGTTGGCGGACTTCCGGGCCGCGTTCACCGCCAACTCGCGGACGATCGCGCCGGTGACGGCGGTCGACGGGGTGGCGTACCCGGTGGACGAGGCGCTGATGGCGCGGGTCCTGGGGGCCTACACGGAGGTGCCGGCCGAGAAGATCGTTTCCGGTGACGGGAGCGATCTCGCCGGTTAGCCTGCGGCCATGGTGTTCAAGAGACTTTTCGGCAATGGCGGCGTTCCGCTGGAGATCGACACGATCATCCCCGACGAGCCGGTCCGTCCGGGCGGCAAGCTGCGCGGCGAGGTCGTCGTCCGCGCCCCCGAACGCGATCTGAAGATCGAGTCGATACGCATGCGGATGGTCGTCAACGCCTCCCTCGCGCACAAGGGGGACGGCGACGGCACGGACGACGGCATGACCGTCTGCTACCCCAGCGCCAGCGGCTGGTTCGAGCTGAAGAAGGGCGAGGAGCGGCGCATCCCGTTCTCCGAGCGCCTGAAGTGGGAGACCCCGCCGAACGAGACGCGCGGCGAGCGGCTCGGCGTCTCGATCGGCGTCCGCACCGAGGTCGAGGCCGTCGGCGTCAAGGCGGCGACGGACCTGGACCCGGTGCGGGTGGAGACGCTGCCGCTGCACGAGGCGGTCCTCGACGCCTTCGAGGCCGAGGGGTACGCCTTCGAGAACTCCCGGGTGTACGAGAACTCGATCGCCCCCTCGGAGTACCACCTGTACCTGTGGCAGGGCTTCCGGCTGAGCGACCGGCGGGGCGGGGAAGGCCGCCCGCAGCGGCTGGAGCTGACCTTCCACACCAACGCGGTCGGCTGCGAGATCTTCCTGCGCCGGTTCCGGCAGAGCGCCGACGGCTACTGGAGGGACAAGCCGCAGCCGCTGCGCTTCGTCGCCGCGCACCACGAGGTCGGGACCCGCGACTTCGGCGCGGACGTCCGCCAGTGGCTGGAGGGCGCCGCGCTGCAGCAGGGCAAGGGCGACGGGGACGACGAGGACTGACGGGCGACGGGGACGACGAGGGCTGACGGGCGACGGGGACGACGAGGGCTGACGGGCGACGGGGACGACGAGGGCTGACGGGCGACGGGGACGACGAGGGCTGACGGGCGGCGGCCGGGGGCTCGGGTGCCCCCTGGGGGACCCGCTCACCCGTTCGGCACGACATGTCAGCTGACGCCTCATAACCAGCTCCGACCTGCGAAAACGCCCTGATTCCAGCCGACGCGCCGCATCGGACGGAGCAATCCTGACGCGCCATCAGCAGGCGGGGGGCGCGCCGGGGCCGTTTGCTCGGTCGTACGGAAGACCGTACGACCGAACGACCGCGCGCCCCGGAGGACCCCACCATGCGCCCCACCACCCGCCTGCTCACCGGAACCGCGCTGACGGTCGTCGCGCTCGGCGCCTTCGCCGCGCCGGCCGCGTACGCGAACAACGACGGACCCGAGACGCTGGAGATCTATCCCTCCACCGCCTCTCCCGGCACCACCGTCACCGTGAACACCCTGGCCTGCGGCAAGAACGGCCACGGCGTCGGTGACGCGAACTCGGTCGGCGCCGGGGAGTTCCAGCTCAGCCCGAGCACGCACAAGGAGGTCGTGGTGGGTCAGTTCACCCTGCCCCAGCACGCCAAGCCCGGGACCCACTGGATCGCCGTCGCCTGCGACAACGGCCGGACCGCCCGCGGCGAGCTGACCGTGAAGCACCGCGAGCCCAGCGGTCATGTCAAGACCGGTGTCGGCGGCAGCATCGGCCCCGACACCGCCCAGGTCACGGCGGGCGCGGCGGTGCTGGCCGCGGCTGCCGTCGGCGGTGTGTGGCTCATGCGGCGCCGGGCGAGCGGCGCCCAGGGCCACTGATCACACCGCCCCGGCCCGCCCCCGCCCGGCTCCCGCACACGGCCGGCCGGGGGCGGGCCCTTCCCCCGATCCCGAGGAAACGACGTGAGCAACAGGAGCAAGGGCTGGGGCATGGCGGTGGCCGCCTGCGTCGGCCTCTGGCTCGTCCAGAACGGTTCGCAGGACGTCACCCCGCCCGTCCCGTCCGCCGCCCAGGCCTTCGCCGCCGGGCCGAGCGTCCACACCGACGCCGCCGCCGACCCGCTGCCGTCGTCCCCGCCGGTGCGGCTGCGCATCCCGGAGACGGACGTGGACGCGCCGATGACCCGGCTCGGCCTCGCCCCGAACGGCTCCCTGGAGGTGCCGCCGGCCGAGGACCGGAACCTCGCCGGCTGGTACGGGGACGGCGTCACGCCCGGCGCCAAGGGCACCGCGATCGTCGCGGGCCACGTGGACAACGCCGGCGGCCCCGCCGTCTTCTACACGCTCGGCGCCCTGAAGAAGGGGCACCGGATCGAGATCGACCGGGAGGACGGGAAGACGGCCGTCTTCACCGTCGACGCCGTCGAGGTCTACGACAACGACGCCTTCCCCGACGAGAAGGTGTACGGCGCCACCGACCGCGCCGAGCTCCGCGTCATCACCTGCGGCGGCGGCTTCTCCGAGAAGGGCGGCGGCTACCAGGGCAACGTGGTCGCCTTCGGGCACCTCATCGGCGTGCGCTGAGCCGGCGGCCTCACGCCCACTGGTCCCAGCCCAGCTTCGCCGCCATCGACAGGACCACCACGAGGAGCACCCCCCGGACGAAGCCCGAGCCCTTGCTCAGCGCCATCCGGGCGCCGGCCATCCCGCCGGCCAGGTTGAAGGCCGCCATGAGTGCGGCCAGCTGCCAGTAGACGGTGCCCTGGTAGGCGAACATGGCGAGCGCGCCCCCGTTGGTGCAGACGTTGACGATCTTGGCGGTGGCGGAGGCCGTCACCAGGTCGAGGTGGAGCACGGCGGTCAGCGCGAGCACCAGGAACGTGCCGGTGCCGGGCCCGAACAGACCGTCGTAGAAGCCGATCCCGCCGCCGACGACGACGATCGCCGTGACGACCCGGGCCCGGGTGAGCGGCGCCCGGTCCTCGCCCTCCGGGCGCGCCCCGAACGAGGGCTTCAGGATCACGAACGCCGCCACCGCGACGAGCACCACGATGATCAGCGGCCGCAGGACCTCCTCGTCGACCGCGGTCGTGAACAGCGCTCCGGCCGACGACCCCACGACGGCCGCGAGCCCGACCCGTACCGCCGTCCGCACCGGCACCCTCGTCTTGCGGGCGTAGGTGATCGCCGCGCCCGTCGTGCCGACGATCGAGACCGCCTTGTTGGTGCCGGTGACATAGGGGTACGAGGCGTTCGGCAGCCCGATCAGCAACGCGGGCATGAGCAGCAGCCCGCCACCGCCGACCACGGCGTCGATCCAGCCCGCGACGAGCGCGGCCAGGCACAGCAGGACGAGGGTGGTGAGGGTGATGTCGGGCATGACTGCGACCCTAGGGACGAGATCGTTGGCCCCGCCATCGATCGCCCGAATCTTGAGCAAGCTCTGAGCTTGGGGCGGCCCCGCGCCCTCACAGCCCGCCCCCTCCCCCTCGGAGATCAGCGTTCCGTGCGGGAAACAGTCGGGATGCCACCGGGAAACACCGGGACCGCACCCTTCCGGGTATGAGTACACGGATCGTGGTGGTCGGAGGCGGAACGGCGGGCCTCCGCCTCGCCCAGCGCCTGCCGGTCACCCTCCTCGGCGAGGAGCCGCACACCCCGTACAACCGGGTGCTGCTCGCCGACGTCCTCGCCGGACGGTACGCCCCCGAGGTCGTCGCCCTGCCCGAACCGCGCGAGCCGGTGCGCCGCGGGGTGCGGGTGGTGGGGATCGACCGGGCGGCCCGGACGGTGGAGTGCTCGGACGGCGAGCTCGTGCCGTACGACCGGCTGGTGCTCGCCACCGGCTCGAACCCGGTGCTGCCGCCGCTGCGCGGTCTGCGCGGGCCGGAGCTCCCCCGGGGCGTCCACTCCTTCCGCACGCTCGACGACTGCCTGGCGCTGCGGGCCGTCGTCCGGCCCGGGGTGCGGGCGGTCGTCGTCGGCGGCGGGCTCCTCGGGGTGTCGGCGGCGCGGGCGCTGGCCGCGCTGGGCGCCGAGGTGGTCCTCACCCAGCAGGGCGAGGGCCTCATGGAGCGGCACCTGGACCCGCACGCCTCCGCGCTGCTCCGGGAGCACCTGGACGGGCTCGGCGTCGAGACGCACACCGAGTGCCGGGTCACTGGCCTGCGGCAGCGGGACGGGGCGGTGACGGCGGTCGAGCTGGCCGACGGCTTCGTCCTGGACGCGCAGGTCGTGGTCCTGGCCTGCGGGGTCCGTCCCCGGGTGGCGCTGGCCCGCGCGGCGGGACTCGACGTCCGCTCCGGCGTCGTCGTCGACGACGAGCTGCGGACCTCGGACCCGTACATCCACGCGATCGGCGACTGCGCCGAGCACGACGGCCGGGTCTACGGCCTGGCCGGCCCGGCGCTCGAACAGGCCGACGTCCTCGCCGACGTGCTGTCCGGCACCGCCGGGCCCCGCTACACCGGCACCCGGGCCCTCACGCGGCTCACCCTCGGCGGCGCGCAGCCGCTGGACCTCGCCGCCTTCGGCGAGGCCACCCCGCGGCCGGGGGACGACGTCGTCCAGCTGGCCGACGCGACCAAGGGCGCCTACCGCAAGGTCGTCGTCCGCGACAACCGGCTCGTCGGGGGCGTCCTCCTCGGCGATCTGGCCGCGGTCGGCGCGCTCGCCCGGGCCTGGGAGGGCGACGAAGCCCTCCCCGAGGCCCCCCTGCTGCACCTGCTCACCCACGACGGAGGCTCCGCATGACCACCCCCACCATCGTCCTGGTCGGCCACGGAATGGTCGGCCAGCGGTTCCTGGAGGCGCTCGCCGACCGGGGCGTCACCGAGCGGGCCCGGATCGTGGTCCTCTGCGAGGAGCCGCGCCCGGCGTACGACCGGGTCCAGCTGACCTCGTACTTCTCCGGGAAGACGCCGGACGACCTGTCGATGGTCGAGGACGGCTTCATGGAGCGGCACGGCATCGAGCTGTACACGGACGAGCCCGTCGTGGGCATCGACCGCGCGGCGCGGACGGTGACCGCCCGCTCCGGCCGGGTCGTCGCCTACGACCACCTGGTGCTGGCCACCGGCTCGTACCCCTTCGTCCCGCCGGTGCCCGGCAAGGACGCCACCGGCTGCTTCGTCTACCGCACGATCGAGGACCTCCTCGCCATCGAGGAGTACGCGAAGACGGCGACGACGGGCGCCGTGGTCGGCGGCGGTCTGCTGGGCCTGGAGGCGGCCGGCGCGCTGAAGGGCCTCGGGCTCGACACCCACATCGTGGAGTTCGCGCCGCGCCTCATGCCGGTGCAGGTCGACGAGGGCGGCGGCGCGGCGCTGCTGCGGACGATCGAGCAGATGGGGCTGACCGTGCACACCGGCACGGGCACCCAGGAGGTCGTGACGGCCGACGGGTCCGTGACCGGCATGAAGCTGTCGGACGGCGCCGAACTCGCCGTCGACATGGTGGTGTTCTCGGCGGGCGTGCGCCCCCGGGACCAGCTGGCGCGCGACTGCGGGCTCGACGTGGGCGAGCGCGGCGGCATCGCCGTCGACGCGCACTGCCGCACCTCCGACCCGGCGGTCTTCGCGATCGGCGAGTGCGCGCTCGCCGCGGACGGCCGGGTCTACGGCCTGGTCGCGCCGGGGTACGAGATGGCGCAGACGGTGGCCTCGGTGCTCGCCGAGGAGGAGCCCGGCGACGGCTTCACCGGCGCCGACCTGTCGACCAAGCTGAAGCTGCTCGGCGTGGACGTCGCCTCCTTCGGCGACGCGCACGGCACCACCGAGGGCTGCCTCGACGTCGTCTACTCCGACTCCCGCGCCGGCGTCTACAAGAAGCTGGTGGTGGACGGCGAGGGCCGGCTCCTCGGCGGCGTCCTGGTCGGCGACGCCGAGTCGTACGGCCTGCTGCGTCCGATGACCGGCACCAAGCCGCCGGTCTCCCCCGAGCAGCTGGTGCTTCCGGCGGGCGCGGGCGCGCCGGTGGCGCTCGGCCCGTCCGCGCTGCCGGACGACGCCGTCATCTGCTCCTGCCACAACGTGACCAAGCACGCGATCGGTCAGTGCACCTCGCTGCCCGAGGTGAAGAAGTGCACCAAGGCCGGCACGGGCTGCGGCAGTTGCGTGAAGGTCATCGAGAAGCTGCTGCCGAAGGCGGCCGACAAGGGCCTCTGCGGCTGCTTCCCGTACTCCCGCAGCGAGCTCTACGAGATCGCCCGCACCCTGCGGGTGACCTCCTTCGCCGCGCTGCTCGACTCGCACGGCCGGGACGGCGCGAAGGGCGGCGAGGGCTGCGAGGTCTGCAAGCCGACCGTCGGCTCGATCCTCGCCTCGCTCGCGCCGGCGATCGGCCTGGGCGGCTACATCCTCGACGGCGAGCAGGCCGCGCTCCAGGACACCAACGACCACCACCTCGCCAACCTCCAGCGCAACGGCTCCTATTCGGTGGTCCCCCGCATCCCCGGCGGCGAGATCACCCCGGAGAAGCTGATCGTGATCGGCGAGGTGGCCCGCGACTACGGCCTCTACACGAAGATCACCGGCGGTCAGCGGATCGACCTCTTCGGCGCCCGCGTCGACCAGCTCCCGGCGATCTGGACCCGCCTGGTGGACGCCGGCTTCGAGTCCGGCCACGCCTACGGCAAGGCGCTGCGCACCGTGAAGTCCTGCGTGGGGCAGACCTGGTGCCGCTACGGCGTCCAGGACTCGGTGAAGATGGCCATCCAGCTCGAACTGCGCTACCGGGGCCTGCGCGCCCCGCACAAGCTGAAGTCGGCGGTCTCCGGCTGTGCCCGCGAGTGCGCCGAGGCCCAGTCGAAGGACTTCGGCGTGATCGCCACGGCGAACGGCTGGAACCTGTACGTCGGCGGCAACGGCGGCGCGACCCCGCGCCACGCCGACCTGCTGGCCCAGGACCTGTCGGACGCGGAACTGATCCGGCTCATCGACCGGTTCCTGATGTTCTACATCCGGACGGCGGACCGCCTGGAGCGGACGTCGGTGTGGCTGGAGCGCCTGGAGGGCGGGCTCGACCACCTCCGGGACGTGATCGTGAAGGACTCGCTGGGCCTCTGCGACGAGCTGGAGGGCCTGATGGCGGCGCACGTCGCCGACTACCAGGACGAGTGGGCGCAGACCCTGGACGACCCGGAGCGGCTGCGGCGCTTCGTCTCCTTCGTGAACGCGCCGGAGACGCCCGACCCGACGGTGCGCTTCGTGCCGGAGCGCGACCAGATCAAGCCCGACCTCACGATCCTGACGATCGGCACCCTGGAAGGAGCCACATCCCGATGACGACACCGACGACACCGACGACACCGACGAGCCTCGAACTCTCCCCGGCCCCCGACGCCTGGATGACGGTCTGCGAGGAGGCCCGGCTCACCCCGGGCCGGGGCCTGGCGGCGCTGCTGCCGGACGGCCGGCAGGCGGCGGTCTTCCGGGACCGGGCGGGGCGGGCGTACGCGATCGACAACCGCGACCCCTTCACTGGGGCGCAGGTGCTGTCCCGGGGGCTGCTCGGGACGGCGGACGGGCGGCCGTTCGTGGCCTCGCCGCTGCTGAAGCAGCGCTTCGACCTGGAGACGGGGCGGTGCCTGGACGACGACGAGGTGACGGTGGCGGTCTATCCGGTCCGCACCATCTAGCTTGACCGATCGTTCCAGAAAGGCGTACTGTCCACCACGTGGCCAGGACCAAGGAATTCGATCCCGAGGCCGCGCTCCAGGCAGCGCTCGACCTGTTCTGGGCGCGCGGCTACGAGGCGACGTCGATGGCGGACCTCGTGGAGCGCCTCGGGATCGGCCGGGCCAGCATCTACGCGACCTTCGGCAACAAGCACGAGCTCTACCTGAAGGCGATGGACCGCTATCTGGAGACCCGGGACCCGGGTCTCGTCGAGGAGCTGTCCGCGCCGGGCCCGGCACTGCCGGCCGTCCGGGCGCTCGTCCGCCGCTTCGCCGCCGAGGCGACGGCGGAGGGCCTGCGCCTGACCGGCTGTTTCGTCACCAACTCGGCGGCGGAGCTGGCCCCGCGCGATCCGGTGGTGGCCCGCCGGGTCGAGCTCAGCTGGGAACAGATCGAGACCCTCCTGCATTCGGCGCTCACCCGGGCCCGCGCCCAGGGGGAACTGCCGGAGGGCCGCGATCCGCGCACCCTCTCCCGGATGCTCCTGGTCCTGCTCCAGGGGATCCGGGTGGTCGGGAAGGCGTCGACGGACCCGGCCAGGGTCCGGGACGCGGCGGAGGAGGCCCTGCGGCTGCTCGACTGAGCGGCCGGAAGGACGGGCGCCCTTGAGGGGCGCCTTTTCTCGGCGTTCATTCTGGAATGAACGGTCAAGTACAGATGATACGGGGGACGGCATGACGACGTACGAGGAAACAGCGGCACCGATCACGCCCCCAGGGGACGGCCGGGCCGCCCGCCGGGGGTTCGCGCTGCTCGGGACCGTGCAGGCGACGCTCATCTTCACGCTCGCCTCGCTCGCCGTGCCGCTCCCCCGGATCGCCGCCGAATTCGGCCTGGACCAAGGGAGGCTGATCCTCCTCAGCGCCGCGTACGGACTGACCTTCGCCGGACTCCTACTGCTCGGCGGACGGCTCGCCGACCGGTACGGCGCCCGGCGGGCGCTCACCGCCGGACTGCTCCTCTTCGCCGCCGCCTCCGCGCTCGCCCCGCTCGCCACCGGATACGCCGCCCTGCTCGGCGCCCGCTTCGCGCAGGGCGCCGGCGCCGCGCTCGTCGCCCCGGCCGCGATGGGCGCGCTGCGCGCCCTGTACCCCGAACCCGCCGCGTACGGGCGGGCGATGGGCACCTGGGGCGGCCTCTCCGTCCTCGGCGCCACCGCCGGGAACCTGCTCTCCGGCGCCATCACCGCCGCCGCCTCCTGGCGCGCCTCCTTCGCCGTGCCGGTCGCCGTCGCGCTCGCCGCCCTGCTCCTCACGCCCCGGCTGCTGCCCGCCACCCCGCCCGGCCGGGACCGCGCCCTCGACCTGCCGGGCGCCCTGCTCGCCACCGCCGGGATCGTGCTCGCCAGCACCGGACTGGTGCTGACCGACGCCCATCCGTGGGGCTCCGCGCCCGTCCTCGTACCGCTGCTCGGCGGGCTCGCCCTGCTCGCCGGCTTCGCCCGCGCCGAGCGCCGGGCCCCCGACCCGCTGCTCCCGCCGGACTTCCTGCGGGACCGGCGGCGGCTCCTCGGGCTCGCCGCGATCGCGCTCACCGCCGCCGGCACGGCCACCGTCTTCGTCCTGCTCTCGCTCGACCTCCAGCGGCAGCGCGGCTACTCGGCGGCCCTCACCTCCGCCGCCTTCGTGCCCTTCGCCGCCGCGCTGCTCGGCGCCGGCCGGCTCGCGGGGCCGCTGCTCGGCCGGTACGGGCCCGGCCGGGTCACCGCCGCCGGACTCGGCACGGCGGGCGCCGGGCTCGCGCTGCTCGCGGCCGGCACGACCGACCCCGCCCTCCCGTACGCGTACGGGCTGCTGCCCGGGCTGCTCCTGCTGCCCGCCGGCGGGGCGCTCTCCTTCGCGGCCGCCGCCGTCCTCGCCACCGAACGGGTCCCGGCCGACCGGGCCGGACTCGCCGGCGGCGTCCTGAACACGGCGATGGAGCTCGGGCCGACCGTGCTCTTCGCCGCCCTGCTCACCCTCGGCGGCTCCGCCGCGCCGCTCGCCGCGGCGGCGGCGCTCTTCGCCGCCCTCGCCGTCCTCACCGTCCGTCTCGCCAAGTGACCATCGATTCCAGGGGAGTTCCCATGTCCGCAGCCGCCCGCTTCACCGGCCGTTCCGTCCTCGTCACCGGCGCCGGCTCCGGCCTCGGCCGCGAGATCGCCCGCGCCTTCGCCGCCGAGGGCGCGAGGGTGGTGGCCGCGGGGCGCACCGCCGCGGCCCTCGACGCGACCGTGGCCCTGATCGAGGCCGAGGGCGGTACCGCCACCGCCGTCACCGCCGACGTCACGGACCCCGCGTCCGCCCGCGCGCTGGTCCGGCGCACGGTGGAGACGTACGGCGGGCTCGACGTCGCCGTCAACAACGCGGGGATCTTCCGGGGCGGGCACAGCGCCGCCGACTTCCCCCTCGACGACTGGCAGGCCCTGCTCGACACCAACGTCACCGGTGTCCTGAACGCCCTCCAGGCCGAGGTCGGCCACATGCGGGCGCACGGCGGCGGGGCGATCGTCAACATCTCGTCCAACCTGGGCGCGCACGTCCGGATCCCGGGCGTCTTCGGCTACCAGGTCTCCAAGGCGGCCGTCTCTGCCCTCACCCGCGCCGCGGCCCGCGACCACATCGCCGACGGGGTGCGGATCAACGCGGTCAGCCCCGGCGCCTCGGAGTCCACGATGTCGCTGCTGCCCGGCGAGAGCGAGGCCGAGCGGGAGCTCCGGATGAAGGAGCAGTCGCCGCTCGGCCGGATCACCTCGGCCGCCGAGGTCGCGGCGGCCGTCCTCCACCTCGCGTCGGACGCGGCGGGCTCCACCGTCGGCGCGGACCTGGTGGTCGACGGAGGCGTCTCCGCCTGAGCCCTCCGCCCCCGGAGCGCCCGCTCAGCCCTGGGCGGCCTCCTGGTCCATCCAGAAGACCTCCCAGTGGTGGCCGTCCGGGTCGGCGAAGGAGCGGCCGTACATGAAGCCCATGTCCATGGCCTCCTTCGCCGGGCTGCCGCCCACCTCCAGGGCCCGGTCGGCCAGTTCGTCGGCCTTCTCGCGGCTCTCGGCGTTCAGGGTCAGCATCACCTGGGTGGTGGCGGCGGCGTCGGCCACCGCCTTGCCGGGGGCCATGAAGCCGGCGAACTTCTCCTCGGTGAGCAGCATGACGAAGATGGTGTCGCTGACCACCACACAGGCGGCGGTGTCGTCGCTGAACTGCGGGTTGATCGAGTAGCCGAGCTTCTCGTAGAAGGCCTTGCTGACGTCGAGGTCCTTCACGGGCAGGTTCACGAAGATCATCTGCGGGGCCATGGTGTGCTCTCTTCTCCGTCGTGCGGTCCGCCGTGCGGTTCCGTCGTGTGCGGTGCTTTCGGAAGGAGAGACGGGCCGGGCGGCCGGGACTCATCGCTCCCCGGAGAAGTTTTTTCGATCAGGCGGCCGCGCGCAGGGCGAGCGCCGCCAGCGGGACGAACCCGCCGGTCCCGCCGGCGGCCGCCTCGGCCTGCGCGCCGGGGCCGCCGAGCCGCTTCAGCATCGAGACGGCGATCCGCTCCCCCGTCGCCTTGGCCCGGTCCGCGAGCGGACCCCGGTGGAGCCCGTCGACGGTGGCGTGCCAGAGCTGCACCCAGCGGCCGAAGTGGGCCGGGGTGAGCGGGCGGGCCGAGTGCAGCGCGGCGTGCGGGGCGAAGGCGTCCCGCCCGTACACGGCCGTGCGGAACAGGGCCCGCTCCCAGAAGTCGGCGATGCGCGGGAGGTGGACCTCCAGGTCGGTGCCGGCGACCTCGGTGAAGAACGGGCCGATGAGGGGGTCGGCGAAGGCGGCCGCGTAGAAGCGGCGCAGCAGCACGTCGAGGTCGTCGCGGCCGCCGATGTCGGCGGGCTCCCGGGTTTCGCGCATGCGCCCAGTCTGCCGGGCGGAGACGTCCTCCCCCAGTGCCGAAGGTCCCCGCCGGGGATAGCTTCGGACCATGAGCACCGGCAAGCGCATCACCGAGAAGCTCTCGGACGAGGCCCTGACGGCGGCGACCGGCCGGGGCTGGGCGGAGTGGTTCGCCCGGCTCGACGCCTGGGGCGCGACCGCCCGCACCCACACCGAGATCGCCCGCCACCTCGTCGACGACGAGGGCGTCGGCGGCTGGCACGCCCAGTCGGTGACCGTCGGCTACGAGCAGGAACGGGGCCTGCGGGAGGTCGGCCAGTCCGGCGACGGCGACTGGCAGGCGAGCGCGAGCAGGACCGTGGCCGCCCCCGCCGCCCGGGTCACGGACGCCTTCGTCGACCCGGAGCTGCGCCGCCGCTGGCTGCCGGACGGCGGTCTGGAGCTCCGCACCCACCGGCCCGGGAGGTCCCTCACGGCCGACTGGGAGGGCGGCCCGAGCCGGATCGCGGTCCATCTGACACCGAAGGGCGAGACGAAGACCCTGGTGGGCCTCGGCCACCTGAAACTGCCGGACGCGGCGGCGGTGGCGGCGTCCAAGGAGTTCTGGCGCGACCGGCTGACCGCCCTCAAGACCCTGCTCGAGTCCAGCGGCTGAGGGTGCCGCCCGCCCGGTCGCGGGTGAGCCAGGTGCCGTCGCCGAGGGGACGGACGTAGCCGGTGACCGGTTCGGGATAGGCGACGCGGCCGAGCACGCGCAGGTCGCCGTCGAGGAGCCAGTGGCCCGGGCCGTCCTCGTCGCCGTCGGTCTCGGCCAGGGCGAGCACGGTGTCCGCGTCGACGTGGCCCGCGCACCAGTCCCAGGACACGGCGCCGGTGCGGTGCGGCGCCTCCTCCGCGAGCACCTCGCCGTCGAGGCCGTGGACCTGGAGGTCCGCCCCGTTGTGCTCGACGGTGAGGAGGCGGCCCCGGTCGGGGTGGACGTCGAGCAGGATCCGGTCGAGGCCCTCGTTGAGGTCGCGCACGACGATCCCGTCGCCGTCCCGGCGGGCCCAGTACAGCAGGCAGCCGTCCTGCCCCATGCCGACGGAGAGGGCGATGTGCTCCCCGTCGGGCAGGGCGAGCTGGTACGAGCCCGAGGCGACGCTCTCCTCCAGCGGGATCCGGCCGGCCTCGCGTCCGTCCCGGGCGTCGAGCACGACCCACCGCTCCGGCCCGTCCTCCCCGACGACATGGGCCCAGACGTGCCGCCCGTCGGCGGAGACCAGCACCGAGCCGTGCTCCAGGCCGTAGCAGACCTGCTGCTCGTCGCCGGTGTGCGGGTGGCCGACCACGGGGCCCCAGCAGCCGTGCCGGTACTCCCACAGCGTGCGCCCGTCCGCGGCCACCGCCCGGACGGCCCGCTGGCCGGAGAAGACGGCGAAGCCCAGGTCCGGGGCGACCGCGTCGACCCCCCGGTCCCAGCCCGGCCAGGGCGCCGGGAAGACCGCGACGGGCTCCGGCGCCCCGGAGAAGAGCC
Source organism: Streptomyces sp. NPDC047974 (assembly GCF_040653375.1). Lineage (NCBI taxonomy): Bacteria > Bacillati > Actinomycetota > Actinomycetes > Kitasatosporales > Streptomycetaceae > Streptomyces > Streptomyces sp. NPDC047974. Next base: position 145,377 of record NZ_JBEZNU010000004.1, read on the forward strand.
CGGCCGGCCGGTGGACCTCCAGGCGGTCGCTCCGCCGCAGCGCGAGGCCGCCCGCGCCGGCCGCGCGGACCGGGCCGTCCACGAGGTCCGCCGCACCCGGCAGCCGTACCGATCCGAGCAACTGCGCGGTGATCGTCATGGCGCGAACCTAGCGTCCGCCCCCGACAGCGACTCCCCCGCCCCTCCCGCGCCCCTTCCCCGTCACCGTTTGTTGATGCACAGTCAACTCCGCCCTCCTAGATTCCCCTCGCGCGGCCCCGCCGCTGACCGTGCGGCGGGCGGTCACCACACCCCTGGAGAGAAGACGTGGAGCGACGCAGTTTCCTGCGTGGAGCGGTCATCGGCACGTCGGCGGCCGCCTTCGGCGGCACCCTGATGGCGGGCGCCGCCTACGCGGCCCCCGCCCAGCCCGGCGCCGGCCCCTACGGCGCGCTCGGCGCGGCGGACGCGAACGGCATCATGCTGCCGGCCGGGTTCACCAGCCGGATCGTCGCCCGCTCGGGACAGACCGTCCCCGGCACCTCGTACACCTGGCACAACGCCCCCGACGGCGGCGCCTGCTACGCCGACGGCACCGGCTGGATCTACGTCTCCAACTCGGAGATCAACCCGAGCGGCGGCGCCGGCGCGCTGCGGTTCTCCTCCTCCGGCACCGTCACCGGCGCCTACCGCATCCTGTCCGACACCCGGCAGAACTGCGCGGGCGGCAAGACCCCGTGGAACACCTGGCTCTCCTGCGAGGAGGTCAGCCTCGGCTACGTCTACGAGACCGACCCGTACGGCGTGAACGCGGCCGTCCGCCGGGACGCCATGGGCCGCTTCAAGCACGAGGCCGCCGCGGCCGACCCGGTCCGCAAGGTCGTCTACCTGACCGAGGACGAGTCGGACGGCTGCTTCTACCGGTTCATACCGAACACCTGGGGCAACCTCTCCTCCGGCACCCTCCAGGTCCTCAAGGCCGGCACGGCCACCTCCGGCTCCTTCACCTGGCAGAACGTGCCGGACCCGGACGGCTCCCCGACCACCACCCGCACCCAGGTCTCCGGCGCGAAGAAGTTCAGCGGCGGCGAGGGCTGCCACTACGCCGACGACAAGGTCTGGTTCACCACCAAGGGCGACAACCGCCTCTGGCAGCTGAACCTCACGAACAGCACCTACGAGCTCGCCTACGACGACTCGCTGGTGCCCGGCGGCGCCGCCCCGCTCACCGGCGTGGACAACGTCACCGGCGCCTCCTCCGGCGACCTGTACATCGCCGAGGACGGGGGCAACATGGAGATCTGCCTGATCACGCCGGACGACACCGTCGCGCCCTTCCTGCGGATCACCGGCCAGTCCGGCTCCGAGATCACCGGACCGGCCTTCTCGCCCGACGGCACGCGGCTGTACTTCTCCAGCCAGCGCGGCACCTCGGGCAGCTCCTCGGGCGGCATCACCTACGAGGTGACCGGCCCGTTCCGCGCGTAACAGCGCTCCTCACGGCGCCGCTGGGTCCCGCCTCCCCCGAGGAGCGCGGCGCCCAGCGGCGTCAGCGTGTGCAGCACCGCGTTCCCGTGCCGCAGGGTCGCGATCAGCCCGGCGTCCCGCAGCACGCCGGTGTGCTGACTCGCCGAGGCGAGCGAGACCCCGGCCCGGCGGGCCAGCTCACTGGTCGTCCCGCCGTCCCCGATGGCCTGGAGGACCTCCGCGCGCGTCTGGCCCACCAGCTTCGCCAGCGAGGAGACGCCGGGCGGCCGGACCGTCGGCGCCTCCCCGTGGGTCACCGGGTAGACGAGCACCGGCGGCAGCGCCGGGTCCCGCAGCATCACCGGCGTCCCCCGGCAGAAGTACGAGGGCTGGAGCAGCAGCCCCCGCCCGTCCAGGTGCACGTCCCGGTCGACCGGGTACGTCGCCTCCAGGACCGGCGCCCGCCAGCTCAGCATCGGCGGCAGCGAGCCGAGGAGCTCCTCCGCGCCGCCGTCCAGGACGGCCCGGCCCCGGCGCGCCCGGTCCGCCTCCACCCGGGCCCGGATGTGCGCCCAGTACGGCTCCACGGCCGCCCGGTGGTAGCTGCGCAGCGCCCCGAGGAGCCGGTCGAAGGGCTCCGGGCCGCCGTCGGCGAGGGCCCGCAGCGAGTGCGGCACGGTGCGGCCGCCCGACCGGTCGGCGGCCAGCAGGGAGAGCTCCGAGCGGAGCCGGCCGGAGGGCGTCGCGCGGACCGCCCCGAGCCCGTCGTCGAGGCCGTGGAGGCCCTCCGCCGGGGTGAGGAAGTCGGGAAAATAGCCGCGGCTCGGGACGAGGGCGGCGAGCAGCCGGGTCTCCCCGCCGAGCCGCGCCCTGGTTTCCGTGCGCCATCCGCCGAACACGACCGGGCCACGCCGGTCCCTTAAACGGTGAAAGCTGAGAATCGTTTCCCACAGGACGTCAGGACGGGCGGCGATCCGCACCCCCGCCAGATCGTCCGCAGTGAAATGAATACGAAGCATGAAGTCCCCACCTGTGCACTCGCAACCACCCCGCGATCGAGTATGCACACCATCACAGCACGTTACCAGGGTGTTTCAGCCACAGATGAAAAGCATCGCGGCGAACACAGCCCAACGGAAATGCTGTGCGGGTCGGGCAGGAAACCTTCAGGACCGAGGTGACGTGGTGAAGACCGTGGGGGGCTTTGCCCGTCCGGCGGCGGTCGGCGAGGGTTGCGGCTCACCTGCCCGACACAGTGAAAAGGGAGCGGCCCCCGGGTGGGGATCCGGGGGCCGCGACCGAAACGCCCGCAAACACAGACGTTCAATTTCCAATAATTCAATGCGGACGTAATTACGCATGAATCTGACGTGAAAACGACGGGACGGACACCTCCGCACAAGGTGTCCGTCCCGTCCTTTTCGGTTCCGGGGCCGCCGTCCGCCGGTGAGGGTTCGGAAGGGATGGCCGACGGCGGCCCCGGGGGCTTCGCGGGGCCCCGCGGGGCCCCTCGGGGTCAGCGGCTGTCGCTGCCCTTCGCCTCGGCGGCCGCGCGGCCGGCCTCCAGGCGCGCCACCGGGATCCGGAACGGCGAGCAGGAGACGTAGTCGAGGCCGACCTCGTGGAAGAAGTGCACCGACTCCGGGTCGCCGCCGTGCTCGCCGCAGACGCCGAGCTTGATGTCGGGGCGGGTGGCCCGGCCGGCCTGGACCGCGGAGCGGACCAGGGCGCCGACGCCGTCCTTGTCGATGGTCTCGAAGGGGCTGACGCCGAAGATGCCCTTCTCCAGGTACGCGGTGAAGAAGCTGGCCTCCACGTCGTCGCGGGAGAAGCCCCAGACCGTCTGGGTGAGGTCGTTGGTGCCGAAGGAGAAGAACTCGGCGGCCTCGGCGATCTGGCCGGCGGTGACGGCCGCGCGGGGCAGCTCGATCATGGTGCCGAGCGCCAGCTTCAGCTCCACGCCGGTCTCCGCCACGACCTCGGCGATGACCTTCTCGGCGTCCTCGCGGACGATCTCCAGCTCCTGGACGGTGCCGACGAGCGGGATCATGATCTCGACGCGCGGGTCGCCCTTGGCGTCGATCCGCTGGGCCGCGGCCTCGGCGATCGCCCGGACCTGCATGGTGAACAGGCCGGGGATGACCAGGCCGAGGCGGACGCCGCGCAGACCCAGCATCGGGTTCTGCTCGTGCAGCCGGTGCACGGCCTGGAGCAGGCGCAGGTCGTTCTCGTGCGGCTCCTTGCGGGACTCGGCGAGGGCGACGCGCACCGAGAGCTCGGTGATGTCGGGCAGGAACTCGTGGAGCGGCGGGTCGAGCAGGCGGACCGTGACCGGCAGCCCGTCCATCGCCTCGAAGAGCTCGACGAAGTCGGTCTTCTGGAGCGGCAGCAGCGCCTTGAGGGCGTCGTCGCGCTCGGCGTCGGTGTCGGCCAGGATCAGCCGCTCGACGTACTGGCGGCGCTCGCCGAGGAACATGTGCTCGGTGCGGCACAGGCCGATGCCCTGGGCGCCGAAGCGGCGGGCGCGGGAAGCGTCCTCGGCGTTGTCGGCGTTGGCGCGGACGCGCAGCCGGCGGACGCGGTCGGCGTAGGCCATGATCCGGTGGACGGCCTGGACCAGCTCGTCGGCGTCGTCGGCGCCGGCGTGCATCCGGCCCTCGAAGTACTCGACGACCGGGGACGGTACGACGGGTACCTCGCCGAGGTACACCTTGCCGGTGGAGCCGTCGATGGAGACGACGTCGCCCTCCTCGATGACCGCGCCGGAGGCGGTGGTCATGCGGCGGCGCTTGGTGTCGACCTCCAGCTCCTCGGCGCCGCAGACACAGGTCTTGCCCATGCCGCGGGCGACGACGGCGGCGTGCGAGGTCTTGCCGCCGCGCGAGGTCAGGATGCCCTCGGCGGCGATCATGCCGTCCAGGTCGTCCGGGTTGGTCTCGCGGCGGATCAGGATGACCTTCTCGCCCGAGCGGGACCACTTGACGGCCGTGTACGAGTCGAAGACGGCCTTGCCGACGGCCGCGCCCGGGGAGGCGGCGATGCCGCGGCCGATCTGCTCGACCTTCGCGTTCTCGTCGAACTTGGGGAACATCAGCTGGGCCAGCTGGGCGCCGTTGACGCGCTGGAGCGCCTCGGCCTCGTCGATGAGGCCCTGGTCCACGAGCTGGGTCGCGATGCGGAAGGCGGCACCGGCGGTGCGCTTGCCGACGCGGGTCTGGAGCATCCAGAGCTGGCCGCGCTCGATGGTGAACTCGATGTCGCAGAGATCCTTGTAGTGGGTCTCCAGCGTGCTCATGATCTCCATGAGCTGGTCGTACGACGTCTTGTCGATCGACTCCAGCTCGGCGAGCGGCACGGTGTTGCGGATGCCGGCGACGACGTCCTCGCCCTGCGCGTTCTGCAGGTAGTCGCCGTACACGCCCTCGTGGCCGGAGGCGGGGTCGCGGGTGAAGGCGACGCCGGTGCCGGAGTCCGGGCCGAGGTTGCCGAAGACCATGGAGCAGACGTTGACGGCGGTGCCGAGGTCGCCGGGGATGCGCTCCTGGCGGCGGTACAGCTTCGCGCGGTCGGTGTTCCACGAGTTGAAGACGGCCTCGATGGCGAGGTCCATCTGCTCGCGCGGGTCCTGCGGGAAGTCGCGGCCGGTCTCGGCCTTCACGATCCCCTTGAACCGCTCGACGACCTTCTTGAGGTCGGCGGCGTCCAGATCGGTGTCGCTGGCGACCTTCTTCTCGGCCTTGGCCTCGTCCAGGGCGTCCTCGAAGAGCTCGCCCTCGACGCCGAGGACGGTCTTGCCGAACATCTGGATGAGACGGCGGTACGAGTCCCAGGCGAAGCGCTCGTTGTCGGCCTGGCGGGCGAGACCGGTGACGGACTCGTCGGAGAGGCCGATGTTGAGGACCGTGTCCATCATGCCCGGCATGGAGAACTTGGCGCCCGAGCGGACCGAGACCAGGAGCGGGTCGTCCGCCTGGCCGAGCTTCTTGCCCATCTTCCGCTCAAGGGCGTCGAGGTGGGCCGTGACCTCGTCGCGCAGGGCGACGGGCTCCGAGCCGGACTCGAGGTAGACCTTGCACGCCTCGGTGGTGATCGTGAAGCCGGGAGGGACCGGAAGACCGAGGTTGGTCATCTCGGCGAGGTTGGCTCCCTTGCCACCGAGCAGGTCCTTCAGGTCCCTGTTGCCCTCGGTGAAGTCGTACACGAACTTCTGATCATTGTTTTCCGACACGGGTCTCGACTCCTCGACGACTCGGTTGGCTGCCCTGACGGCGAGGAACATACCCAGATCGAAGGCTTCTGGGGAGGTACGCCTACCGGTCACGCAGTCGTAACCACCCGTCCGCCCCCACTTCGAAAGTTACCGAGGCGAAGCTTCCGTATTCACGCCCCGAAGCCCGCTTGACCCAATCCAGGGACAACATGCTCAGATGAGCGGCTTCACTGCGCATTTGTGTTCAACTCTTGAACGCAAAAGGGGTGGCACCCAGTGCCACCCCTTCAAGGCGTACAGCCCTCGTTAACCTGCTCATCTGAGCACCACCCCCCTCAAGGGTGGCGAGGATCACTCGCCCGGTCGCCCGGAAATCTCAGCCCCCGGACGTGTCGAGCTCCGCGTCCTCGCTGACTCCGGCGCAGTCGTACGGGTCCTTCAGCCAGCCGTCCGGCAGGACGACCCGGTTGTTTCCGGACGTACGGCCCCGGGGGCCGTCCGCCCCCACCGGCCACGGCTGGTCCAGGTCCAGCTCGCTCAACTGAGCGCGCAGCTCGTCCAGGGACGAGGTGATCGCGAGGCGCTTGCGCATCTCCGAACCGACCGCGAACCCCTTCAGGTACCAGGCCACGTGCTTGCGGAAGTCGATGACACCGCGCGACTCGTCGCCGATCCACTCCCCGAGCAGCGTCGCGTGCCGCACCATCACCTCCGCGACCTCCCGGAGCCCCGGCGTCCGGTACCCCCCGGTGCCCTCCAGGCCCGCGACCAGGTCCGCGAAGAGCCAGGGCCGGCCGAGGCAGCCGCGGCCCACGACCACGCCGTCGCAGCCGGTCTCGCGCATCATCCGCACCGCGTCGTCCGCCGACCAGATGTCGCCGTTGCCGAGCACCGGGATCTCCGGCACGTGCTCCTTGAGCCGCGCGATCGCGTCCCAGTCGGCCGTGCCGCCGTAGTGCTGCGCTGCCGTCCGCCCGTGGAGGGCGATCGCCGTCACGCCCTCCTCGACCGCGATCCGGCCCGCGTCGAGGTAGGTGATGTGGTCGTCGTCGATGCCCTTGCGCATCTTCATCGTGACCGGCAGGTCCCCGGCGTTCGTCACGGCCTCGTGGAGGATCGCGCGCAGCAGCGGCCGCTTGTACGGCAGCGCGGAGCCGCCGCCCTTGCGGGTCACCTTGGGCACCGGGCAGCCGAAGTTCAGGTCGATGTGGTCGGCGAGGTCCTCGTCGACGATCATCCGCACCGCCTTGCCGACGGTGACCGGATCCACCCCGTACAGCTGGATCGACCGCGGCTTCTCGGTCTCGTCGAAGTGGATGAGCTGCATCGTCTTCTCGTTGCGCTCCACCAGCGCCCGAGTCGTGATCATCTCGCTCACGAACAGCCCCTTGCCGCCGCTGAACTCGCGGCAGAGGGTCCGGAAGGGGGCGTTGGTGATGCCGGCCATGGGCGCGAGCACCACCGGGGGCTGCACGAGGTGCGGGCCGATGGAGAGGGGGGAGAACGCGGTCATGGCCCCATTGTCCCGTACCGCCGGGAACGGCCGTCTGCCGTACGTCCCGGCCCCCTCGTACGCCTCAGGCCGCGGCCCGCTCCCCCGCCACCAGCTCCAGGAGCCGGGCGCAGCCGGCCCTGGTCTCCGCGTCGAGCGGCACGTAGGTGACGAGGACGGGTCCGGGGCCGGGCTGGAGCCACAGGTCGGTGTGCTCGAAGCTCAGCGGCCCGACCAGCGGGTTCCGGATGACCTTGGCCATGCTCTCGGAGGAGACCACGTCGTGCCGGGCCCAGACCTCGCGGAACTCGGGCGAGGCCGCTTCGAGCCGCTGGACCAGCCTCTTCCAGGCGGGTTCGACCAGGCACCCGGCCATCCGGGCGCGCAGCTTGCCCGCGAGGCGGACGATCAGGTCCGGGTCGGTGACGGCGGCCCGGAACTCCGGGTCGGTGCAGGCCAGCCAGAGGGTGTTGCGGTCCTCGGGCGGCAGCGCGTCGAGGTCGCGGAAGAGCCGCCCGAAGACGCGGTTGTGGGCGAGGATGTCGAACCGGCTGTTCTGGACGGCGGCGGGCACGGGCTCCAGCTGGTCGAGCATGGCCCGTACGGCGGGCGTGACGGCCGGGCTCGGCAGGCCGGGCCGGGGGTCGGGCTGTCCGGCGAGGGCGAAGAGGTGGGTGCGCTCGGTCGGGTCGAGGAGGAGGGCCCCGGCGAGGGCGTCGAGGACCTGCGGGGAGACCTGGATGTCCCGGGCCTGCTCGATCCAGGTGTACCAGGTGACGCCGACGGCGGAGAGCTGGGCGACCTCCTCGCGGCGCAGGCCGGGGGTGCGGCGCCGGCGGCCCCGGACCAGGCCGACCTGTTCGGGGGTGACGCGCTCGCGCCGGCTGCGCAGGAAGGCGGCGAGTTCCCGCCGCCGGGCCTCGGGCCCGGTCGTCACGACGATGCTCATGGTCCCAGCCTGCCCGGCCGCGGAGTCCGGTGCCAGGCAGTTCCGGTACCAGGATGAGGAGACTCTGGTACCAGGCAGGCGGCGGGCCGAGGGTCGAAGGCGTGACCACGACGACCCGCTTCTCCCGCACCCGTCCCCCCGCCCCCGCCCCTGGTGCCCCGGCGCCGGCCCTCGGCTCCCTGGGCCTGTTCACCGTCCTCCTGGGGGCCGCGCTGCCCCTGGTCGACTTCTTCATCGTCAACGTCGCCCTGCCGTCGATCGGCCGCGACCTCGGCGCGGACGAGTCGCTCCTCGAACTGGTCGTCGCCGGTTACGGCCTGGCGTACGCGGTCCTGCTGGTCCTCGGCGGCCGGCTCGGCGACCTCTTCGGCCGGCGCCGGCTCTTCCTCGCGGGCCTGGCGGCCTTCGGCGTGACGTCCCTGCTCTGCGGGCTCGCCCCGAGCGCCTGGTCGCTGGTCGCGGCCCGGGTGGCACAGGGTGCCACGGCGGCGCTGCTGCTGCCGCAGGTGCTCGCGACCCTTCATTCCTCGACGACAGGCGCCCGCCGGGCGCGGGCCATCGGCCTGTACGGGGCGACCACCGGGCTCGCCTTCGTCACCGGCCAGATCCTGGGCGGCCTGCTGGTCGCCGCGGACGTGGCGGGCCTCGGCTGGCGCGCGGTCTTCCTGGTGAACGTGCCGGCGGTGCTGCTCGTCCTGCCGCTGGCGCTCCGCACGGTCCCGGAGACCCGCGCGGCGGCCCCGGCGCCGCTGGACGTCCGGGGCACGGTCCTGCTGGCCCTGGCCCTGGTCTCGCTGCTCGCCCCGCTGACGGAGGGCAGGGCGGCGGGGTGGCCGCTGTGGACGTGGGGCGCGCTCGCCGCCTTCCCGCTCCTGGCGGCGGCGTTCTGGCGCACCGAGCGGCGCACGGAGCTGGGGGGCGGCACCCCGCTGGTCCCGCCGTCCCTCCTCCGCCTGACGCCGCTGCGCCGGGGCCTCGTCCTCGTGCTGCCCCTCTCGGGCGGCTTCGGCGGCTTCATCCTGGTGATCGCGGTGGCGCTCCAGCAGGGCCTGGAGCTGGGTCCGGTCGCCTCGGGCGCGGCCCTCGCGCCGATGGCGCTCGCCTTCTTCGCCGCCTCGCTGGCGGGCCCTCGCCTGGTGGCCCGGTGGGGCACCCGGGTCGTCCCGGCGGGCGCCCTGCTGCAGGCGGCCGGCCTCGGCATGATGGCCTGGACGGCCTGGTCCTCCTGGCCGGACGCCACCCCGTGGACGCTGGCCCCGGGCATGGCGGTGGCGGGCCTCGGCCAGGGGCTCCAGCTGCCGGTCCTCTTCCGGGTGGTCCTCGCCGAGGTCCCGGCGGACCGGGCGGGCGTGGGCAGCGGGGTGATGGTGACGACCCAGCAGTCGGCGCTCGCGCTGGGCGTGGCGACGCTGGGCTCGCTCTTCCTGACGCTGGCGGCGACGGTTCCCCTGGGCGAGGCCCTGGCGACGACCCTCCTCGTCCAACTGGCGCTGGCCCTGTTCACCGCCCTGTACGCCCTCGGGCTGCCGAGGACGACGGCCTGAGCGGGTACGGCGGAGGGCCCGGGCCGCAGGTGTGCGGCCCGGGCCCTCCGGTGTCGGTGACTACTCGGCGGCGCCGTCCTGGTGGTTGCGCTCGCGCATCTTCTTCAGGAGGTCCTGCTTCTTCTCCTCCGCGGAGCGGCGGTCGGCGGCGCGGCTGCCGCCCGCGCCCTGCTGTTCGGCGCGGGACAGCTTCTTGCGCTGTCCGCCGACGCCGAGGAGGTTGTTGCGGCTCTTGGCCATGGGGTTCTCCCCTTCGGTGAGGTGTGCGGTGGGTCGTCGGTCCGCCGGGGCGGCGCCGCTCTCACTCGTAGATCGGGAGGTGTGCATGCATGCCCGCACGGTAGCGGGGCGGCCGGGTGCGGGGCATCCGGTTTTCCGGGTCCGGAACGCCCTACCGAATGACCGATGACAGATATTGAAATCTGTCATCGGTCATGTCATGGTTGTAGGGCACCCCTCCCCCTCCTCCCCTCAGGAGACCGCCATGCTTCCCACCCGCTCCCTCGGCACCACCGGCCCCGCCGTCTCCGCCCTCGGCCTCGGCTGCATGGGCATGTCCGCGCTGTACGGCGAGGCCGACCGCGCCGAGTCGATCGCGACCCTCCACGCGGCCCTGGAGGCCGGCGTGACCCTCCTCGACACCGGTGACTTCTACGGGATGGGCCACAACGAGCTGCTCATCGCCGAGGCGCTGCGCACCGCCCCCGCCGGCCGTCGCGAGCAGGCCCTGACCAGCGTCAAGTTCGGCGCGCTGCGCACCGTCGAGGGCGGCTTCACCGGCTACGACGGGCGCCCGGCCGCGGTGAAGAACTTCGCCGCGTACTCGCTCCAGCGGCTCGGCACCGACCACATCGACGTCTACCGGATCGCCCGCGTCGACCCCGACGTGCCGATCGAGGAGACCGTCGGCGCCATCGCCGAGCTGGTCGAAGCCGGGCACGTCCGGCACATCGGCCTCTCCGAGGTCGGCGCGGACACCCTGCGCCGGGCCGCCGCCGTCGCCCCGATCACGGACCTCCAGATCGAGTACTCGCTGATCTCCCGGGGCATCGAGGAGAAGATCCTGCCGGCCGCCCGCGAGCTGGGCATCGGCATCACCGCGTACGGGGTCCTCTCCCGCGGCCTGATCAGCGGCCACTTCACCCGCGACCGGGCGCTCGCCCCGGGCGACTTCCGCGGCATGAGCCCCCGCTTCCAGGGCGAGAACCTGGACCGCAACCTCGCCCTCGTGGACCGGCTGCGGGCCGTCGCCGAGGCCAAGGGCGTCTCGGTGGCGCAGACCGCGATCGCCTGGGCCCTGGCGCAGGGCGACGACATCGTGCCGCTGGTCGGCGCCCGCACCCGGACCCGGCTGGCCGAGGCGCTCGGCGCCCTGGACGTCACCCTCGACGCCGCCGACCTCGCCGCGGTCGAGGAGGCCGTCCCGGCGGGCGCCGCCGCGGGCGAGCGCTACCCGGCCGCGCAGATGGCCCACCTGGACAGCGAGCACTGACGGGTACTGTCGGTCCATGGCCGCCACCGAATCCCTCACCGCCGAGCGCATCCTCGAAGCCACCGAGGAGGTGCTGCGCCGCTACGGCCCCGCGAAGGCGACGGTCGTGGACGTGGCCCGGGTGCTCGGCGTGAGCCACGGCAGCGTCTACCGCCACTTCCGCACCAAGGCGGCGCTGCGCGAGGCGGTCACGGAACGGTGGCTGGAGCGGAACGTGGTCGAGCTCCGCCCGTACGCCAAGGGTCCCGGCCCTGCCGACGAGCGGCTGTCCGGCTGGCTGTACCGTCTCTTCGCGCTCAAGCGGCAGAAGGCCGGCGGTGACCCGGAGCTGATGGCGACGTTCCTGGTCCTCCTCGAAGAGAACAGCGCGGTGGTCGACCGGCACGTGGAGCACCTGGTGGAGCAGATCGCCGCCATCGTCGCGGACGGGATCCGACAGGGGATCTTCGCCACTCCGACCCCTGACGTCGCCGCCACCGCCCGGGCCGTCTTCGACGCCACCGACCGCTTCCACGACCCGGTGCACGTCGCCGACTGGTCCACCCCGGGCATCCAGGCCGCCTTCGAGGCCGTCGTCTCCCTGGTCCTGCGAGCGCTGCGCCGGCCTTGAGCCACGTACGTACGGGAAAGCCCCCGGTTCCGTTCTCGGAACCGGGGGCTTTCCCGTACGCGTACGACCGAGGTCAGCAGCCGATGAGGCGGGTGGCCAGGTAGCCCTGGATCTGGTCGAGGGAGACGCGCTCCTGCTTCATCGTGTCGCGCTCGCGCACGGTCACCGCGTTGTCCTCGAGGGTGTCGAAGTCGACGGTGATGCAGTACGGGGTGCCGATCTCGTCCTGACGGCGGTAGCGGCGGCCGATGGCGCCGGCGTCGTCGAAGTCGATGTTCCAGTTCTGCCGCAGGTCCGCCGCGAGGCCCTTGGCCTTCGGGGAGAGCTGCGCGTTGCGGGAGAGCGGCAGGACCGCGGCCTTGACCGGGGCCAGGCGGTGGTCGAGGCGCATGACGACGCGCTTCTCCATGACGCCCTTGGCGTTGGGGGCCTCGTCCTCGGTGTACGCGTCGAGGAGGAAGGCGAGCATGGTGCGGCCGACACCGGCGGCGGGCTCGATGACGTACGGCGTGTAGCGCTCGCCGGACTCCTGGTCCAGGTACGTCAGGTTGGCGCCGGACGCCTTGGAGTGGGCGTTCAGGTCGTAGTCGGTGCGGTTGGCGACGCCCTCCAGCTCGCCCCACTCGCTGCCGCCGAAGGAGAAGCGGTACTCGATGTCGGCGGTGCGCTTCGAGTAGTGGGAGAGCTTCTCCTGCGGGTGCTCGAACCAGCGCATGTTCTCCTCGCGCAGGCCGAGGTTGGTGTACCAGTTCCAGCGCTGCTGCATCCAGTACTCCTGCCACTGCTCGTCCTCGCCCGGCTTGACGAAGAACTCCATCTCCATCTGCTCGAACTCGCGGGTCCGGAAGATGAAGTTGCCCGGAGTGATCTCGTTCCGGAAGGACTTGCCCATCTGCGCGATGCCGAACGGGGGCTTCTTGCGCGCCGTCGTCTGCACCTGGGCGAAGTTGGTGAAGATGCCCTGGGCGGTCTCGGGACGCAGGTAGGCGACGGAGCCGGAGTCCTGGGTCGGGCCGAGGTGGGTCGAGAGCAGGCCCGAGAAGTTCTTCGGCTCGGTGAAGGTGCCCTTGTTGCCGCAGTTGGGGCAGTTGAGGTCGGCGAGGCCGTTCTCGGGGAGGCGGCCGTGCTTCTCCTCGTACGCCTCCTCCAGGTGGTCGGCGCGGAAGCGCTTGTGGCAGGAGGTGCACTCGGTCAGCGGGTCGGTGAAGGTCGCGACGTGACCGGAGGCCTCCCAGACCTCGGTCGCCAGGATGACCGACGAGTCGATGCCGACGACGTCCTCGCGCGAGGTGACCATGTAACGCCACCACTGGCGCTTGATGTTCTCCTTGAGCTCGACGCCCAGGTGTCCGTAGTCCCAGGCGGCGCGCTGACCGCCGTAGATCTCACTGCACGGGAAAACGAAGCCACGGCGCTTGCTGAGGCTGACGATGGTGTCGATCTTGTCGGCGGCCACGGTGCTCTCTTCATTACGACGACGAAGTGCGAATGCCACAGGTTACCGGCGCCCATGGGGCCCGTATCAAATCGGTATGCCGGTGGCTCCGGGGTGGCCGGGACCACACCCCGGAACCACCCCGGGCAATTGACAACCGTTTCCAGTTTTGTTGAAAATGAGTGTCATGAACGTACGCCGTCTGATACCCGCCACCGCCGTCGCCGGAGCCGTCGCCCTCGGTCTCGTCACCCTCACCGCCTGCGGCGGGGACTCCTCGGCCGCCGACAAGGGGACGGACGGCAAGCTGGACGTCGTCGCGTCGTTCTACCCCGTGCAGTACCTCGCCGAGCAGATAGGCGGCGGGCACGTGGCCGTCCAGACCCTGACCGAGCCCGGCGTCGAGCCCCACGACCTGGAGCTCAAGCCCCGGCAGATCGGCGAGCTCGCCGACGCCGACGTCCTCCTCTACCTCAAGGGCGTCCAGCCCGCCGTCGACGAGGCCATCGCCCAGGCCGGCGTGGAGCACACCGTCGACGCCGCCACCCTCACCACCCTCGAAGCCCACGGCACCGGCGAGGGCCACGACCACGAGGGCGAGGAGCACGCCGAGGAGGCGTCCCACGAGGGCCACGACCACGGCTCCGAGGCCGGCACCGACCCCCACGTCTGGCTCGACCCCGTGAAGTACGCCGAGGTCGCCAAGGGCGTCGGCGCCGCCTTCGCGAAGGCCGACCCGGACCACGCGGCCGACTACGAGAAGAACACCGCCGCCCTGGTGAAGAAGCTCGGCGACCTGGACACCGAGTTCGAGACGGGCCTGAAGAACACCGGGACCCGCACCTTCATCACCACCCACTCCGCCTTCGGCTACCTCGCCGAGCGCTACCACCTGGACCAGGAGGGCATCTCCGGCGTCGACCCCGAGTCGGAGCCGAGCCCCGCCCGCATCAAGCAGCTCCAGGACATCGCGAAGGAGGACAAGGTGACCACCGTCTTCTTCGAGACCCTCGCGAGCGACAAGACCGCGAAGACCCTGGCGCGGGACACCGGCCTGAAGACCGACGTCCTCGACCCGCTGGAGGGAATCACGGACCGGTCCAAGGGCGATGACTACATCGAGGTCATGCGGGCGAACCTCGCCGCGCTCAAGACCGCCCTCGGCGCCAAGTAGGAGGTCCCCCCTGTGCGCGACGACGACCCCGTCATCTCCGTCCGCGGCGCCACCGCGGCGCTCGGCGCCCGCCCCGTCCTGCGCGGCGTCGACCTCACCGTGCGCCGCGGCGAGGTCGTCGCCCTGCTCGGCGCCAACGGCTCCGGCAAGTCCACCGCCGTCCGCGCGGTCATCGGCCAGGTGCCGCTGACCGGCGGCTCCATCGAGCTGTTCGGCACCGAGCGCAAGCGGTTCCGCGACTGGGCCCGGGTCGGCTACGTCCCGCAGCGCACCACCGCCGCCGCCGGCGTCCCCGCAACCATCCGCGAGGTCGTCGCCTCGGGCCGGCTCTCCCGCCGCAAGTTCGGCTGGGCGACCAGGGCCGACAAGGCCGCCGTCCAGCGGGCCATCGACCTCGTCGGCCTCGCCGACCGCGCCGGGGACTCCGTCTCCGCGCTCTCCGGCGGCCAGCACCAGCGGGTCCTCATCGCCCGCGCGCTCGCGTCCGAACCCGAACTGCTGATCATGGACGAGCCGATGGCCGGCGTCGACCTCGCCAGCCAGGAGATCCTCGCCGCGACCCTGCGCGAGCAGGTCGCCGGCGGCACCTCGGTCCTCCTCGTCCTCCACGAGCTCGGCCCGCTGGAGCCCCTCATCGACCGCGCGGTCGTCCTCCGCGACGGCTGCGTCGTCCACGACGGCCCGCCGCCCGAGGCCCTCGGGCAGCACGCGCTGCCCGGCCACGACCACGTCCACCCCCACGCGGCCGGAGAGCCGCTCCGCACGGGACTGCTGACCTGACCATGGACTTCCTCGAACCTGCCTTCATGCAGCGGGCGCTCCTCGCGGCCGTCCTCGTCGGCATCACCGCCCCCGCCGTCGGCATCTACCTCGTCCAGCGCCGCCAGGCGCTGATGGGCGACGGCATCGGCCACGTGGCCATGACGGGCGTGGGCCTCGGCTTCCTGCTCAACTCCAGCCCGGTGTGGATGGCGACCCTCGTCGCCGTCGTGGGCTCCGTCGCCATGGAGCTGATCCGGGCGTACGGCAAGACCCGCGGCGACCTCGCGCTCGCCCTGCTCTTCTACGGCGGCATGGCCGGCGGCGTCATGCTGACCAGCCTGTCCAAGACCGGCTCCAACGCCAACCTGACCTCGTACCTCTTCGGATCGCTCTCCACCGTCTCGGAGGAGGACGTCACCGCGATCAGCCTCCTCGCGGCCTTCGTCGTCCTCGTCACCGTCGGCCTGCGCCGCCAGCTCTTCGCCGTCAGCCAGGACGAGGAGTTCGCCCGGGTCACCGGGCTGCCGGTGCGGCTGCTCAACCTGCTGATCGCGGTCACCGCCGCCGTCACCGTCACGGTGGCCATGCGGGTCGTCGGCCTGCTCCTGGTCAGCGCGCTGATGGTGGTCCCGGTCGCGGCCGCCCAGCAGCTGACGAAGTCCTTCAAGGCGACGTTCGTCCTCGCCGTGGCGACGGGCATCACCGTCACCCTGGCCGGCACGGTCACCTCCTACTACCAGGACGTCCCGCCCGGCGCGACGATCGTCCTGTACGCGATCGGCGTCTTCGTCCTCCTCACCCTCCTCGCCGCTCCGCTGGCCCGCCGGCGGGCCCGGACGGCCGCCGCGGCCGCCGTGGAGGGCTGCGACAGCGCGGTCCCGGCGGGACGCAAGCCGGCGGACGACGTCAGGGTCTGACCCGGCACAGGGGGGACTGGCAGAATGGCGGGGGCAACGGATACATCAAGGAGGCCCCCGTGGCGACGGCAGGACCCCCCGTACGCGGCCGCTCGACCAGGCAGCGCGCCGCCGTGTCGGCCGCGCTGAGCGAGGTGGACGAGTTCCGCAGCGCCCAGGAGCTGCACGACATGCTCAAGCACCGCGGCGACTCCGTCGGGCTGACCACCGTCTACCGCACCCTCCAGTCGCTGGCGGACGCGGGCGAGGTGGACGCGCTGCGCACCAGCGACGGCGAGACGGTCTACCGCCGCTGCTCGTCCGACGACCATCACCACCACCTCGTCTGCCGCTCCTGCGGCAAGGCCGTCGAGGTCGAGGGCCCGATGGTGGAGCAGTGGGCCGAGACGGTCGCGGCGGAGCACGGCTTCGTGAACGTGGCGCACACCGTCGAGATCTTCGGCACCTGCGCGGAGTGCGCGGCGAAGTGAGCTGAGACCTGACACGCGCGAGGGCCCGCACCGGACGTCCACCGGTACGGGCCCTCGCGCGTGCCGTCAGACGCGGGTGCTGTGCCGGTCGAGCAGGGCGCGGAGCCGGTCGGTGTCGGCGGGGTCGGCGAGGCCGTGCTTGGGCAGGTAGGCGAAGCCGGAGCCGGTCCTCCGCGGCGTGAGCAGGACGAAGAGCCGGTCGGTCTCCGCGTACCGGGGAAGCATCGCCCAGCGGATGACCTGCTCGGTGTCCCGGGCGGTCCACCGGCCGCCCTCGGCGTCGACGGCGGCCCGGGCCTCGCCCTGCGCGCGGACGGAGAGGAAGATCGCCCGCGCGACGGCCCGGCCCATCAGGTGGACCACGGCGACGGCGGCCGCGCCGAGCCCCGCCATCTCGGCCACCGTCCCCGGGTCCGGCTCGCCCGGGAGCAGCAGTTCCAGGGCGGCGATCAGGAAGGCGAGGACCGCGGCGCCGTACGCGAGCAGGCGCAGCGCCCGCCACCAGCGGGCGGCGTTCAGGGTGACGCGTACCGCCTCGCGCACGTCGGCGAGGACGGGGAGGTAGGTGAGCTCGATCCGGTCGTGGAGCGCGGAGTCGTCCGTTGTCCCGTTCACGCGCCGGATCGTAGCGTCACCCCGTACGGCGGACGCTCAGGCCTTGTCGAGGACGGCGAGGTCGGCCGGGTCGACGCCGCCGAAGCGGCGGTCGCGCTGGGCGTACTCGACGCAGGCGCGCCACAGGTCACGGCGGTCGAAGTCGGGCCACAGCACGTCCTGGAAGACCATCTCGGCGTACGCGCTCTGCCAGATCAGGTAGTTGGAGGTGCGCTGCTCGCCGCTGGGGCGCAGGAAGAGGTCGACGTCCGGCATGTCCGGGTAGTACAGGTACTTCTGGATCGTCTTCTCGGTGATCTTCGCCGGGTCGAGGCGGCCGGCCTTCACGTCCTCGGCGAGCGCCTGGGCCGCGTCCGTGAGCTCGGCGCGCCCGCCGTAGTTCATGCAGAAGTAGAGCGTGAGCCTGGTGTTGTCCTTGGTCTGCTCCTGGGCGACCTGGAGCTCCTTGGCGACGGACTTCCACAGCTTGGGCATGCGGCCCACCCAGCGGACCCTGATGCCGAGCTCGTCGAGCTGGTCGCGGGTCTTGCGGATGAAGTCGCGGTTGAAGTTCATCAGGAAGCGCACCTCCTCGGGGGAGCGCTTCCAGTTCTCGGTGGAGAAGGCGTACAGCGAGATCGCGCCGACGCCCATCTCGATCGCGCCCTGGAGCACGTCGAGCACCTGCTCGGCGCCGACCTTGTGCCCCTCGGTGCGGGGCAGTCCGCGCTCCTTGGCCCAGCGGCCGTTGCCGTCCATGACGATCGCGACGTGCTGCGGCACGAGCTCGGCCTGGAGCTTCGGCGGGCGGGCGCCGGACGGGTGCGGCTCGGGGGTCCTGTACTCCCGACGCTGGCGCCCGAGGAGTCGTGCGATGGCCATGACGTGGTCTCTCCTAGCTTTTCTCTACGTACCGCAGGGAGCGCAGGCCGCGCTCCAGGTGCCAGTGCAGATAGGCGGACACGAGTCCGCTGCCCTCCCTGACGTGACGCGGCTCGCACGCGTCCGCCGTCGTCCAGTCGCCGGTGAGCAGGGCGCTGAGCAGGCCGATGGCCTCCGCCGAGGGTACGACGCTTCCGGGCACCCGGCAGTCGCCGCATATGACGCCGCCCGCGGCGACCGAGAAGAAGCGGTTGGGACCGTCGAGTCCGCATTTCGCGCAGTTCGAGAAGCTGGGCGCGTAGCCGTTGACGGCGAGGGAGCGGAGGAGGAAGGCGTCGAGGATGAGGTGGGGGGCGTGCTCGCCGCGGGCGAGGGTCCGCAGTCCGCCGACGAGCAGGAGGTACTGCTGGACGGCCGGCTCGCCCTCGTGGTCGGTGAAGCGCTCCGCGGTCTCCAGCATGGCGGTGCCGGCGGTGTAGCGGGCGTAGTCGGTGACGATGCCGCCGCCGTACGCGGCGATGGTCTCGCTCTGGGTGCAGAGCGGCAGGCCGCGGCCGACCAGCTCGCTGCCCCGGGCGAAGAACTGCACGTCGACGTGGGAGAAGGGTTCGAGCCGTGCCCCGAACTTCGACTTGGTCCGCCGCACCCCGCGCGCAACGGCCCGCACCCGCCCGTGGCCGCGCGTGAGGATCGTGATGATGCGATCCGCCTCGCCCAGCTTCTGGGTGCGCAGCACGACGCCGTCGTCACGGAACAGACTCATGGGCCCCATTGTCCCGTACGCGGGTGGCGGCGCGGGCCGCCCGTCTTCAGGGGACCTCGCCGCGGCTGCGGGCGTTGGCGTGGGCGGTGGCGGCGCTGAGGCGCTCCGCGGAGGTGGCCTCGCGGACCTCCTCGGGGGCCACGTCCCACTCGCGGCCGCCGCCGAGCGGGCGGATCTGGACGTACGGGCCCTCGTGGCCCATCACTCTCGCGACCCGTCCGGTGCGGATCTCCACGACGTACGCACCGATCTGCAGTGCCATGACCGGCCCTCCTCCCCGGCGGCCCCGGGCCGGCGGGGTGCGCCGGGCCGGGCCACCGTGCGGTGTCCCTTGCGAACGAGCGAACGAGCGGCCGAGGGGACGGCGGAGCGGCGGAGCCGGCTGCGGCGGGGTCCGGGCGGAGGGGATTCCCTCCGGGCCGTTCCCGCGCAATTCCGGCTCCGCGCGCCGCGCTCGCTCCGACTTCCCCCGTGGTCGTTCTCTTCTGCTGTGTTCCTTCACCAACGTATGCCTTTCTGAATCCATTTCCCGCTTCCCCACTCCCGGGTGACCCGTGCTCCGTAGAATCGTCGGACGCACCAAGGGAGTTCGGGACGTTCCCGCACGCCACCGGGGGCGGGATGTTCGAGCGGATGATTCGATTCGCGGCCGTCGGGTCGGTCGTGGAATCGCTGAAGTCCCGTAAATCCGGAGGATTGTCGAACTGTCGTCCCGGGGCGTCTGGAATTGTTCCCGGAGCCTTCGGTTTTCGCTCCGGCGCACGCCGGGGGCGCGCGAAGGGAGCGCGCGGGGTGGCCCTGTCGGGGCGGCTTCCGGGGGCCGGACGTGGTGCGGGGCGGGCCGGTGCCCCTACGATCGGCGCGGGAGCGTCGCCCTGTCGCCCGGAGGCGCCCCGGGACCGAACCGACGGCGGCGGAGGAAAGCGGACGATGACGGCCACCCCTTCCCTGGTCCTGCACGGTGGCGAATCGGTTCTCCACTTCGCGGGCGGGCCGGTCACCCTGCACCGGCCGGACAAGGAGCACCACATACCGCTGGCGGCGATCTCCTTCGTCCACGCCGAGGGCCGCTCGCTCGCGATCGTCCTGACGGCCTCGGGCGCGAACGAGCCGACGATCTACCGCGTCACGGGGGTCGACGAGGCCGCCGCGCTCGCCTTCGGGGAGGCCGTGACGGCCGCGCTCCCCGCGGACCCGGCACCCGACGGCGCCGCGCTCGTCACCACCCGCACGCCCGCCCCGCCGGAGCCCGCCGGAGCCCCCGGCGTCCACGGCGCGCCCTGGAAGCCGGTCGCCGTCACCGTCCTCCTGCTCGCCCTGGCGGTGTTCGCGGTGTTCTCGGTGATCGCGGTGGTCGCGACGAGGGGCTGACCAGGGCCCGTTCCCGGCTCTACGATCATGCTCATGCCGATACCCATCGCCTCCCTCCCGGTGCTCGTGGGCCGGGACAGGACCGCCCTGTCCGCCGAGGACGGCGGCCTGGTCCTCGACCTCCCGACGGAACAGATCACCTTCACCGCCGACGGGCTCGGCCGGATCCGCGCCGAGGGGCGGACGGTCCTGATCGAGCTGCGGGCGAAGGCCGGGGCGACCCCGCGGGTCCACCGGATCGACGACGTCGACCCGGACGGGGCGGTCCTCTTCGCCGACACGATCAACGAGCTGCTCGCCAACCGGACGGACCGCGACGACGTCGACGGCACCCGCTTCGCCGTGATCCGCTCGCTGGCCCCGACCTGGCGGGACAGGTTCCGCCGCCGGCTCCTGTGGGGCGTCCTCGGCCACCTGCTCGCACTGATCGCGCTCGCGGTGGTCGCCGGGTCGCTGGGCCACTGGGACGTCGTCATCATCGAGATCCCGGTGGGCGGCATCGGCTGGCTGGCCTTCGGCTTCGGCGCGTACGGGGTCGGGCGCAGCCGGCGCGAGCGGTGGCTGGAGCGGCACGGAGTCGCGGCGACCGCCACCCGGGCCACGACGCGGGGCGCGTACATCTACCCCGACGGTTCCGGCGACTACCGGGGCTTCCTCCACGGCCCGGCCGGGGCGGCCCTCCCCGTGTACTACCCGCCGGAGGACCCGGCGGACGTGCTCGTGCCGTCGGCGCCGTTCACCCGGCTCGTGAACACGGTCGCCGGCGGCTTCCTGCTCCTCTGCGGGATCGCGTGCACGGTCGCGCTCGCGCTGCTGACCGTGATCTCGTTCAGCTCCCCAGAGGGACTTTGAGAAGTCATAAGTCTGCCTTATGGGGGCATAGACCAGGGTCGGGTACCACTTCCCGCCGGGGGTTAATTAGGGTGGCCTAAGTGTCGGCGGCTCCGCCGCACGCCGTATGCGAAGGGAACCAGTCATGCCCCGCCCCCTCCGGGTCGCGATCGTCGGCGCCGGCCCCGCCGGCATCTACGCCGCCGACGCGCTGCTGAAGTCCGACACCGCCACCGAGCCGGGCGTGTCCATCGACATCTTCGAGCGGATGCCGGCCCCCTTCGGCCTCATCCGCTACGGCGTCGCCCCCGACCACCCGCGGATCAAGGGCATCATCACCGCCCTCCACCAGGTCCTCGACAAGCCGCAGGTCCGCCTCTTCGGCAACGTGAACTACGGCACCGACGTCCACCTCGACGACCTGCGCTCCTTCTACGACGCGGTGGTCTTCTCCACCGGCGCCATGTTCGACCGCGAGCTGAGGATCCCCGGCGTCGAGCTGGACGGCTCCTTCGGCGCCGCCGACTTCGCCTCCTGGTACGACGGCCACCCGGACGTCCCGCGCACCTGGGACCTGTCCGCCGAGAAGGTCGCCGTCCTCGGCGTCGGCAACGTCGCCCTCGACGTCGCCCGCATCCTCGCCAAGACCGCCGAGGAGCTGCTGCCGACCGAGATCCCGGCCAACGTCCACGAGGGCCTGGCCGCCAACAAGGCCGTCGAGGTCCACGTCTTCGGCCGCCGCGGCCCGGCGCAGGCGAAGTTCAGCCCCATGGAGCTGCGCGAGCTCGACCACTCGCCGAACATCGAGGTCATCGTCAACCCCGAGGACATCGACTACGACGAGGGCTCGATCGCCGAGCGGCGCAAGAACAAGCAGACCGACATGGTCGCCAAGACCCTGGAGAACTGGGCGATCCGCGACATCGGCGACCGCCCGCACAAGCTCTTCCTGCACTTCTTCGAGTCCCCCGTCGAGATCCTCGGCGAGAACGGCGAGGTCGTCGGCCTGCGCACCGAGCGCACCGAGCTCGACGGCACCGGCAACGTGAAGGGCACCGGCGTCACCACCGACTGGGACGTCCGGTCCGTCTACCGCGCCGTCGGCTACCTCTCCGACGAGCTGCCCAAGCTGCCCTGGGACACCGTCAGCGGAACCGTCCCGGACCAGGGCGGCCGCGTGATGGAGGGCGAGGACCACATGGCCTCCACCTACGTCACCGGCTGGATCCGCCGCGGCCCGGTCGGCCTCATCGGCCACACCAAGGGCGACGCCAACGAGACCGTCGCGAACCTCCTGGAGGACTTCGCCGCCGGCCGGCTCCTCACCCCGGCCAGCCCGGAGACCGACGCGGTCGTCGCCTTCCTTGAGGGCAAGGGCGTCACCTACACCACGTGGGAGGGCTGGTACGCCCTCGACGCCGCCGAGAAGGCGCTGGGCGAGCCGCAGGGCCGCGAGCGCGTGAAGATCGTCGAGCGCGAGGACATGCTCCGCGCGAGCGGCGCGATCGACTGACCCGCCACGGCACCGCGAGGGGAGGGGGCACCCACCGGGTGCCCCCTCCCCTCGTCCGGTCCTAGGCTGGAGGGACCGGAAGGGGTGAGGCACGTGTCCGCACCCGTGATCGACCGGGCCGGGCGGGCCCGGGACGCCGTGGCCCGCGAGGCCTGGGCCGAGGCGTACGCGCTGCTGCACGCCTGCGACCGGCATCCGGACCGGGCGCTGACCGCCGAGGACCTCGCCGCGCTCTCCGACGCCGCCTGGTGGTCCGGGCACCTCGACGAGTCCGTCGCCGCCCGGCTGCGGGCGCACTCCGCCCACGTCGCCGCCGGCGACCACCGGGGCGCCGGAATGGACGCCTGGTGGCTCCACCACGAGTACGCCGGCCTGGGCAGGCCCGCCGTCGCCGCGGGCTGGCTGCACCGCGCCCGCCACCACCTGGACGGCCTGCCGCCCTGCCCCGAGCAGTCCTTCCTCGCCTGGACCGACGCCGAGGAGGCCACCGCCCGCGGCGACGGGACCGCCGCGCTCGCCGCGACCGCCCGTCTGACCCGGCTCGCCGAACGCTCCGGCAGCCCCGACCTCCTCGCCCTCGGCCGCCAGGCCGCCTCCGCCGCCCTGCTCGCCCAGGGCCGCCGCGCCGAGGGGCTCGCGCTCCTCGACGAGGCCATGCGCGCGGCCGGGGCCGGCGAGCTGAGCGGCCTCTTCACCGGCCGGCTGTACCACCTGGCCCTGACCCGCTGCATGGAGACCGCCGACTTCGGCCGGGCCGTGGAGTGGACCCGTACCGCGATGGAGTGGTGCGCCGGCACCGACGACGGCGGGAACCCCTTCCGCGGGGTCTGCCGGGCCCACCGGGTCGAGGTCCTCGACCTGCTCGGCGACTGGACGGCGGCCGAGGAGGAGGCCCGGCGGGCCTGCCGGGAGGTGCCGGTGGACTGCCTGGAGTCGGCGGCCGCGGCCTACCGCGCCGTCGGCGACGTGCAGCGCCGCCAGGGCCGGCTCGACGAGGCCGCGCGCTCCTACTCCCACGCCCACGAGCTGGGCCTGCTGCCCCAGCCGGGGCTCGCCCTGCTGCGGCTCGCCCAGGGCCGCGCCGACGCGGCGGCCGCCGGACTGCGGCTCGCGCTCGCCTGCCAGGACACCCACCGCGGCCCGCTGGCCCGGGCCCGGCTCCTCGCCGCCGCCACCGAGGTCTCCCTCGCCGCCGGAGCCGCCCGGGACGCGGCCGGCGCGGCGGCCGGGCTCGACGCCCTCGCCGGTGACGTGCCGCTGCTGCGCGCCCTCGCGGACACGGCGACCGGCGCGGTGGCCCTGGCGGAGGACCCCGTGGCGGCGCTGCCGGTGCTGCGGCGGGCCCTCGACGGCTGGCTGCGGCTGCGGGTGCCGTACGAGGCGGCGCGGACCCGGATGCTGGTCGCGGCGGCCGACCGGGCGGCCGGGGACGAGGAGGCCGCCCGGCTCGAACTCGCCGTCGCCCGGGAAGGCTTCGAGCGGCTCGGGGCCGCACCCGACGCCCGCCGGGCCGCCGCACTGCTCGCGGCGGCCGCCCGGCGCAGGCTGCCGGGCGGACTGACCGCCCGGGAGGCCGAGGTGCTGCGCCTTGTCGCGGGCGGCGCCACGGACAAGGGCGTCGCCCGCGCCCTGGTGATCAGCGAGCACGCGGTCGCCCGGCACCTCGACGCCGTCCTCGCCAAGCTGGGCGTCCCGTCCCGCTCCGCCGCGACCACCTACGCCTACGCGCACGGCCTGGCCTGAACGGCCCCTCCGGTGGCGCGGCCGGAACCCCGTGCCGTGGGCCCGCGAGATCAGGAGTCAGGAGACCGTGCGCGCGGTGGCGAGCAGCCGCAGGACGTCCTCGGGCGGCAGGCCGAGCGCCGTGCCGACGGTGCCCAGGACCTCCTGCTCGGCCGGGCTGTAGCCGCCGTCGGCCAGCGCGATCCCGGCCGCCTGGAGCAGCAGCGTCTCCCGGCCGGCCGGCTCCAGGTGGGAGGTGAGCGGGGCGACGGCCTCGTGGATCTCGATGGCGAGGAGGGCGCCCTCGGGGTTGATCTCGGGCATGAAGCGCCCGGTGTCCGCCTCCAGGGCCTCGACCAGGTCGACGAGCTGGACGGCCGTGCAGTCGGCGTATCCGGCGGAGCGGACGGCGTGCACGGCCCGGTCGAGGACCTCGCGGGAGCCGGTGCCGCCGGCCGCGAGGACGGCGAGGGCGACGGTGTGGACGGCGTCCCGCAGCATGGCGGAGAACCGGCCGGTGGTGGGCCGTTCCAGGACCTCGGTGCCGAAGCGGGTCTGGCAGGCGGCGCACTCCACCACCGGCCCGGTACAGCCCCGGGGCACCAGCGGGACGCCGAGGACGGCGAACCGGCGGCGGCCGGTGCGGCGCCGGTAGTTGCGGTCGCCGCCGCACTCCTCGCAGAAGAACTCGCCGTCGCCGATGGTGTTCCAGGAGGTGCGGATCCCGCAGACGGTCAGCTTCCCACCACGTGTTTTCCTGGCAGAACGCACGCGCACCTCCTCAACGGCCCGGCTGCACTGCCGGTGCGTTGGCGTGATGTTAGCCACATCCTTGATGTGACGTCAGCACCTCGTCCGTACTTCGCACCGGAGATGGCCGAGACATGACGCCCGGGTTTCAGGCCCGGCGGCGCCGCTTCGCGAAGGCCAGGAAGCCTCCGCCGAGCAGCAGGGCGCCGACGGCCGCGCCGATGACGCCGGGCCCGATGGCCGAACCGGTCGTCGCGAGATCACCCTCCGGGGTGGTCGCGGAGGGGGCGGGGGCCGCCCCGGTCTCCTCGTTCTCCTCGGTCTCCCCGGTCTCCTCGGGCGCTGCCGGGGGCGCGGTGCTCTCGGCGGGGGCGCCGGAGGGAGTGGCCGACGGCTGCCCCGAGGGGGTGGCGGAAGGACTGCCGGTGCCCTCGGGGGCGGGCGCGGTGGTGGACGGCGTCGCGCTGGGCGCGGGGGTGTCGGTCGGCGCGGGGGGCTCCGGGGTGACGACCGGTCCGGGGGTGGTCACCCGGGGCAGGCAGCCGGTGAAGTTCATCTGGTGGGTCTCGGAGCCGGGGGCGGTGTCCAGGGACTCGGCGACGACGGATCCGTTGATGTGGCCGCTGGTCATGGTGACGGCGGCGCGGGGCGCGAGGATCGCGCCGGGCCAGGCGGAGGAGTTCTTCGTGACGGTCTCGGCCTGCGGGAAGTTCCACAGGAGCTTGGAGCGGATGCTCTTGTGGCCGTCGGTGTGCCGGTCGTAGTCGTCCTGGACGTAGGCGCCGCCCTCCGAGATCCAGACGCCGGAGGTGGGCTTGGCGCTCATGTCGTACGAGGCGCCGATGACGTTCACGAGGGTGGAGGAGCCCACCGGGACCTTGAGGTAGATCTCGCCGGCCTTCTCCAGGTCGGCGGCGCTCAGGGCGAAGACGTTCAGCTCCGCGTCGGTGCCGGTGAGGTAGAGGCTCCGGCCGTCCCGGCCGCCGGCCGTCTCGCCGTTGGGCCGCTCGCCCGCCCAGCCGGCCGAGAGGGTCCGCAGCTTCGCGAACTCCGCCCCGAAGCCGACCGGGGACGGGCCCTCGGCCACGGGGCCGTCGACGCCGAAGCCGCCGTCCCCGGCGGAGGCGTCCACGATCTTGCCGGCCGTGCCCGAACCCTTCACCAGGACCACGCCGTTGGCCTTGAGGGTGCCGCCGACGACGAGGCTGTGCCCGCCGGGCAGCCGGGCGAGGTCGGCGTCGGTGAGGCGGGAGCCGACCGAGAAGCCGGACCGGTTCGCGGTGCCGAAGACCGCGTCGCCGCCGACGGCAACCGCGCCCTCGGAGTCCGCGTGCCGCACCGAGTCCTTCTCCACGAACTCCGCGTACAGCCCGGCGGTGCCGAGCGGGGTCACGACGCATTCCGTGCCGGCGGCGGAAGCGGTGGGGGCCCAGGCGAGGGCGGCTCCGGTCACCGCGAGGACGGTGGCCACGGCAGCGGACGTACGCATGCGGAACTCCAGGTCAGGGAGTACGGGGGTGGGATGGTCCGTACCATCCGTCAGACCGTGATGTGCCGTCAACTGCCCGCATATGGCACCGATTCCGGCATGTCCGCATGATCTTCCTTAAGTGAACCTGAAACCGTGACGCACCTCACATACGACGGCGCCCCGCCCCTCGGCCGGAGGGACGGGGCGCCGTGTGCGCGCGAGGTCAGCGGGCGGAGCGGTTGACCGCCGAGATGACCGCCTTCAGGGACGCGCGGGTGGTGTTGGCGTCGATGCCGATGCCCCACAGGACGCGCCCGTCGATGGCGCACTCGATGTACGAGGCGGCCTGCGCGGAGGCGCCCTCGCTCATGGTGTGCTCCTGGTAGTCCAGCAGGCGGGCGTCCACGCCGACCGACTGCAGGGCGTCGAAGAAGGCGGAGATCGGACCGTTGCCGGAACCGGTCAGGACGGTGTCGACGCCGTCGACGACCGCCTCGACGCGCAGCGTGTCGGTGCCGTCCGTGTCCGAGGTGGACTGGCCGGAGCGCAGCTGGATGCGGCCCCAGGCGTTCTCCGGGTTGGGCAGGTACTCGTCCTGGAAGACGGACCAGATCGCCGCCGGGGTGACCTCGCCGCCCTCGGCGTCGGTCTTGGCCTGGATGATCCGGGAGAACTCGATCTGCATCCGGCGGGGCAGGTCCAGCTTGTGGTCGTTCTTCAGGACGTAGGCGATGCCGCCCTTGCCGGACTGCGAGTTGACCCGGATGACGGCCTCGTAGGAGCGGCCGACGTCCTTCGGGTCGATGGGCAGGTAGGGGACGGCCCACTCGATGTCGTCGACGGTCTTGCCCTGGGCGGCCGCGTCGGCCTCCATGGCGTCGAAGCCCTTCTTGATGGCGTCCTGGTGGGAGCCGGAGAAGGCGGTGTAGACCAGGTCGCCCGCGTAGGGGTGGCGCGGGTGGACCTCCATCTGGTTGCAGTACTCGCTGGTGCGGCGGATCTCGTCGATCTGCGAGAAGTCGATCTGCGGGTCGACGCCCTGGCTGAAGAGGTTCATGCCCAGGGTGACCAGGTCGACGTTGCCGGTCCGCTCGCCCTGGCCGAACAGGCAGCCCTCGATGCGGTCGGCGCCGGCCATGATGGCCAGCTCGGCGGCGGCGACGGCGGTGCCGCGGTCGTTGTGCGGGTGCACGGACAGGCAGACGTGCTCGCGGCGGGTCAGGTTGCGGGACATCCACTCGAAGCGGTCCGCGTGCGTGGAGGGCGTCGAACGCTCCACGGTGGCGGGCAGGTTGAGGATGATCTCGCGGCCGGGGCCGGGCTGCCACACGTCGCAGACGGCCTCGCAGACCTCCAGGGCGAAGTCCAGCTCGGTGTCGGTGAAGATCTCCGGGCTGTACTGGTAGCCGAAGGTGGTCTCCGGGCCCAGCAGCTTCTCGGCGTACTCCATCACCAGGCGGGTGCCGTCGACGGCGATCTGCTTGATGTCGTCCTTGGAGCCGCGGAAGACGACCCGGCGGAAGGTCGGCGCGGTGGCGTTGTACAGGTGGACGGTGGCGCGGTTGGCGCCGACCAGGGACTCCACGGTCCGCTCGATCAGGTCCTCGCGGGCCTGGGTCAGGACGGAGATGGTGACGTCGTCCGGGATCGCGCCCTCTTCGATGATGGAGCGCACGAAGGCGAAGTCGGTCTCGCCGGAGGACGGGAAGCCGACCTCGATCTCCTTGTAGCCCAGGCGTACCAGCAGGTCGAACATCTCGCGCTTGCGGGCCGGGGACATCGGGTCGATCAGGGCCTGGTTGCCGTCGCGCAGATCGGTCGACAGCCAGCGGGGCGCCCGGGTGATGCGCCGCTCGGGCCAGGTGCGGTCGGGGATCTCGACGGCCTCGTACCGGCCGTACTTGTGGATCGGCATCCCGGACGGCTTCTGCGTGTGCGTCGCGTTGGTGATCGGCGTCGGACGGCTGACGAACGGAGACTGAGACATTGCGTAGGGCTCCTCGGGTCCTTCACGGGGGACGGCCGACTGTCGAACGCAACACCGAAACCCGCGGGGAGGGGGTCGGCCTACGACTACAGGCCCTCGCCGCGGCAGCTAAGGAGAAGCAGCCCGAAACGCATGATGTGCGTCACCATAGCCCAGGCCCGGGGAAGGCGGACGTCCTGTTTCAGTATGCGGGACGGCGGTGTCGTCAAGCCCGAAAGGTGACCCATCACTCCATTTCGCCAATCCCTGTCACAACTCGTGACAGTCACGTCGCGCAGTGCCACATTGCCGGGTATGACCTCCCCCTTCTGCACGATCGTCCCGCCCCACCTCCTGGAGCACCTCGCGGCGTCTACGAACCCCGCCGTCGCCGAAGCCGCCCGCCGCACCCTGATCGCCGACGCCTCGGCCCGTACCGCCCGGGTCCTGCCCCGCACGGCCGTGGCCCCCGCCGGCGCGCCCGCGGAACCCGCGGCCCCGCGCCGGACCGTGTACGACGCCCAGCGCCGCACCGGGCTGCCCGGGGTGAAGGTCCGCGACGAGGGCGAGGAGGCGACGGCCGACGCCACCGTCAACCGCGCCTACGCGGGCCTCGGCGCCACCTTCGCGCTCTTCCGGGACGCCTTCGGGCGCGACTCCATGGACGGCGCCGGGCTGCCGCTGCTCGCGACCGTCCACTACGACGAGAAGTACGGCAACGCCTTCTGGAACGGCGAGCAGATGGTGTTCGGCGACGGCGACGACGAGATCTTCCTCGACTTCACCCTCCCGGTGGACGTCATCGGCCACGAGCTGGCGCACGGCTTCACCCAGTACACGGCGAACCTGGAGTACTTCAGCCAGTCCGGCGCGCTCAACGAGTCCGTCTCCGACGTCTTCGGCTCGCTGGTGAAGCAGCACGCGCTCGGCCAGACCGCCGAGCAGGCCGACTGGCTGATCGGCGAGGGCCTCTTCCACCCGGACGTGGAGGGGAAGGCGCTGCGCTCCATGAAGGCGCCGGGGACCGCGTACGACGACGACGTCCTCGGCAAGGACCCGCAGCCCGCCCACATGGACGACTACGTCCGCACCGGCCAGGACAACGGCGGGGTGCACATCAACTCCGGCATCCCCAACCACGCGTTCTACCTGGTGGCGACCGAGCTCGGCGGCCACGCCTGGGACCGGGCCGGGCGGATCTGGTACGACGTGATGACCGGCGGCACCCTCACCCCCGAGACCCGCTTCGCGGAGTTCGCGGCGGCCACGGTGGCGGCGGCGAAGGCGCGGTACGGCGACGCGGCGGAGATCCAGGCCGTGACGAAGGCGTGGGCGGCCGTGGGCGTACCCACCGACTGAGCCGGGCTGGTAGACAGGGCCCATGCGGATTCGAGTGCGGCGCACCGGTGGTTTCGCGGGCATCGAGCGGTCGGCGGAGGTGGAGGTCTCGGGCCCCGAGTGGGAGTCCCTGGCCTCCGCCGTCCTCGCGGCGCCGGAAGCCGCCCGGGGCGTCCCGGACGGCTTCTCGTACGAGATCACGGTCGACGGCCGGACGGTGAGGTGCGCCGACCCGCACCTCACGAACGCCCAGCGGACCCTCGTGACGAGGGTCCTCAAGGAAGGCGCGTGATCCAGGGCGTTCGTCCCGGATCCGCCGCGCCCTAGAAGCCCAGGCGGCGGAGCTGCTTGGGGTCGCGCTGCCAGTCCTTGGCGACCTTGACGTGCAGGTCGAGGAAGACCGGGGTGCCGAGGAGGGCCTCGATGTGCTTGCGGGACTTCATCCCGACCTCCTTCAGGCGGCTGCCCTTGGGGCCGATGATGATGCCCTTCTGGCTGGGGCGCTCGATGTACACGTTGGCGTGGATGTCGAGCAGCGGCCGGTCGGCGGGGCGACCCTCGCGGGGGATCATCTCCTCGACGACGACCGCGATGGAGTGCGGCAGCTCGTCGCGGACGCCTTCGAGCGCGGCCTCGCGGATCAGCTCGGCGACCATGACCTGCTCCGGCTCGTCCGTGAGGTCGCCCTCCGGGTAGAGCGGCGGGGACTTCGGCAGCAGCGGGATGAGCAGGTCGGCGACGAGCTGGACCTGCTTGTCGCCGACGGCGGAGACCGGCACGATCTCCGCCCACTCGATGCCGAGCTCGCGGCCGAGCTGGTCGATGGCGATCAGCTGCTCGGCGAGGGTCTTGGAGTCGACCAGGTCGGTCTTGGTGACGATGGCGACCTTGGGGGTCTTCTTGATCTCGGCGAGCTCCTTGGCGATGAAGCGGTCGCCGGGGCCGAGCTTCTGGTCGGCGGGCAGGCAGAAGCCGATGACGTCGACCTCGGCCCAGGTGGTGCGGACGACGTCGTTGAGCCGCTCGCCGAGGAGGGTGCGCGGCTTGTGGAGGCCCGGGGTGTCGACCAGGATCAGCTGGGCGTCCGGGCGGTGCACGATGCCGCGCACGGTGTGCCGGGTGGTCTGGGGGCGGTTGGAGGTGATCGCCACCTTCTGGCCGACCAGAGCGTTGGTGAGGGTGGACTTGCCCGCGTTGGGGCGCCCGACGAAGCAGGCGAAGCCCGCCCGGTGGGGGGCGGTGTTCTCATCGGTCTCTTCACGGCGCACGCTCATGGGGGCCATTGTCCCCGATGCGCGGCCGGGTCACGCACTCAGTGCCCCCGGCGGGCCCCGCGGCGCCGGATCCGCCACCCCGTGAGGCCTCCGGCGGCCCCCAGGACGAGCACCGCGGCGGCGAGCCAGGGCACCGCGAGGAAGGAGACGGCGGCGCTCTCGCGGACGTCCTTCGCGGTGGCGGTGAGGGTCACCTCGCCCCAGTCGAGCTGCGGCGAGCCGGCCCACCGCTCGGTGAGCCGGATCTTCTGCCGGGGCAGCAGCTCGGCGGGCACCCGGTCGAGGTCGCGTTCGAGCAGGGTCCGCCCGAAGAGGCCCTCGGCGCTGAGGACGACCTTGGGGTCGAGGGTGACGTTGCCCCGGTTGTGGAGGGTGTACGTGACGAGGGTGGTGCCGTCGCGGGTGCCGGGGACGAGCGGCCGGTCCTGCTCCAGGGTGACGTCCTCGACGGCGAGGGCGGGCACGGCGGGGCCGCTGACCTTGAGGTAGACGCGGGCGGCGACGGCCTTCTGGACGCCCATGGCGACGCTGCCGCCGCCCGCGGGGGTGATCCGCTCGTCGAGGGCGACGAGCGCGCCGGGGTGGTCGCCGGGGTCCGCGTCGGCGGGGACGGTGAGCGTGAAGGGGACGGTGACGGCGGAGCGCGGCGGGACGGTGACCGTGGTCCGCTCGGGCTCGATCCAGGCGCCGGCGCCGGTCTGCTCCTCCTTCAGGGTGCGGACGGCGAAGCCGCCGTCGCGCTCGGTGTTGTAGGCGTCGGCGCCGTAGAGCCGGAAGGTGAGCGGGGCGGCGGTCTTGTTGGCGACGGTCACCTTGTCGCGGAGGGTGGCGCCGGGGTCGGCGGTGAGGACGTAGTAGGGGCGTTCGCCGAGCCGGGCGGCGGCCGGGTAGACGGCCCATTCGCCGTTCTCGGCGGCGTGGGCGGCCGGGGCCCCGAGGAGCGGCAGGGCGGCGCTCAGGAGGAGGACGTACAGCTTGCGTCGCACGGTGCGGACCCCCGGGGGTGCGGTCGGGAGGGGCGGATGGGGGGCCGCCGACGGGCCGGCCGGGGGTGCGCCCGGCCGGCCCGTCGGCCGCCGTCAGGACAGGGTCAGCGTCAGCACGCCCGCGTAGCTGCCGGGCGCGGTGAACGCCGGGACGTCCAGCGAGAGTCCGGCGTCGAGGGTGAACTCGCCTCCGGTGACCGTGCCGTTCGCCGTGGAGGCGAGGGTGGCGCCGGCGCCGACGGGTCCGGCGGAGCCGGCCGTGCAGGCGCTGGGGCTGCCCTCCTTGGCGACGCAGGCGGGGTTCCAGCTGAGCTTGTCGGCGCCGATGGCGCCGCCAGGTCCGGTGAAGTCGGTGACCTTGCCGGTCACGGACCAGCCGGCGGGGCCGCCGCGGAAGTCCTTGACCGTCACCGTCTGGAGGGCTCCGGTGGCCGCGCCGCCCTGGCCGAAGTCGACCGCGGAGAGGGCGACGGCGTCACCGGCCTGGGTCATGGAGAGTTCGCCCGCCTGGACGGTGGCCGTGATCTTCTGGCTGTTCGGCGGGGCCGGGGTGTCGTCGATCACCTGGTACGGGAGCGGTCCGGCGCCCTTCTCCGCGTTCCAAGCACCGCCCTCGTAGGCGACGATCCCGGTGGTGGCGAGGTCGTTCACCTTGAGCCGGGCGACGAAGCCGCCCTCGCTGTCGGTGGTGGCGGTCATCCGGTCGGCGGTCTCCGCCGCGCCGGCCCTGGCGGCCACGGTCACCTCGGTGAGCGGGGTGAACCCGGCACCCGTGACGGTGACCCGGACGCCGGGGGCGCCGGAGGCGGCACCGAGTTCCAGGGTCCGCTCGTTGGGCACGGTCTGGTCGCCGGCCTGGACCGTCTCGGAGACGGGGGCGGGCGGGTTGAGGACCGTGCAGGGGGTGTCCAGCTCCATGATGTAGCTGGTGTGGATGTTGTAGTCGCCCGGCGAGAGGGTGATCGCGCCGGGGGCGGTGACCGTGAAGGTGCCGGTCATGGAGAAGCCGGGGAAGGCGCCCTTGCCGGGGACCGGGGGGTTCTTCTTGGGTCCGGTGACGCTGACCGTGCCGGTCTGCGCGCCGCCGAGGACGACCTTGCCGGTGGGGGTGAGGATGTCGGCCGGGAGCGCGAGGTCCACCGGGTTCGACGCGGCGGGCTTGGTGATCGCGTAGGTCACGCTCACCGTGTCGCCGACCTTGGGGCTGGCGTTGTCGACCGAGATCACGGCGGTGGTGACGCCCTCGATGGGCGGGATGCCCGCGATGGGCGGCGGGACGCAGCGGGTGGGGAATTCCACCGAGAGTCCGGCGCCGGTCGCCTGCGCCGGGGCGGCGAGCGCGCCGCCGGCCGCGAACGCGAGGGCGGTGGCGCCGAGTACGGCGGTCCAGCGCCGTCTTCGGGCCGCCGCCCGGGTTCGGGTGAGTGCCATAGTGTGTGCCCCCTCCTGAGGGTCGAGAGGGCGCCATTGACGGCCGGGGGGCAAGAGAAGTCAATAACGACGGAACCCATTGACTGATGACCCATCAGATAATGGCAGGATCGGTCGATGTGGCGACTTCTCCGGCATGTCGGATGGGCATGCCGAAGACCGGCGCCGCCCTCGGCGGCACCGGTCACGGGTGGTGCGCGGTGGATCAGCTGATGACGAACGGCCCCGGGGACTGCGAGGTCACCGCGTCGCAGTTCACCGTGACGCCGAAGATCACCAGCTTGAGGGCGACTCCGGCGAAGTACGAGTTGAGGCTGTCGCCGGCGACCACGTTGGTGGCGGTCAGCGGCCCCAGCTTCGCCGCACCACCGGCCGGGATCGCCGGGTTCTTCTTGCCGGTGAAGACCCGGTCGGGGCCGGTCGCGTTGTCCAGGATCAGCGTGGAGCTGATCGAGTCCGCGCCGACCGCGATCGGCGTGGTCACGGGAGCGGCGATGGAGACCTGGCCGGTGGTGCCGGAGTGGGTCATGGTGAGCGTGGCGGTGCCGCCGCCCCAGCTCCCGCAGTCGTACGTGGCCGTCGCCGAGCCCGGCGAGACCGCGGCGGACGCCGTGGGGGCGAAGACGAGCGACATGCTGGCGAGGCCCGCGGCGAGCGCCCCGGCCGCCCCTAAGGTGCTTCTTCTCATGGCGGGTTCGTACCCCTTCCGATGACGAACGCAGGGGTGCGGGCACTGCGTGGAATGGCGGAGATCTGACGGTCCGTCGGACCGCCCGCCGCCTATTGAGACGCAGACCGCATGGGAAGGCAAGAGAAGTCGCGGAGATCCTTCACAAACGCGCAAGGGCCCGGCCGTGGCCGGACCCCGCTGCCCCCCGTGCGGCGCTCAGCCCGCCGTGACGGCCGAACGCAGCTGTCCGTCGGGCCCCGCGAGAAGCACCGGCGTCCCGGGGCCGCCCAGGTCCCGCACGGCCGCCCGGTCCTCCTCGGACGCGGCCTCGGCGGCCGACACCACGGCCGCCGCCTCCAGCGACTGCGCCCCGCTCGCCACCGCCATCGCCACGGCGGTCCGCAGCGCGCTCAGCTTCAGCGACTCCAGCTCCACCGTGCCCGCCACGTACGTGCGGCCGGTCTCGTCCCGTACGGCCGCGCCCTCGGGCACGCCGTTGCGGGCGCGGGCGCTGCGCGCCAGCGTGATGATCTTCTGGTCCTCGGGGCCGAGGTCGCCGTGCTCACTGCTGAGTGTCATGGACCGAGCATAGGTCGGGGCGCCGGCTCAGCCCGCCAGCGGGTACAGGGCCCCCCGCCGCCCCTCGGGCGACACCAGCCACTCCAGCTTCTCGGCGGTCCGCGCCTCCGGCAGCGGCGTGTGCAGCACGATCACCAGGTCGGGACGGGCCGGCACCCTCAGCTGGGTGGCCTCCACCACGAGCAGCCCCGCCACCGGGTGGTCCATCTCCTTGCGGTTCTGGCCGCCGGGCAGGATGTCCCGCCGCTCCCACAGCTCCGCGAACTCGGCGCTCACCGCCTTCGCCTCCTCGACCACCGCCCGGAAGCCCTCGTCGTCCGGGCACTCCGAGCACGCCGACCGGAACTGCGCCACCACCTTCGGCGCCAGTTCCTCCCAGCCGCGCATCCGTGCCCGGTACATCTCGTCGGTGAAGAAGTCGATCAGGCAGTTGCGGTGCACGTCCGGCCGCAGCCCGAAGACGGCCGCAGCCGCCTCGTTGAACATCACCGTGTTCCAGTACGCGTCCATGATGTGCGCCGGGAACGGCATCCACGCCTCGATCAGCCGCCGCAGCCCGTCGCACATGTCCCGGTCCTCCGGGGCGGCTTCGAGGGCCGGCGGGTTCAGCGCCGCCAGGACGTACAGATGGCGGCGCTCGGCCGGGCTCAGCCGCAGCACCCGCGCCACCGAGTCGAGCACCTGGGGAGAGACGGTGATGTCGCGGCCCTGCTCCAGCCACTGGTACCAGCTGACGCCGACGCCCGCGAGGACGGCGACCTCCTCGCGGCGCAGCCCGGGCGTACGACGCCTGCCGCCGTCCGGAAGGCCCGCCTGGGCCGGGCTCACCCGGGCCCGACGGCTCATCAGGAACTCGCGCAGCTCGGCCAGTCGGTGCGCCTTGCCGTCGGTGCTCTCCACCGCTGTGACCACGTGTGCTTCCTCCCCCGGACGCCTGGTGGTGCGACCAACAGGATAAGTTCCCGCTACCCGGCGATGTTCCCCGGCCACGAGAGTCGTGGCCATGGCAACCGTGACCCCCGCCCCCGGAAAGACCCCCGTCCCCGCTCCGCCCGCGCCCCCGGCCCTCACCGGCCGCTCCCGGCTCGTCCTCTTCGTGCTGTGCGCCGCCCAGTTCATCGTGGCGCTCGACTTCTCCGTCCTGAACGTCGCGCTGCCCGTACTCGGCGCCGACCTGGGCCTCGACCGCTCCGCCCTCCAGTGGGCCGTCACCGCCTTCGCGCTTCCCTCCGGCGGCTTCCTGCTGCTCTTCGGGCGGATCGGCGACCTCTACGGCCGCAAGCGGCTCTTCCTCGGCGGCCTCGGCGTCTTCGCCGCCGCGTCCGTGCTCGCCACCGTCGCCTGGGACCCGGCGTCCTTCCTCGCCGGCCGCGCCCTCCAGGGCGTCGGCGCCGCCGCGATCGTGCCCACCGGCATGTCCCTCCTGACCACCTCCTTCCCGGAGGGCCCGCTGCGCGACCGGGCGCTCGGCATCTCCGGCACCCTGATGTCGCTGGGCTTCACCATCGGCATGGTCCTCGGCGGCGTCATGACCGACACCCTGGGCTGGCGCTCCACCATGGGCCTGCTCGCCGTCTTCGCCCTGGTCGTGCTGCCGCTCGCCCCCGGCCTGCTCACCGAGTCCCGCACCCCGGACCGGCCCCGGCTCGACGTGCCCGGCGCGGTCACCGTCACCGGCGGTCTGCTCGCCCTCATCTACGCCCTGACCACCGCCGCCGAGCGCGGATTCGGCGGCACCGACGTGCTCGTCGCCCTGGTCGGCGGGCTGCTCCTGCTGGCCGCCTTCGTGGTCGTCGAGTCCCGTCACCCGGCGCCGCTGGTCTCGCTGCCGATGCTCCGCCGGCGCACGGTCGCCTTCGGCAACCTCGGCGGGCTCGTCACCTTCTCGATGATGTCGACGATCGTCTTCGTCCTGACCCTCTACCTCCAGTCCACGCTGGGCCTCTCGGCCTTCGCCACCGGCGTCGTCTTCGGGATCCAGGGCGTCTTCTCGGTCCTCGCGGGGACGCTGACGCCGAAGGTCGTCGGGAGGCTCGGCGCCCGCCGCACCCTCGTCGTCTCGCTCGCCGGACAGGCGGTCCTCACGGCGGCGCTGCTCGGGATCGGCGAGCGCTCCGGCGCGGTCGTGGCGACCGTCGCGGTCACCCTCGCCTCGATGTTCCACCTCGGCGCGATCATCTCGTACGGCCTGACGGTCACCTCGGGCGTCCGGGACGAGGAGCAGGGCCTGGCGACCGGCCTGGTCACCACCACCCAGCAGGTCGGTCTCACCGTCGGCATCCCGATGCTGGGGGTCCTCGCCACCACCGGCGGCGACCTGTACGAGGGGGTGCGCACCGTCGTCGCCGTGGACGCGGCGATCGTGCTCGGGGCCGCGGTGCTCGTCGCCCTGGGCCTGCGTCGCGCGCGGTGAACTACGGCCGGTCGAGCCGGAGCCGTACCGCCTTGGGCAGGCCCGCGACGACCAGGTCGTACGAGTCCTCGATGAGCTCCCGGACCATCCGGTCCGGGAGCCCGGCCACCTCGACCGTGTTCCAGTGGCGCTTGTTCATGTGGTAGCCGGGGGTGATCGCCGGATACTCCTCGCGGAGCCGTACGGCGTCGTCCGGATCGCACTTCAGATTGACCCGCAGCGGCTCGCCGTCCAGCCAGGACAGCGCGAACAGCTTCCCGGCCACCTTGAACACCGAGGTGTCGGGGCCGAAGGGGAACTCCTCGCCGGCGTCGTTGAACTCCAGGCAGAAGGCGCGCAGCTGCTCGGGGGTCATGCCGGGTCCTCTCCCTCCGCGCCGGCCGGGGCGACCGGCTCGACGAGCACGGTGACGATCTTGTTCCGGCGGCCGGCCGGTGCCTCGGCGGTGAGCCGCAGCTCCCGTCCGTCCGGCAGGGCGACGACGGAGGAGGCGCCGGCGATCGGGACGCGGCCGAGGGCCTTGGCGAGCAGGCCGCCCACCGTCTCCACGTCCTCGTCGTCGAACTCGTCCGGGCCGAAGCCGTACAGCTCGCCCAGGTCGCCGATGTCGAGGCGGGCGGTGACCCGGTGGCACTCGTCGCCGAGCTCCTGGACGGGCGGCAGTTCCCGGTCGTACTCGTCGGTGATCTCGCCGACGATCTCCTCCAGGATGTCCTCGATGGTGACGATGCCGGCGGTGCCGCCGTACTCGTCGATGACGACGGCGACGTGGTTGCGCTCCTGCTGCATCTCGCGCAGCAGGTCGCCGGCGTTCTTGGTGTCGGGGACGAAGGCCGCGGCGCGCATCGCGGTGGAGACCAGGTCGGCCTCGGCGTCGCGGTTGATGTGCGTCTTCCTGACCAGGTCCTTCAGGTAGACGATGCCGACGATGTCGTCCTCGTTCTCCCCCGTCACCGGGATCCGGGAGAAGCCGGAGCGCAGCGCCAGGGTGAGGGCCTGCCGGACGGTCTTGTACCGCTCGATGCAGATGAGGTCGGTGCGGGGCACCATGACCTCCCGGACGAGGGTGTCGCCGAGCTCGAAGACCGAGTGCACCATCCGGCGCTCCTCGTCCTCGATCAGCGACTCCTGCTCGGCGAGGTCGACCATCGCCCGCAGCTCCGCCTCGGAGGCGAAGGGGCCCTTGCGGAAGCCCTTGCCCGGGGTGAGCGCGTTGCCGATGAGGATCAGCAGCTGCGGGATCGGGCCCATGATCCGGGCCAGCGGGACGAGGACGTACGCCGCGGCGGTCGCGGTGTTCAGCGGGTGCTGGCGGCCGATGGTGCGCGGCGAGACGCCGACCGCCACATAGCTGACCAGGACCATCACGGCGATGGCGACGAGGAGCGCCTCCCAGGTCTCCGGGAAGTACTCCAGACAGGCGTAGGTGACGAGGACGCCGGCCGCCATCTCGCAGGCGACGCGGACGAGCAGCGCCACGTT
Source organism: Streptomyces sp. NPDC047974 (assembly GCF_040653375.1). Classification (NCBI taxonomy): domain Bacteria; kingdom Bacillati; phylum Actinomycetota; class Actinomycetes; order Kitasatosporales; family Streptomycetaceae; genus Streptomyces; species Streptomyces sp. NPDC047974. Next base: position 183,914 of record NZ_JBEZNU010000004.1, read on the forward strand.
GAGGTAGCGGGTGGGATCGGAGGCGACCTGGGAGAGCTTCTCGGCGCCGCGCCGCCCGGAGCGGACGGCCTCGGCGGCACGGAAGCCGGAGACGCGGGCGAGCCCGGCCTCGGCGCAGGCGGCGAGCCAGGCGACGACGACCAGGGCGACCGCGCCGAGGATCAGCTGGATGCTCATCGGGCGCGCGGGCTCAGTTGACGGTGGGGGCCGGCGACGGGCCGGTGAGGCCCCGCTCGGCGCGCCAGCCGTCGACGATCGCCGCCTGGAGGCCGAACATCTCGGCCTTCTCCTCCGGCTCCTCGTGGTCGTAGCCGAGCAGGTGGAGGACGCCGTGGACGGTGAGGAGCTGGAGCTCCTCGTCCATGGAGTGGTTCGTCGGGGCGTCCTCGCCCTGCTTCTTGGCGACCTCGGGGCAGAGCACGATGTCGCCGAGGAGACCCTGCGGGGGCTCCTCGTCGTCCTTGGCCGGCGGGCGCAGCTCGTCCATCGGGAAGGACATGACGTCCGTCGGTCCGGGGAGGTCCATCCACTGGATGTGGAGCTGCTCCATCGCCTCCGCGTCCACCACGATCACCGAGAGTTCGGAGAGCGGGTGGATGCGCATGCGCCCGAGGGCGTAGCGGGCGACGTCGAGGATCGCCTGCTCGTCGACCTCGGTGCCGGACTCGTTGTTGACGTCGATCGACATGTGCGGTGCTTCTACTTCCCGTTGCGGCCGGTGCGCTGCTCGTTGGCGCTGTCGTACTTCTCGTACGCGTCGACGATACGGCCGACGAGCTTGTGCCGGACGACATCGTGGGACGTGAGCCGTGAGAAGTGGACGTCGTCGACCCCGTCGAGGATGTCCTGGACCTGGCGCAGACCGCTCTTCGTGCCGTTCGGCAGGTCGATCTGGGTCACGTCACCGGTGATGACGATCTTCGAGTCGAAGCCGAGGCGGGTGAGGAACATCTTCATCTGCTCGGGGTTCGTGTTCTGCGCCTCGTCGAGGATGATGAACGCGTCGTTGAGCGTCCGTCCGCGCATGTACGCCAGCGGCGCGACCTCGATCGTCCCGCTCGCCATGAGCTTGGGGATGGAGTCGGGGTCGAGCATGTCGTGCAGGGCGTCGTAGAGCGGCCGCAGGTACGGGTCGATCTTCTCGTAGAGGGTGCCGGGCAGGAAGCCGAGGCGCTCGCCGGCCTCGACCGCGGGGCGGGTCAGGATGATCCGGGTGACCTGCTTGGACTGGAGGGCCTGGACGGCCTTGGCCATGGCCAGGTAGGTCTTGCCGGTGCCCGCGGGGCCGATGCCGAAGACGATGGTGTGCTTGTCGATGGCGTCGACGTACCGCTTCTGGTTGAGCGTCTTGGGGCGGATCGTGCGGCCTCGGCTGGAGAGGATGTTCTGGGTGAGCACCTCGGCCGGGGTCTCGTCGGCGCCTTCGCCGTTCTCGCTCGCCTTGAGCATGGCGATGGAGCGTTCCACTGCGTCCTCCGTCATCGGCTGTCCGGTGCGGAGCACCAGCATCATCTCGTCGAACAGGCGCTGGATCAGGGCGACTTCCACGGCGTCGCCGACCGCGCTGACCTGATTGCCCCGGACGTGGATGTCCGCCCGGGGGAACGCCTGCTCGATCACGCGGAGCAGGGAGTCTCCGGAGCCGAGGACGGTCACCATGGGGTGCTTGGCGGGCACCGCGAAGTGGGCCCGGGCCTCGCCCGGCGTTCCGTTGGGAGCTGTGGGTGTCTGCGTCATGGGCCGGCCCTCTGGCCTGCGCCTACCTCCTGCTGCGGGGTTCTCGCTGCTCGACAACCTCTCGCACCCCAGCCTACGACCTGGTACCGGTGTGCCCGAAGCGGTTTACGAGACAGGTGCCCGGAAGCCGATGGTGGGCACCGCGCGGCGGGGAGGCCAGGGGCGCGCGGGGACCGGCAGCAGGGCTTCGAGGAAGGCGTAGCGGGCCCGCAGGGCCTCCGGGTCCTGGCGGCCGTCGTGCTGGACGTGCTGCCACCAGGCGGCGATCTCGGGCCAGGTGGGGGCGGAGAGCGAGCCGCCGAACTCCTGGACGGAGAGGGCGGCGGTCAGGCCGGCGAAGGCGAGCCGGTCGGCGAGCGGCCAGTCGGCGAGGGTGCCGGTGACGAAGCCGGCGACGAAGACGTCGCCGGCCCCGGTGGGGTCGAGCGCCTCGACGCGGATGGCGGGCACCTCGGCGGTCTCCCCGGTGCCGCCGTCGACGGCGTAGGCGCCCTCGGCGCCGAGGGTGACCACGGCGTAGCGGACCTTGTCGGCGAGCGCGCGGGCGGCGGCCCGCGGGCAGTCGGTGCGGGTGTAGCGCATCGCCTCGGCCGCGTTGGGCAGGAAGGCCTCGCAGTGCTCCAGGTCGGTCAGGCCGGCCAGGTCCCAGCGGCCGGTCTCGTCCCAGCCGACGTCGGCGAAGACCCGGGCGCCGTCGCGGGCGGCGCGGGCCACCCACTCCTCGGTGCGGCCGGGTGCGAGGGAGGCGACGGCGGCGCGGGCGCGCGGCGGGCGGACCGGGGCGCCGTCGGGCCGGGGCGCCTCGTGGCCGTGCGAGACCATCGTCCGCTCGCCCTCGTAGGCCATGGAGACGGTGACCGGGGAGTGCCAGCCCTCGACGGTGCGGGAGAGGGTGAGGTCGATGCCCTCGCCCTGTTCGAGGGCGTCCCAGCAGTACTCGCCGTAGTGGTCGTCGCCGAAGGCCGCGGCGAGGGAGGTGCGCAGGCCGAGGCGGGCGAGGGCGGTGGCCATGTTGGCGACGCCGCCGGGGCTGGAGCCCATGCCGCGGGCCCAGGACTCGGTGCCGCGGACGGGGGCGCTGTCGAGGCCGGTGAAGATGATGTCGAGGAAGACGGTGCCGGTGAGGAAGACGTCGCAGGCCGGGTCGGCGGGCTCGCGGACCGTCTCCAGCGGGTCGACACCGGGGACGCCGGGGACGCCGGTGGGGTCTTCGGGCCGGTCCTCGCGCTGGTCTCCGCTGGCTGTGCTCACGGACTACTCCCCGGTCGTGGTGCGGCGGGATCGGCACCGGGTGCCGATCCGGCCAGTGTGCCCGAAAGGGTGCGGGTCGAGGGGACCGACGCGAACGACCCGGAACGCGGAACAAGGCGACGGGCTGCGCCCTGATACCCCTCCTGAGCATCATCGAAACTCATTGTGTCCTGTATCACAGGACGAATCGGGGGAGAGCGCCTTCTCCGCCCATTCGGTTGCTTGATACACATGGTGCCGCGAGCCCGTGGATCACCCGGGCGCCGTCTCATCCCCCTGTTCAGTTCCTGGAACGCCCATGCCGTCGCGCCCGCGCGCCCGTGGGGCGCTCGCCGCCCTCGTCGCCCTCTTCACGGCCGGTTATCTCGCCCCGTACCTGCTCCCGACCGTCGTCGGCCGGCTCGCCGCCGGCCTCGGTCTCGGCCCCTCCCAGGCCGGTCTGATCGGCTCGGTCCTGCTGCTCGGCTCCGCCTCCGCCGGCTTCACGCTGGCCACGCGCGTGCACCGGATCGGCCCGCGCCGGGCGGCCCGCCTCGGACTGCTCGCCATGGCCCTCGGATACGGCTCCGCCGCCGCGGCCGGCACCCTGCCGCCGGTGGTCGCCGGGGTCGTCCTCGGCGGCTTCGGCTCCGGTACGGCGACGGCGGTCGCGGCCTCCGGCATCGCCGGACGGCCCGACCCGCAGCGGGCCTCCACGCTGGGCCTGCTGTCGGTCTCGGCGGCGGCCGGGGCGCTGTACCTGACACTGCCGAGGCTCGGCGGCGGCCACGCCCCGCCGCTGCTCGCGCTCGCCTGCGCGGCGCTCCTCGTCTGGCCGGTCACGAACCTGCTGCCCGGCTCCCCGCGCGCCCGCCGGGACGTTCCGGCGGCACAGGGCGCCGGACCGCTGCCCCACCGCCGGGCGGGCGCGGTGCTGGCCGCCGGCCTCCTGTGCTGGTCCCTCGCCCAGAACGCCCTCTGGGGCGTCAGCGGCCGCATCGGCACGGTCCAGGCGGGCCTCTCGGAGGTCACGGTGGGCGCCGTCTTCGCCCTCGCGCTCGGCGCGGGCCTGGCGGGCGTCACCGCGGCCGGCGCGCTGGGCTCCCGGCTCGGCCGGGCGGTCCCGATCGGCGCGGGCACGGCCCTGATCGCGGCCTGTGTCCTGCTGAGCGCGACCGCCGAGGACCTCGTGTCGTTCGCGACGGGCGAGATCCTCTGGAACGTCCTCTACCCGGTCGTGCTCTCCTGCCTCCTGGGCCTCGCCGCCTCCCTGGACCCGCGGGGCCGCTGGGCCGTCCTGGTCGGCTCGGCCTCCTCCCTGGGCACGGCCTGCGGCCCGGTCACCGGCAGCGTCCTCTCGGAGGCGGCCGGCTACCCGGGCATGGGCGCGACCCTGGCGGCGCTGCTCCTCCTGGTGGCGGCGCCCCTGACGGCGGTCGCCCGCCGTTCCTACGGGCAGGCGTCCCGCTCGGAGGTCCCCGCCCGGACGAAGTCCTCGGGGGAGGGACCGGTGCGCACCGGGACGGCTCCCTCTGCCGGGCCACGGCTTTCCGTGCCCGAACCCGCACCCCATGCGCGGCGCGCGTCCGGTGCGGGTTCGGGCGACAGGTGCGGAGGCACCCGTCAGAAGGTGTACGCCTCCACCTCGGCGAGGTAGCGCGCGCGACGCGGCTCGTCGTCGTCCAGGAAGGACGCCTCGAAGGAGTGCCGGGCCAGCACCCGCAGCTGCTCCCGGCTCAGCGCCAGCGCCTCCCCCACCGCCGCGTAGTTGTCACCGACGTACCCCCCGAAGTACGCCGGATCGTCCGAGTTCACCGTCACCAGCAGCCCCGCGTCCAGCATCGCCCGCAGCGGATGGTCCCCCAGCTCGTCGATCACCCGCAGCCGCACGTTCGACAGCGGGCAGAGCGTCAGCGGCACCCGCTCGCGGGCGAGCCGCTCGACCAGCTCGGGGTCCTCCATGCACCGCAGCCCGTGGTCGATCCGCTCGACGCCGAGGACGTCCAGCGCCTCGCGGACGTACGCCGCCGGCCCCTCCTCGCCCGCGTGGGCGACCCGCCGCAGCCCCAGCCGGGCGGCCTCCTCGTACACCTCGCGGAACTTCGCCGGCGGATGCCCGACCTCGGCCGAGTCGAGGCCGACGCCCGTGATCCGGTCGAGGTACGGCTTCGCGGCCTCCAGCGTCGCGAGCGCCGACTCGGCGGACTCGTCGCGCAGGAAGCACATGATGAGCCGGGTGGAGATCCCGTACCGCTCCTCGGCGCGGTCGAGCGCGGCGGCCAGCCCCTCGACGACCGTGCCCATCGGCACGCCCCGCGCCGCGTGGGCCTGCGGGTCGAAGAAGATCTCGGCGTGCCGGACCCCCTGCGCGGCGGCCCGCTCCAGATAGGCGTCGGCGAGCGCGGTGAAGTCCTCCGGGGTCCGCAGCACCGCCATCAGGGCGTAGTACAGGTCCAGGAAGGACTGGAGGTCGCTGAAGCGGTACGCCTCGCGCAGTTCCTCGGTGGTCGCGTACGGCAGGGTGACGCCGTTCCGCTCGGCGAGGGCGAAGGCCAGCTCGGGTTCGAGGGTGCCCTCGATGTGGAGGTGCAGTTCGGCCTTGGGGAGGGGCATGGGTGGTGCTCTATCTCTTCGGTACGGGGACCCTCATGAGGTCCTGGGCAATGCTCAGCTCGCCCTCGAATCCGGCGGCCCTGGCCTGCCGTTCGAACTCCGACGGGTCGGAGTAGCGCTGCGAGAAGTGGGTGAGGACGAGGTGCCGGACGCCCGCGTCCCGTGCGACGGCGGCGGCCTGCCCGGCGGTGAGGTGGCCGTGGTCCCGGGCGAGCCGGACGTCCGCGTCGAGGAAGGTCGACTCGATGACGAGCATGTCGGCGCCCTCCGCGAGGGCGTGCACGCCGTCGCAGAGCCGGGTGTCCATGACGAAGGCGAAGCGCTGCCCGCGCCGGACCTCGCTCACCTCCTCCAGCGTGACGCCGTCGAGGACGCCCTCGCGCTGGATGCGCCCGACGTCCGGGCCCTTGACGCCGTGCGCGGCGAGCCGCTCGGGCAGCAGCCGGCGCCCGTCGGGCTCGACGAGCCGGTAGCCGAAGGACTCGACCGGGTGGGAGAGCCGGCGGGCCTCCAGGGTGAAGGCCTCGGTGACGGCCAGCGGGCCGTCCTCGGCGACCGGCGCCTCGGTCAGTTCGACGGACTCGCGGTAGGCGGTGGCGTACCGGAGCCGTTCGAAGAAGTGCTGCCCGCTCGCCGGGTAGTGGGCGGTGACCTGGTGCGGCACCTGGTCGAGGTTGATCCGCTGGATCACCCCGGCCAGGCCCAGCGAGTGGTCGCCGTGGAAGTGCGTGACGCAGATCCGGTTCAGGTCGTGCGCGGCGACCCCGGCCCGCAGCATCTGGCGCTGGGTGCCCTCGCCGGGGTCGAAGAGGAGGCCGTGGCCGTCCCAGCGCAGCAGGTAGCCGTTGTGGTTGCGGTGGCGGGTCGGGACCTGGCTGGCGGTGCCGAGGACGACGAGTTCGCGGACGGACACGGGCTCGTTCCTATCCGGGGGGCCAGTTGAGGCCGCGGCCGCCCAGCACGTGCGCGTGCGCGTGGAAGACGGTCTGGCCGGCGCCGGCACCGGTGTTGAGGACGATGCGGTAGCCGTGGCCGTCGACCTTCTCCTGCGCGGCGACCTCGCCCGCCTCGCGCAGCACGTCGGCGGCGACGCTCGGCGCGGCGGCGGCGAGCGAGGCGGCGTCCGGGTAGTGGAGGCGCGGGATGACGAGCACGTGGGTGGGCGCCTGCGGGTTGATGTCGCGGAAGGCCAGCGTGGTCTCGGTCTCGCGGACGAGCGTCGCCGGCACCTCCCCGGCCACGATCTTGCAGAACAGGCAGTCGCTCTGCGGCTCTCCGGCCATGCTCCGGGCCTCCTCGCCTTCGATGGTCACTGTCCCCGCATGCTATCCGGCGGCCCGGGTCAGTCCTTGGGCATCCGCCGGTTGAGGGCCGAGCGGCTCACCCAGTACGTGATGATCACGGCCCAGAAGAGCGGGGTGCCGAGCCCCGCCACGACGCCGGAGTCGAAGCTCCACAGCGCCATCGTGACCGCCGAGTACAGCCCGAGCAGCCCGACGGCGCCGGCCATCGCGAGGACCGGCCGGCAGTTGCGGGCGACGAGCAGCATCGGGCGGCGCAGTCTCGGCGGCACCCGGCGGCCCATCCACACGGCCCATCCGGCCCAGGCGCCGACGAGCACGGTCGCGCCGATGGCGAAGGGCACGACGGCGTCGGCGCCGGTCGCTCCGGTGCGGACCGGCGCGGAGCCGACGGCTGAGGCGATGAAGCCGACCAGGGCGACCCAGCGGGCCCCGGCGGCCGTGCCCCAGGCCATCGCTTCCAGGTTGAAGCGGGCCTTGGTGTCGCCGAGGTCGAGGGCGGCGGAGGCGACGAAGCCCTCGGCGGCCTGGGTCCAGGCCCCGCGCCGCAGCCAGCGGCGGCGCAGCCGGAGGAGGGAGAGGTTGTTGTGGGCCTCGCTGCTCTGCGGGTTGAGCCGCAGGGTCGTCTCGTACGCCCGCCGGGCGGTGGCGTGGTCGCCGCGCCGCTGGGCGGTGAGGCCGACGAGGAAGTGGGCGGCGTCCTCCTCGGGGCCGAGGGCGACGGCGGTCCGCGCGGCCTCGTAGGCGGCGGCGGTCCTGGCCCGGTCGCGGACGCGGCCCGCCTCGGCGGTCTCGGCGAGCGCGGTGCCGAGCGCGTAGTGGCTGCCCCAGAACTGCGGGGCGAGCTCGACGGTGCGGTGCGCGGCGGCCTCGGCGTCCCCGTACCGCTTGAGGGCGAGCAGGATCTGGGTGCGCATCAGATGGGCGCCGATCAGCCCGGGTTCGGCGCGCAGCGCCTGCTCGACGGCGGCGAGCGCGGCGGGGTGGTCCCCCGCCCGGTGCCGGCAGCGGGCGAGCAGGGTGAGCGCGTCGGCGTCCTCGGGGTCCTCGGCGAGGTGCCGGGCGGCGAACTCCCCGGCCTGCTCGTACCGGCCGGCCTCGTACAGCGCCTCGGCCCGGGCGAGCGCGGAGGGCGTGGCGGGGCCGGCGGGCGTCGCGGGGGTGGTCACAGCTTGCGCTTCCGCTTCAGGTAGGCGAGGAGGTCGTCGTAGAGACCGCCCTCGTTGGCGAACATGGCGACGTTCCGCGCGGCGGCGAACCAGGGCTCGGTGGAGGGCCGGATCTGCTGGGCGGCGCCGAGCAGGTCCTTGGTGGTGATGAGGCGGACGGAGCCGGTGCGGGCGGAGTCGAGGAGGGCGGTCTCGGCGGCGGTCTCGCACAGGTGGGCGAGGTCGGCGCCGGAGAAGTCCCCGGTGGCCTTGACGAGCTTGCCGAGGTCGACGGCCTCGATGGGCCGCTCGCGCAGGTGGTAGCGGAGGATCGCCTCGCGGGCGGGGGCGTCGGGCGGCAGCACGAGGAGGGTGCGGTCGAGGCGGCCGGGGCGGCGCAGGGCGATGTCGACGTCCCAGGGCACGTTGGTGGCGGCGAGGACGAAGACGCCCTCGTTGCCGGCGCCGGAGGCGATGCCGTCGAGCTCGGTGAGGAGCTGGTTGACGACGTTGCGCAGCCCGTTGCTGTGGGTGCGGGAGCGCTTGCCGCCGAGGGCGTCGAGCTCGTCGAGGAAGACGACGCAGGGGGCCTGGCGGCGGGCGGTCTCGAAGATGTCGTGGATGTTCTTCTCGGAGGCGCCGATCCACATGTCGAGGACGTCGGAGAGCGAGACCGTGAGGAAGTTGGCGCCGAGCTCTCCGGCGACGGCCCGGGCGATGAACGTCTTGCCGCAGCCGGGAGGGCCGTACAGGAGGAGTCCGCCGCGCAGGGACTTGCCGTAGAGGCGGCGGAGTTCGGGGTTGCGCATGGGTGCGAGGAAGGCGGCTTCGAGCCGCTCCTTGACGTCGGTCATGCCGCCGACGTCGGCGAGGCGTACGGCTCCGGGCGCGTCCACGTCCCAGGCGGCGGCGTCCCCCGCGAGCCCGTCCCCGCCCTCGGCCTGCGGCTCCTCCAGGAAGCGCGGCCCGACGACGTCGGACACCTGCTCCTCGGCGGCGGCCCAGTCGAAGGAGGGCTTCGGCTCGGGCCGTACGGGAGCGGGCGGGGCCTCCGGCACGGCGGGAGCGTGCGGCACGGCGGGAGCCTCCGGCACGGCCGGGGCCTGCGACGCGGCCGGGGTCTGCGACGCGGCCGGGGTCTGCGACGCGGCCGGGGTCTGCGACGCGGCCGGCGGCAGCCCCATCGCGCGGACCATCAGCGCGCGGGCGGCGGCGTCCCCCGGCGCGTGCTGGAGGGCGACGGCGGCCTCCGCGACGGCCTCGTCGCTCCGCCCCTCCGTGAGGAGGAGCTCGGCGAAGTGGAGGCGCAGGGGCACGTCGCCGGGCGCGGCGGCGACCGCGGCGCGCAGACTGCGGATCAGGGGGGACTCGTCGGCCATGCGGCCCAGCCTAGAAAAGACCCCGACCGCTTGGACAGCGGGTCCCCGATCTGTGGACGACCACCCGCCGCCCGCCGGCCTGTGGACGACGAAGCCGCTAGGCCGTTTCTTTCGGATCAGGCCGGATCAGGGAGCGGCGTCTGGTGCGTGCGGTCGCAAGGCGGAGGAGGGAGTCCATGCGGAGCATCGGCGACCGACGACAATGCGGCGAGCGCGCGTGCCAGACACCGCGAGCCCGGCATGATCCGGAAGAGACGGCCTAGCTCCAGCGGCCGGTGCGGCCGAGGACGAGGGCGGTGGCCGCCGTGCCCGCCGTGGAGGTCCGCAGGACGCTCCGGCCGAGCCGGTACGGCCGCGCTCCGGCCGCCTCGAAGGCGGCCAGCTCCTCCGGGGAGACCCCGCCCTCGGGGCCGACGACGAGCACGATCGAGCCCTTCGCCGGGAGCTCGGCGGTGGCGAGGGCCCCGCTGGGGTGGTCGCGGTCCTCGTGCAGCACGGCCGCGAAGTCGGCACCGGCGAGCAGCTGGGCGACCTGCTTGGTGGTCATGAGGTCGTCGACCTCGGGGAAGCGGGTGCGGCGGGACTGCTTGCCGGCCTCGCGGGCGGTGGCGCGCCACTTGCCGAGCGCCTTGAGGCCGCGGTCGCCGCGCCACTGGGTGATGCAGCGGGAGGCGGCCCACGGCACGATCGCGTCGACGCCGGTCTCGGTCATGGTCTCGACGGCGAGTTCGCCCCGGTCGCCCTTGGGGAGGGCCTGGACGACGGTGATCCGGGGCTCCTCCTCGGGCTCCTCGTGCGCGCCCGTCACCTCGACGGTCAGCCGGTCCTTGCCCTCGGTGTCCCGCACCACGCAGTCGGCCCAGCGGCCCCGGCCGTCGGTGAGGACGAGCGCCTCGCCGGCCTGGAGCCGCTTCACGGAGACGGCGTGCCGTCCCTCGGGGCCTTCCAGGACGAAGGTGCCGGCGCCGGGCACGGCGTCGACGACGAAGACGGGGGCGGTCATGAGGCACTCCTGAGGGCCGGGTCGGCGAGGTCGGTGAGGGCGGTGTCGAGTTCGGCGGCGAGCACCCGGACCAGTTCCGCGGCGGGCAGCTCGCGGGCGAGGCGGTGGCCCTGCCCGGCCCACAGGGCCATGCCCTGGGCGTCCCCGGCGGTGGCGGCGGCCTTCCGCAGCGGGGCGGTGAGGTGGTGGATCTCCGGGTAGGCGGCGGGCGCGTACGGCCCGTGTTCGCGCATGAAGCGGTTGACGAGCCCGCGGGCCGGCCGTCCGGAGAAGGCGCGGGTGAGGGCGGTGCGCTGGAAGAGCGGGTCGGTCAGGGCCCGCTTGTGCAGCGGGTGGGCGCCGGACTCGGGGCAGACGAGGAAGGCGGTGCCGAGCTGGGCGGCGCCCGCCCCGGCGGCGAGGACGGCGGCGATCTGCCCGCCGCGCATGAGCCCGCCGGCGGCGACGAGCGGCAGCGTGACGGCCTCCCCGACCTGGGCGAGCAGGGCGAGGAGGCCGGTGCCGGGCTGTTCGTCGGCGGGGTCGTCGCGGTACGTGCCCTGGTGGCCGCCCGCCTCGACGCCCTGCACGCAGAGCGCGTCGGCACCGGCCGCCTGGGCCGTGCGGGCCTCCTCCGCCGAGGTGACGGTGACGACCGTGTACGTGCCGGCGCGGGCGAAGGCCTCGAAGGTCTCGGGCTTCGGGCAGCCGAAGGTGAAGGAGACGACGGGGACCGGGTCCTCCAGGAGGATCGCCAGTTTGGACTCGTACCCGTCGTCGCGGCCGTCGTCGGTCTCGCCGAGCGCGGTGCGGTACCAGCCGGCCTCCCCGGCGAGCTGGTGACGGTAGACCTCGACGGCCGCGGGATCGGCGCCGGGGTCGGTCTGGGGCATGAAGACGTTGACGCCGAAGGGCTGTCCGGTGAGCCCGCGGACCTGCTTGATCTCCTGGTAGAGGCTGCCGGCCGTCTTGTACCCGGCGGCGAGGAAGCCGAGCGCGCCGGCCTCCGCGACGGCGCCGACGAGCGCCGGACAGGAAGCGCCACCCGCCATGGGGGCCTGCACGATCGGGTACCGGAAGAGATCGTTCAGTGGGGTGGTGGACATATGGGCATCGTGTCATGCCCGTTCCGGGGCACGGGAAAGGGGCGGCACTCAGAGTGCCGCCCCTCTCACTCACCGATCATGCCGGCCGGGCCTCAGCGCCCGTTGAAGGCGTCCTTCAGCCGCGAGAACAGGCCCTGCCGGCCCGGCTGACTGTGCTCACCCGGGGGACGACCCCCGGACCCCCAGCAGCACGGGCCCGGCCGCTCAGCGCCCGTTGAAGGCGTCCTTCAGCCGCGAGAACAGGCCCTGCCGGCCCGGCTGACTGTTC
>NZ_JBEZNU010000004.1:195774-373664 GCF_040653375.1 Streptomyces sp. NPDC047974
GCTCACCCGGGGGACGCCCCCCGGACCCCCAGCAGCACGGGCCCGGCCGCTCAGCGCCCGTTGAAGGCGTCCTTCAGCCGCGAGAACAGGCCCTGCCGGCCCGGCTGACTGTGCTCACCCGGGGGACGCCCCCCGGACCCCCAGCAGCACGGGCCCGGCCGCTCAGCGCCCGTTGAAGGCGTCCTTCAGCCGCGAGAACAGGCCCTGCTGGCCCGGCTGGAACTGGCCCGTGGGCCGTTCCTCGCCGCGCAGCTTGGCGAGCTCGCGCAGCAGGCGCTCCTGCTCGGGGTCGAGCTTGGTCGGGGTCTGGACCTCGACGTGGACGATGAGGTCGCCGCGGCCGTTGCCCCGCAGGTGGGTGACGCCCCGGCCGTGCAGCGGGACCGACTGCCCGGACTGGGTGCCCGGGCGGATGTCGATCTCCTCCAGGCCGTCGAGCGTCTGCAGCTGCACCTTGGTGCCGAGCGACGCCGCCGTCATCGGGAGGGTGACCGTGCAGTGCAGGTCGTCGCCGCGCCGCTGGAAGACCTCGTGCGGGGTCTCCTGGATCTCGACGTACAGGTCGCCGGCGGGGCCGCCGCCGGGGCCGACCTCGCCCTCGCCCGCGAGCTGGATGCGGGTGCCGTTGTCGACACCGGCCGGGATCTTCACGGTCAGGGTGCGGCGGGACCGCACCCGGCCGTCGCCCGCGCACTCGGGGCACGGGGTCGGGACGACGGTGCCGAAGCCCTGGCACTGGGGGCAGGGCCGGGAGGTCATGACCTGGCCGAGGAACGACCGGGTGACCTGGGAGACCTCGCCGCGGCCGTGACACATGTCGCAGGTCTGCGCGGCGGTGCCGGGGGCGGCGCCCTCACCCGAACAGGTGCCGCAGACGACGGCCGTGTCGACCTGGAGGTCCTTGGTCGTGCCGAAGGCCGCCTCGTTGAGGTCGATCTCCAGACGGATCATGGCGTCCTGGCCGCGGCGGGTCCGCGAGCGCGGCCCGCGCTGCCCGGCCGTGCCGAAGAAGGCGTCCATGATGTCGGAGAAGTTGCCGAAGCCGCCCGCTCCGAAGCCGCCCCCGCCGCCCATGCCGCCGGAGGAGGAGAGCGGGTCGCCGCCGAGGTCGTAGACCTGCTTCTTCTGCGGGTCCGAGAGGACCTCGTAGGCGGCGTTGATCTCCTTGAACCGCTCCTGCGTCTTCGGGTCCGGATTGACGTCCGGGTGAAGCTCGCGGGCGAGGCGGCGGAAGGCCTTCTTGATCTCGTCCTGGGAAGCGTCGCGGCGCACGCCGAGTGTGGCGTAGTAGTCCGTGGCCACTTACGACTCCGCCAGGATCTGTCCGACGTAACGTGCCACTGCGCGTACCGCTCCCATCGTTCCGGGGTAGTCCATGCGGGTCGGTCCGACCACGCCGAGTTTGGCGACTGCCTCGCCGCCCGAACCGTAGCCGACCGAGACGACCGACGTGGAGTTCAACCCCTCGTAGGCGTTCTCGTGCCCGATGCGTACGGTCATGCCCGACTCCTTGACCTCGCCGAGCAGCTTGAGGAGCACGACCTGCTCCTCAAGGGCCTCCAGGACGGGCCGGATCGTCAGCGGGAAGTCGTGTCCGAAGCGGGTGAGATTGGCGGTGCCGCCGATCATCAGCCGCTCCTCGTGCTCCTCCACGAGCGTCTCCAGGAGCGTCGCGAGCACGGTCGAGACCGTGGCGCGCTCCTCGGCCTCCTCGAAGGACTCGGGGAGGTCCTGCACCAGCTGCGGCACGTCGGCGAAGCGACGGCCGCCGACCCGGCTGTTGAGCCGGGCCCGCAGATCGGCGAGGGAGGTCTCGCCGAAGGGCGCGGGGCAGTCGATCACCCGCTGCTCGACCCGTCCGGTGTCCGTGATCAGGACGAGCATCAGCCGGGCCGGGGCCAGCGACAGCAGCTCGACGTGACGGATCGAGGAGCGGGTCAGCGACGGGTACTGCACGACGGCGACCTGCCGGGTCAGCTGCGCGAGCAGCCGCACCGTGCGGCCCACGACGTCGTCGAGGTCCACGGCGCCGTCGAGGAAGTTGTGGATGGCGCGCCGCTCGGGGGTCGACAGCGGCTTGACGCCCGCCAGCCGGTCCACGAAGAGGCGGTAGCCCTTGTCGGTGGGGATCCGTCCGGCGCTGGTGTGGGGCTGGGCGATGTACCCCTCCTCCTCCAGCACCGCCATGTCGTTGCGCACGGTGGCGGGCGACACGCCCAGCTTGTGGCGCTCGGTGAGCGCCTTGGAGCCGACCGGCTCCTCCGTCCCGACGTAGTCCTGGACGATGGCGCGCAGTACCTCGAGTCTGCGTTCGCTGAGCACGCGCACACCTCCCGTTCCGGCCGTTCCGGTTGCTCCGCTTTTGGCACTCGCCCTGCCCGAGTGCCAGGAATCCCCCGGCCAGTGTACGGCCGGGGCCGTCGCTCCTGGCAAGGAGGCGGACCCGCTAGCGTCTCGACCATGGACATCGACGAAGCGGTCTGGGCGGCTCAGGGGTGGGAACGGCTCGCGTCCGGAGTGGGCCGGCGGCGGCTCCCCGGCTGGGACGCGACCACCGGACTGGTGGTGGGGGACAAGGCCGTCCTGCTCTACGACACCGGCTCCACGCTCGCCGAGGGCGCCGCGATCCGGGCCCAGGCGGAGGCGATCACCGGCGGGCGGCGCGTGACGCACATCGCACTCGGCCACCCCCACTTCGACCACGTCCTGGGCACCGCCGCCTTCGCCGGCGCGGAGGTCTTCGGCGCGGTCGGCACGGACGTGCTCCTCGGCTCCGCCCGCACCCGCGAGGAGCTGTACGTGGACGCGGTGCGCCAGGGGGTCGACGAGCGGGCCGCGTCGGAGGCGGCGGAGGCCCTGGTGGCCCCGCGCCACACGGTCACCGGCGAGTGGACCCTCGACCTCGGCGGCCGCCAGGTCCTCCTGGCCAATCTGGGACCGGCCCATTCCGGCCACGACCTCGCCGTCTTCGTCCCCGGCGAGCGCGAGACCGTGTTCTGCGGCGACCTCGTCGAGGAGTCCGGCGAGCCCCAGGCGGGCCCCGACGCGACCGGTGCCCGCTGGCCCGACGCCCTCGACCGTCTCCTCGCCCTCGGCGGCGAGGACGCCCGGTACGTCCCGGGCCACGGCGCCGTCGTGGACGCGGCCTTCGTCCGACGCCAGCGCGATGAACTGGCACGCCGCTTCGGGGTGTCGTAGCGTCACGGAGCGCGCGGCCACGGGCGGAATCCGACGCCTCCCCGGCCGCGCGGAGGACCCGTCCGCGCCCCCGGAGGACCGAACCCCTTGCGCAGTTACGACCCGGACCTGACGCCCCCGTGGAAGAAGCAGGCCCCCGCCCCCGAGGTGCCGGCCGACCCGGACCTGGTGGTCGAGGAGGTCTCCACGGGCTTCTGCGGGGCGGTGATCCGCTGCGAGGCGGGCACGGTGACGCTGGAGGACCGCTTCGGCAAGCACCGGGTCTTCCCGCTCGACCCGCGCGGCTTCCTCCTGGACGGCCGCGTGGTGACCCTGGTGCGCCCCGCCTCCCCCGGCCCGGCCCGTACGGCCCGTACGGCGTCCGGCTCGGTCGCCGTCCCGGGGGCACGCGCGCGTGTGGCGCGGGCGAGCCGCATCTACGTCGAGGGCCGCCACGACGCGGAGCTGGTGGAACGCGTCTGGGGCGACGACCTCCGCGTCGAGGGCGTGGTGGTGGAGTACCTCGAAGGCGTCGACCACCTCCCGGCCGTCGTCGCCGACTTCGCCCCGGGCCCCGACGCCCGTCTCGGCGTCCTCGTGGACCACCTGGTCCCCGGTTCCAAGGAGTCCCGCATCGCCGCCGAGGTCGCCTCGGAGCACGTCCTGGTGGTCGGCCACCCCTACATCGACATCTGGCAGGCGGTGAAGCCCTCCGCCCTGGGCATCCGATCATGGCCGGAAATCCCCCGGGGCCAGGACTGGAAGACGGGCACCTGCCAGGCCCTCGGCTGGCCGTCGGACAACACCGGCGCGGTCTGGCAGGCCATCCTGAAGCGCGTCACCTCCTACAAGGACCTGGAGCCGGCCCTCCTGGGCAGGGTGGAGCACCTGATCGACTTCGTGACGGTGGGGTAGGCGGACCCTTCTCCCCCGTGCGGGCACACGGGACGGCGGGCGCGCGTGCGTACGGGGGCACCTCCCAGCGGTAGCCGGGGCAGGCGCGAGCCCGGCATGATCCGGGAAGGGGCGGCCTAGTCCACCAGGTCCCGCACCACCGCATCCGCGAGCAGCCGCCCCCGCAGGGTCAGCACGGCCCGCCCGGCGGCGTACGGCTCCGCATCGAGCAGCCCCTCGGCCAGCGCCCGCTCCGCTGCCGCGCGCCCCGCGGGCTTGAGCACCGACAGCTCGATCCCCTCCCGGAGCCGCAGCTCCAGCAGGATCCGCTCGACCCGCCGGTCCTCCTCCGCCAGCACCTCCCGCCCGGCACCGGGCGACTTCCCGGCCCCGAGCGCCGCCGCGTACGCGCCGGGATGCTTGACGTTCCACCACCGCACCCCGCCGACGTGCGAGTGGGCGCCGGGCCCGGCCCCCCACCAGTCCGCGCCGCGCCAGTACAGCTCGTTGTGCAGGCAGCGCCCGGCCTCGGAGGTCGCCCAGTTGGACACCTCGTACCAGGAGTACCCGGCCGCCTCGAAGGCCGCGTCGGCGATCAGGTAGCGGTCCGCGTGCACGTCGTCGTCGGTCATCGGCACCTCGCCGCGCCGGATCCGCCGCGCCAGCTGCGTCCCCTCCTCGACGATCAGGGCGTACGCGCTGACGTGGTCGGGCCCGGCTCCGATGGCCGCGTCGAGCGAGGCCCGCCAGTCGTCGTCGGACTCGCCCGGCGTCCCGTAGATCAGGTCGAGGTTGACGTGCTCGAACCCGGCCGCCCGCGCCTCCGCGACGCACTCCTCGGGCCGCCCGGGCGTATGGGTCCGGTCGAGGACCTTCAGCACGTGCGGCCGCGCGCTCTGCATGCCGAAGGAGATCCGGTTGAACCCCCCGGCCCGCAGCTCGGCGAGGTACTCCGGGTTCACGGACTCAGGGTTCGCCTCGGTCGTCACCTCGGCGTCGTCCGCGAGCCCGAACTCGTCCCGGATCGCCCCCAGCATCCGTACGAGGTCCCCGGCGGCGAGCAGGGTGGGCGTACCGCCGCCGACGAAGACCGTCCGCACCGGCCGCGGGTCGTCCCCGAGCACCTTGCGCGCGAGCCGGATCTCCTCGACGACCTGCCCCGCGTAGTTGTCCCGCGAGGCGAGCACCCCGCCGGCACCGCGCAGCTCGCTCGCGGTGTACGTGTTGAAGTCGCAGTAGCCGCACCGCGTGGCGCAGTACGGCACGTGCAGATAGAACCCGAGCGGCCGCTCCCCCGCCCTCTCCAGGGCGTGCGGGGGCAGCGCCCCGTCCTCGGGCATGGGCTCACCATCGGGCAGTACGGAAGGCATGGGACCCATTGTCCCGTACTGCCCGCCCGTACGGCCCGGGTGGCGGCACGCGGCCGGTCAGGCCTCGCGCGAGCCCGCGTACATGTCGTCGATCAGGTCCTTGTACTCGCGCTCGACGACCGGGCGCTTGAGCTTCAGGGACGGGGTGAGTTCGCCGTGCTCGATGTCGAGGTCGCGGGGCAGCAGGCGGAACTTCTTGATCGTCTGCCAGCGCTGGAGGCCCTCGTTGAGGCGGTCGACGTAGCCCTGGACGAGCTTGACGGTCTCCGGGGCGGCGACGATCTCCGCGTACGACTTGCCGCCCAGGCCGTGCTCGCCGGCCCAGCCGAGGAGGGCGGGCTCGTCGAGGGCGATGAGGGCGGTGCAGTAGTTCCGGTCCGCGCCGTGGACGAGGATGTTGGAGACGAAGGGGCAGACGGCCTTGAACTGGCCCTCGACCTCGGCCGGGGCGATGTACTTGCCGCCGGAGGTCTTGATGAGGTCCTTCTTGCGGTCGGTGATCCGCAGGTAGCCGTCGGCGGAGAGCTCGCCGATGTCGCCGGTGTGGAACCAGCCGTCGGCCTCCAGCACCTCGGCGGTCTTCTCGGGGAGGCCGTGGTAGCCCTCCATGATGCCGGGGCCGCGGAGCAGGATCTCGCCGTCGTCGGCGATGCGGACCTCGGTGCCGGGGAGCGGCTTGCCGACGGTGCCGGTGCGGTAGGCCTCGCCGGGGTTGACGAAGGAGGCGGCGGAGGACTCCGTCAGGCCGTATCCCTCCAGGATGTGGACGCCCGCGCCGGCGAAGAAGTAGCCGATCTCGGGGGCGAGGGCGGCGGAGCCGGAGATGCAGGCGCGCAGCCGGCCGCCGAAGGCCTCGCGGATCTTGGCGAAGACGAGGGCGTCGGCCACCTTGTGCTTGGCGGTGAGGCCGAAGGGCGCGGAGGCGGTGCCGGTGCGGCGGAAGTTGTCCTGGGTGACCTTGGCGTACTCGCGGCCGACGCCGGCGGCCCACTGGAAGATCTTGTACTTGGCTCCGCCGCCGGCCCGGGCCTTGGCGGCGACGCCGTTGTAGACCTTCTCGAAGATGCGGGGGACGGCCGCCATGTAGGTCGGCTGGACCACCGGCAGGTTCTCGATGATCTTGTCGACGCGGCCGTCGACGGCGGTGACGTGGCCGACCTCGATCTGGCCGGAGGTGAGGACCTTGCCGAAGACGTGGGCGAGCGGAAGCCACAGGTACTGGACGTCGGCCCGGGTGACGAGGCCGGTGGCGGCGATCGCCTTGGCCATGTACGACCAGTTGTCGTGCGGGAGGCGGACGCCCTTGGGGCGGCCGGTGGTGCCGGAGGTGTAGATGAGGGTGGCGAGCTGCTCACGGGTGATCGCGCCGACCCGCTCCTTGACCGCCTCGGGGTGCTTCTCCAGGTACGCGGCTCCGCGCGCCTCCAGGTCGGCGAGGGTGAGCACCCACTCCTCGGAGGTGTCGGCGCCCTCGGGGTCGACGACCACCACGTGGTGGAGGCCGGGCAGCTCGGCGCGGCGCTCCACGGCCTTGGCGAGCTGGGCGGCGTTCTCGGCGATGAGCACCTTCGACTCGGAGTCCGAGAGGATGAAGGCGGACTCCTCGGCGTTGGTCTGCGGGTAGACCGTGGTGGTGGCCGCGCCGGCGCACATCACGCCGAGGTCGGCGAGGATCCACTCGACGCGGGTGGCGGAGGCGAGGGCGACGCGCTCCTCGGGCTGGACGCCGAGGTCGATCAGACCGGCGGCGATGGAGAAGACGCGCTGTGCGGCCTGGCCCCAGCTGAGCGACTTCCAGTCGTCCGGTCCGGTGCCGGAGGCGGCGGGCACCGGGTAGCGGTAGGCCTCCGCGTCAGGTGTGCGCTCGACCCGTTCGAGGAAGAGTGCCGCGACGGAGGGCAGCCGGTCGTCGATCTGGATCTGGTTGTCGCTCACGTCGTCCTCCGGGCGGCGGCGATGCCTGTTGGCGGTGCGGTGGTCATACAACTACGGATGTGCGGCTACGGACGCGTAACTAACTCGCGAGTAACCTGCGGGGGGCTTCAGATTAGAGCGCCGACGTCCGGTACGTAAGGGCCTGTGGATAACGGTGGATAACGAACGGGCCCGCGCGCCGGAGGCACGCGGACCCGTTCCGACCACGACGGGGTGGCCGATTCCTGCTACTTCTTCGACTTACCGCCGGATTCGTCGCTCGACAGGACGGCGATGAAGGCCTCCTGGGGCACCTCCACCGAGCCGACCATCTTCATGCGCTTCTTGCCTTCCTTCTGCTTCTCCAGCAGCTTCCGCTTACGGGAGATGTCACCGCCGTAGCACTTGGCGAGGACGTCCTTGCGGATGGCGCGGATGGTCTCGCGGGCGATGACCCGGGAGCCGATGGCCGCCTGGATCGGCACCTCGAAGGCCTGGCGCGGGATGAGCTCGCGCAGCTTGGCGACGAGCCGCACGCCGTACGCGTACGCGGCGTCCTTGTGGGTGACGGCGGAGAAGGCGTCGACCTTGTCGCCGTGCAGCAGGATGTCGACCTTGACCAGGCTGGAGGCCTGCTCGCCGGTGGGCTCGTAGTCGAGGGAGGCGTAGCCGCGGGTCTTGGACTTCAGCTGGTCGAAGAAGTCGAAGACGATCTCGGCGAGGGGCAGGGTGTAGCGGATCTCCACCCGGTCCTCGGAGAGGTAGTCCATGCCGATCAGCGTGCCGCGACGGGTCTGGCAGAGCTCCATGATCGCGCCGATGAACTCGCTGGGCGCGAGGATCGTGGCGCGCACGACGGGCTCGTACACGTCGTCGATCTTGCCCTCGGGGAACTCGCTCGGGTTGGTGACCGTGTGCTCGCTGCCGTCCTCCATGACCACGCGGTAGACCACGTTGGGAGCGGTGGCGATGAGGTCGAGCCCGAACTCGCGCTCCAGCCGCTCACGGATCACGTCGAGGTGCAGGAGGCCGAGGAAACCGACGCGGAAGCCGAAGCCGAGCGCGGCGGAGGTCTCCGGCTCGTAGACCAGCGCGGCGTCGTTGAGCTGCAGCTTGTCGAGGGCCTCGCGGAGGTCCGGGTACTCGGAGCCGTCCAGCGGGTAGAGACCCGAGAAGACCATCGGCTTCGGGTCCTTGTAGCCGCCGAGGGCCTCGGTGGCGCCGTTGTGCAGGGAGGTGATCGTGTCACCGACCTTGGACTGGCGGACGTCCTTCACACCGGTGATGAGGTAGCCCACCTCGCCGACGCCGAGACCGTCGGACGGCGTCATCTCCGGGGAGGAGACGCCGATCTCCAGGAGCTCGTGGGTGGCGCCGGTCGACATCATCCTGATGCGCTCGCGCTTGTTGAGCTGCCCGTCGATGACGCGGACGTACGTGACGACGCCCCGGTACGAGTCGTACACGGAGTCGAAGATCATCGCGCGGGCGGGCGCGTCGGCGACGCCGACCGGCGCCGGGATGTCCTGGACGACCCGGTCGAGCAGTGCCTCGACGCCCATGCCGGTCTTCGCGGAGACCTTGAGGACGTCCTCCGGCTGGCAGCCGATGAGATTGGCCAGCTCGTCGGCGAACTTCTCCGGCTGGGCGGCCGGCAGGTCGATCTTGTTGAGCACGGGAACGATGGTGAGGTCGTTCTCCATCGCGAGGTAGAGGTTCGCGAGGGTCTGCGCCTCGATGCCCTGGGCCGCGTCGACCAGCAGGATCGTGCCCTCGCAGGCGGCCAGCGATCGCGACACCTCGTAGGTGAAGTCGACGTGCCCGGGGGTGTCGATCATGTTGAGGATGTGCGTACGCCCCTGCTCCGGCCCCTCGGTCGGGGCCCAGGGCAGCCGGACCGCCTGGGACTTGATCGTGATGCCGCGCTCACGCTCGATGTCCATCCGGTCGAGGTACTGGGCGCGCATCTGCCGCTGGTCGACCACACCGGTCAGCTGGAGCATCCGGTCGGCGAGCGTGGACTTGCCGTGGTCGATGTGCGCGATGATGCAGAAGTTGCGGATCAGAGCCGGGTCGGTACGGCTCGGCTCGGGCACGTTGGTAGGAGTCGCGGGCACGCAGGGTTCTCGTCTCGGGGCGGTGTTCGGAACGGATACGTAGCCCCCATCGTCCCATGCCCCACGGCCGGGCGTCCGGTTCGGGCGTTCCACACCCCCTCCCGGCCCTCGTTTGGGCGGCCGGGAGAGCGCCTGATACCGTGGACAGCTGTGTCTCGTGTGCCCTCTCAGCTGCGCGACACATCCTGAAGAAACATCGAACCTGTAAAGGCTCTTTCAGTGGCGAACATCAAGTCCCAGATCAAGCGGAACAAGACCAACGAGAAGGCGCGCCTGCGCAACAAGGCCGTCAAGTCGTCGCTCAAGACCGCGATCCGCAAGGCCCGTGAGGCTGTCGCCGCCGGCGACCTCGAGAAGGCCACCGTGGCCACCCGTGCCGCCTCGCGTCAGCTCGACAAGGCTGTCTCGAAGGGTGTCATCCACAAGAACGCCGCCGCCAACAAGAAGTCGGCGCTGGCTGTCAAGGTCGCCTCCCTCCAGGGCTGAGACCGGATCTCCTGATCCAGGCTCCACCGGCCGCCGGGACCCAGCGGACCCTCTCTACCGCTCCCGCCCGGCCACCCGCCCCGTACGCGAGACGCGTTCGCCACGCGTGTACGGGACATCCCAGCACCACCCAAAAGGCCCCGCACCCTCCTTCCCCAGGAGGGTGGGGGGCCTTTTGGCGTGTCTCCCTCCGGGGAGAGAGCAGGCCTGGCCAGGGCGCGGGCAAGCGGGCCCATCGGCCCGCGCAGCCGGCCCCACGCAGCCAGCCCCGCGCAGCACGCGCCGCACTCCACAGCCGCACGCCAGGGCACGACACCGGACCCCGCACCACAGACCGCACGCCGGGGAAGGACGCCCGCCGCCCTCACCGCACCACGTGTCAGGCGCCGCGCGCCGAGGCCCGCGCCGCGTGGGCCGGCCAGGGCACCGCACCAGGCCCCGCGTCGCCGCCACGCGCGTCAGGCGCCGCCGCGCGCCCTCGCGGCCCGGGCCACCGCGACGACCGCCTTCTCCAGGGCGTACTCGGGGTCGTCGCCGCCGCCCTTCACCCCCGCGTCCGCCTCCGCCACGGCCCGCAGGGCCATCGCGACGCCGTCCGGGGTCCAGCCCCGCATCTGCTGCCGCACCCGGTCGATCTTCCACGGCGGCATGCCCAGCTCGCGCGCGAGATCGGCGGGCCGCCCGCCCCGCGCGGAGGAGAGCTTGCCGATGGCCCGCACCCCCTGCGCGAGCGCGCTCGTGATGAGCACGGGCGCGACCCCGGTCGACAGCGACCAGCGCAACGCCTCCAGCGCCTCCGCCGCCCTTCCCTCCACCGCCCGGTCGGCGACGTTGAAGGACGAGGCCTCCGCCCGCCCGGTGTAGTACCGCCCGACGACCGCCTCGTCGATCGTCCCGTCGACGTCCGCCGTCAGCTGCGCGACCGCGGAGGCCAGCTCCCGCAGGTCGCTGCCGATGGAGTCGACGAGCGCCTGGCACGCCTCGGGCGTGGCGGACCGCCCGAGCGCCCGGAACTCCTGCCGCACGAAGGTCAGCCGCTCCGCCGGCTTCGTGGTCTTGGGACAGGCCACCTCCCGCGCCCCCGCCTTGCGCGCCGCGTCGAGGAGCCCCTTGCCCTTGGCTCCGCCCGCGTGCAGCAGGACGAGCGTGATGTCCTCGACGGGCGCGTCGAGGTACCCCTTCACGTCCTTGACGCTCTCCGCCGAGAGGTCCTGCGCGTTCCGCACGACCAGCACCTTCCGCTCGGCGAAGAGCGAGGGGCTGGTGAGCTCGGCGAGGGCACCCGGCTGGAGCTGGTCGGGGGTGAGGTCCCGTACGTCCGTGTCGGCGTCGGCGGCCCGCGCGGCCGCCACCACCTCCCGGACGGCACGGTCGAGGAGCAGGTCCTCCTGGCCCACGGCGAGCGTGACGGGGCCGAGGAGGTCGTCGCTGGAAGTCTTTCTGGTGGCCATCGCGATCCAGCATCCCACGCCCCACCGACAGCGAACCCCGCCACGGCTCCGCCGGCGCCCCGCGCGAGAATGACCGGGTGAGTGAACGACACGTACTGGTGCTCCCCGACCGCGACGCCGCCGAGGAGCTCACCGAGGAGCTGTCCGCCCGCTTCGGGGTGACCGAGGAACCGCAGCTGGTCCGCGACGCGCTGGCCGGCGAGGACGACGCCGAGGACGCGCAGTGGCTGGTGGTCGTCGAGGACCCGGACGGCCGCCTCGACCCGACGGCCCTGGACGGCCTCGCCGCCGAGTACGAGGGCTGGCTGGAGGCCCCGTGACCGGTCCCGGACCGGCCCGCTAGGCCTGGCACGCCCGGCCTGGCGCACCCGGCCTGACCCACCGGGCCTAGCGGGCCCGGTCCGCCGCCTTCGGCACGATCTGCACGTCCAGGTCGATCGCGATGCTGGAGCCGACCGCCGCGATCCCGCGCGCGAGCAGCGTCTGCCAGGTGAGGGTGAAGTCCTCGCGGTGGAGTTCGGTGCGGGCCCGGCAGGCGCCCCGGGTCTCCCCCTCCAGGCCGCTGCCGAGGCCGAGGTACTGGGTGTCCAGCGTGACGGTGCGGCTCACGCCGTGGAGGCTGAGCGCACCCGTGACGCTCCAGCGGCTGCCGCCGCGGTGGGTGAAGCGTTCGCTGAAGAACTCGATGGTCGGGTGGACGCCGACGTCCAAAAAGTCCCCGGAGCGCAGGTGGTCGTCGCGCATCTGCACCCCGGTGTCGATCGAGGCCGCGTCGATGACGACGTGCATCGCCGACTGCTCCATGCGCTCGGCGATCCGTATCGCGCCGGCGAAGCTGTTGAACCGCCCGTGGATCCGCGCCAGCCCGATGTGCCGGGCGGTGAACCCGATCTGGGAGTGCGCGGGGTCGATCTCCCAGTCGCCGGGCTCGGGCAGCGGCGGCTGCGGGGCGACCTGGAGCAGGACGTCCCCGAGGTCCGCGTGGACGCCCTGGTCGATCACAGCGGTGGCGTGGTGCGGCGTGTACCCGTCGGAGGTGACGGCGAGCCGGTACTCCCCGGCCGGCACGGTCGCGAGGAGGGTGCCGTACGGATCGGTCTCGCCGCCCAGCACCTTGCGGCCGGCCGCGTCCGTGAGCGCGAACTCGGCCTGCCGCAGCGGCTCGTGCACGGGGTCGAGGACCCGGCAGCTCAGCACTCCCGCCGAGGCGGGTACGGCGTACCCGGCGAGCGCGCCTCCCCGGCCTCCGCCACCGTTCCCCCGCTTGCCGAAGAGGCCACCGAACATTCTTCACGCACCCCCGTGCGACTCGTTCACTATGCAACGAGTTCGCATTCGATCACCGATGGGGCGTTCGAGGCAAACGCGACCTTGTTACCGACGAGTCCGAATTATGGATTCCGCTCCCCCTCCTCCCTCGCCGCGGGTGCGGCCGGCAGCTTGTCGAGCACGATCCCGAAAAGCTCCCGGTACGCCTCCCGCAGCTCCTCGTCCGTCCCGAGCTCCCGCTCCGTACGCTCCCCGGCCACGGTCCGGTACAGCGTCCGGCCGCCGATGCTGACCCGGCCCTCCTCGGTGAGCAGCGAGCAGATCACCCCGCGCGTGAAGTGCGACACGGGCGAGGTCCGGTGGTACCAGGCACCGGCCTCGAAGTCCGCGAGCACCCGTGGCCGCGGCTCCAGCCGGTACCGCGGCGTCCCGTCCCGCACCACGTCGAGGTCCCCGTCCGCCCCGGGGACGTCCCGGATCACGAAGACCCCGGAGGCGTCGGCCTGTTCCCCGCGCTCGTCGAAGGCGAGCGGCAGGTGGCTGTGGTCCCCGAAGCCCACGTCGGCCAGCCAGCGCCCCCCGTCCGCGTCCTCCACGAGCAGCGCCATGTGGTCGTACGGGATCCCCACCCGCCCGTCCGGTCCGAGGACCCGCGCCTGGAGCGGCTCGGCCCGGTAGCCGAGCGCCCGGAGCAGCGCGGCGAACGCGGTGTTCAGCTCGTAACAGAACCCGCCCCGCCGGGCCACGGCCACCTTGTCGACGAGCGCCTTCTCGTCGAGGACGATCTCCTCCCCGAGGTGGATCGAGAGGTTCTCGAAGGGCACGGCCCGCAGATGCCTCAGGTGCAGCTCCCGCAGCGCCCCGGCATCCGCCCGCTCCGGCCGTGCGGCTCCGATGCGCTCCAGGTAACGCCCCACGGCAGCGTCCGGCAGTCCCCCGGACTTTTCATGATCAGTCATGGGGGCAGTCTGCCGGTTCACCGCTGTCACGGGGTGGCGGCGGCCGATTCCCGCTCCTGGGTCGGCAGTTCGCGCATGCGCGCCAGGGGCGAGGGCAGCAGCCACAGGACGGCGAAGACGCCGCCCACCGTGGCGATCCAGAGGGTGGGCCGGAGGCCGAGCGCGGTGCCCAGCACGCCTCCGGCGAGCGCCCCGAGGGGCCGGAAGCCGTGGTTGAGGGTGCGGAAGGCCCCCATGACCCTGGCGCGCATGGTCTCCGGGATGAGCGCCATCTGGAAAGAGCCGGCGGCCACGTCGACGATCATCACGCCGACGCAGGACAGGAACTCGGCGGCGAACAGCACGCCCACGACGAGCGGCAGCGGTCCGTCCGCCGCGGGTATGAGGACCAGCGGCAGGGTGAAGCCGATGAAGCCGGTGACGAGGGAGCCGCCGATGCCGAGCCGGCGGACGACCGCCCCGCTCCACATGGCGCCGAGCAGACCGCCGACCGCGCCGGTGCCGAGGATCAGGCCGAGCAGGCCCGCGCCGAGTCCGAGGTCCTGGGTGACGTAGAGCACGAAGAGGGTGTGGAACATGTAGTTGAAGAACTGGACGGTGCCGGAGGCGGCGAAGAGCGCCCGCATCGACGGCTCCCGCAGCACCCACCGCATCCCCTCCGTGAAGTGCCCCTTGGCCACGGGCGCGGGGGCGGGCTCGGCCGGCCGTATCTTCGCGAGGTATCCCGCCGACGCCAGATAGGTGAGGGCGTCCGCGAGCAGCGCCACGGGAGCGGTCAGCACCTGGACGAGGACGCCGCCGATGCTGGGCCCCGCCAGCCAGGCCATCGAACGGCTGCCGTTCACCAGCGAGTTGGCCTGCACATAGCGATCGGTCGGGACGAGGGACGCGAACAGCGTGGAGTTGCAGACCTCGAAGAGCACCGACAGCGCGCCCACCCCGAAGGCGACGAGGTAGAGCTGGCCGAGCGTCAGCAGGTCGAGGGCGTAGGCGACGGGCAGGGTGAGCAGCAGCGCGGCCCGCCCCAGGTCCGTGGCGATCATGATCCGGCGGCGGTCGGACCGCCGGTCGGCCCAGGCCCCGAAGGGGAGGTTGAGCAGCAGGGCCGGGAGGAGTTCGAGGGTCTTGAGCCAGCCCATCTGGGCGGCGTCGGCCCCGAGCACGAGCACGGCGGCGAGCGGCAGCGCCATCAGGGAGATCTGGTCCCCGACCAGCGAGACGGTCTGCCCCGTCCAGTAGCGGCGGAAGGTCCGCTCGCGCAGCAGCGCCGGAACCCGTGCGGTGAGGCCCATCCTCGTCACTCCTTGTCGTCGTCGATGTCGGGATCCAGATAGGCGATCTTCAGGAAGCTGACGGCCCGCGCGCCCTCGGGCCGCACGGCCGGGTCGTCCTCACGGTCGACGTAGGCCTGGAGCAGCTCGTCGATCCGCTCGCCGAGGCCCCGGAGCTCGTCGGGGGTGAGGTACACCAGGGCGTCCCCGAACAGCTCGGCCTCCCGCCACTCCTTCGTGACGCCCGTCCGGCTCTCCAGGACTTGGGCGAACCGTCCGAAGTAGCGCTCGGCGACGGCCACGTTGAGCTCGTCGGTCGCCTGCGCGACCGAGGGGTCCTCGCTGTAGCCGGGCCACTCGGTGTACCGGGCGGTGGCCCGCCAGGGCTTCTCCCTGCCGCGCCCGCCCGGCGCCTCCTCCACGAGCCCGTACTTGGCGAGTATCCGCAGGTGGTACGAGCAGCTGGCCACCGATTCGCCGGTCAGCTCGGCGGCCCGGGTGGCGGTGAACGGCCCGTGCCGGCGCAGCTGCCCGACCAGGGTCATCCGCAGGGGGTGGGCGTAGGCCCGCAGTGCCCGGGGGTCGGTCAGCTTGATGCTGTGCCGCTTCTCGCCCTCGGGGTGCGACGCGCTGTTCTCCGTCATGATGTAAAGCTATCTATAGAAAGACTTCTTTACAAGCATGTCTTTACAATCATGTCCTTCCTCGCGGGTCACCAGCCGCGCGCCACCGCCACCAGCCCCCTCCCCGCACCCGCCACCGCGATCGCCCCGTCCCGGTCCGTCCGCAGCACCCGCGCCCCGCCCGCCCGCAACGCCGCCAGCGTCCGGGGCGACGGATGCCCGTAGGGGTTGTCCCTGCCGGCGGACACCAGCGCAAGGCGCGGCCGCACCACACCGGTCAGCCCCGGGTCCTGGTGCGCGGACCCGTGATGGGCGACCTTCAGCACGTCCACCGCCCCCAGCTCCGGATGCGCCCGCCACAGGGCCCGCTGCGCCGGCGGCTCCAGATCGCCGAGCAGCAGCACGCTCACCCCGCCCGGCCCCCGGACCAGCAGCGTGACGCTGGCGTCGTTCGGCCCGCCGTCCGGTGGCGCCGGCCCGGCCGGCGGCCACAGCACCCGCCACTCCAACCCCCCGGCCCTCCGTCGCTCCCCCGGCTCCGCCCGCACCACCGGCACCCCGGCGGCACGCGCCTCCCTCCGCACGAACTCCGCCTGCCCCCGCGGCTCTTCGAGCCCCGTGGTCTGGATCGCCCCGACCTTCCGCCCCTTCAGCACCCCCGGAAGCCCGGCCACATGGTCGGCGTGGAAGTGCGTCAGCACCAGCAACGGCACCTGTCTCACCTCCAGCTCGCGCAGGCAGCGGTCCACCGCCACCGGGTCCGGCCCCGCGTCCACCACCACCCCCGCACCCCCGCCGGCCGCGAGCACCGTGGCGTCCCCCTGGCCGACCTGGCACATCGCGTACAACCATCCCGGCGGCGGCCAGCCGCTGACCCAGCGCACGAGCGGCACCGGCCGCGCCACCACGAGCACCAGCAGCACGACCACGCCGACCACCGGCCACGTCCGGTGCCGCAGCCGCCGCACCCCGGCCACCACCGCGACCGTCACGAGCGCGAGCGCCGCCCCTCCCCACCAGCCGCCGGGCCACGCCAGCTCCGCACCCGGCAGCGCCGCGCCCGTCCTCGCCACCCGGGCGATCCACCCGGCCGGCCACCCCGCCACCCACGCCAGGCCCTCCGCCCCCGGCGCCCACACCGGCGCCACCGCGAGCGCCCCGAAGCCGAACACCGTCGCAAGCGCCACCGCCGGCTCCGCGAGAAGGTTCGCCGGAATCGCCACCAGACTCGTCCGGCCCGCGAAGACCACCACGACCGGCGCGCTCACCGCCTGCGCCGCCAGCGCGGCGGCCAGCGCCTCCGCGAGCCGCCCCGGCACCCCGCGCCGCCGCAGCGCCTCGCTCCACCCCGGCGCCACCACCAGCAGCGCCCCGGTCGCGAGCACCGACAGCAGGAACCCGTAACTCCGCGCCAGCCAGGGGTCGTACAGCACCAGGACCAGCACCACCGCGGCCAGCGCCGGGATCAGCGACCTCCTGCGCCCGGTGGCGATCGCGAGCAGCGCGACCAGCCCGCAGGCCGCCGCCCGCAGCACGCTCGGATCGGGCCGGCACACGACCACGAACGCCACCGTCAGCCCCGCCCCCGCCAGCGCGGTGCCGCGCAGCGAGAGCCCGATCCGGGGAGCCAGCCCGCCCCGCTCCACCTGCCGCGCCCGCCCCGGACGCCCGACGAGCAGGAGCAGCACGATCGAGAGGTTGCTCCCCGAGACCGCCAGGAGATGCGTGAGGTCCGTGGCCTCGAAGGCGTCCCGCACATCGGAGCCGATCCGCGAGGTGTCCCCGACGACCAGGCCCGGGAGCAGCGCCCGCGGGTCCGGCGCCAACCCGTCGGTCGCCGTGCGCAGCCCGGCCCGCAGCTCGCCGGCCGTCCGCTGGGCCGCGCTCGGCGGCCCCACGATCCGCGGCGGCCCGGCCCGGGACTTCAGCACCGCCGCGTACGGGTCCCCGGGTTCCCTGGGCGGCGCGAAACGGGCACCGACCCACAGCCGCGTGGACGGCAGCAGCCGCAGCCAGGCGTCCCGCCCCTCCCCCGGAGGCACGATCAGCAGCACCGGCGCACGGGTCCGCACGACCGTCCCGTCCGTCCGCTCCACCCGGACCACCTCGGCGTCCATCACCACCGACACCGGCACCATCGCCCGCCCGCTCACCCGGGGCCGGGTGAGCCGGGGATCCGAGGTGACCGTCACCTCCGCCCAGGCCCGCCCGTACTCCCCCGCCAGGACCGGAACCGGCCCCCGCCTCAGGTCCGCCGCGTGCAGCCCCGCCGAAGCGGCCCCCGCCGCGGCGCACAGCAACACCCCCGCCCACGCCGTCGCCCGCAGCCGCCACCCCGGCGACGCACCACCCCGACCCCCTCCTTCCCGACCGACACCCACGGCCGCGTCCCGCCCCTTGGTCAGCCACCGCGCCACCGCCGGGATCAGCGACGCCGCCGCTCCGGCCAGGCACAGCCCCACCCCGGCCACCGCCCACCAGCCCGCCACCCCCAGTGCCACCGCGGCCGCCGCCCACGCGGCCAACGCCGGCGGGACGAGCCGCAGGTCGACCGGCTCCTCGCTCCACCCGCCCCCGGCCCGCGTCATGGCCGCACCAAGGGCTGAAGGTCCGCGAAGCGCCGCTCGCCGATCCCGTCGACCTCGCGCAACTCCTCGACCGAGCGGAACCCGCCCCGCTCCGTCCGGTGGTCGACGATCCGCCGCGCGAGCACGGGCCCCACGCCCGGCAGCCCGTCGAACTGCTCGGCCGTCGCCGTGTTGAGGTTCAACGGCGCCCCGCTCCCGCCCGGCCCCGCACCCGGCCCCACGCCCGGTGCCGCACTCCCACCGGCCGGCGCTCCCGGCACCCCGACGAGCACCTGCTCACCGTCGAGGAGAACCCTGGCCCGATTCAGCCCCGTCAGATCCGCCCCCGCCCGCACACCCCCCGCGGCCCGCAGCGCGTCCGCGACCCGCGACCCGGCCGGCAGCGTCAGCACCCCCGGCCTGCGCACCTTCCCTCCCACGTCGACGACGACCTCCGCCGCGGCCGTACCCCCGCCGAAACCGGCACCTCCACCGGACACGGCCGGCCCCGACGCGGGCCCCGACCCGGGCGCCGGCGCGGGCGCGGCCGCCACCGGCGCGACCCTCACGAGCTCCGGCGCCCGCACCTGCTCCGGCCGCCCCGCCCAGAAGAATCCGCCCGCCGCACAGGCCGCCACCACGAGGACCACGGCGAGCGCCGCCAGCGACCTCGGCTCCAGCCCGCACCGCGTCTGCACCCATAGCGGCAGCCGCTCCCGCACCGCCGCCCGCCACCGCCGCTCCCCCACGGCATCGACCGCGGGCTCCTCGACCACCACCGGCTCCACGACTGCCGACGAAGGCGACGACGGCGGTGGCAGCGGTGGTGGTGCCGGGGGCGGCGGGGGCGGCGGCGGAAACAGCGCGTCACCCCGCTCCCGTACGACCCCCGCCACGCCCCCGGCCGGGCCGGGCCGTGCCAGTACCCGGCGCACCCGGGCCCGGCGCCGCGCCCTCCCGGGCGGCGCACCCCGCCGGGGCCCCACAGGACCGGGCCCGCCCCTGGCGGAACGGGACGGGGCCGAAGAAGAGACGGAGACCGAAGAAGCCGTACGAAGATCCATGTCTGCGACGGTAGGGTCCGCCGCGGCCCTGTGCCGTCGCCCTCAGACTTCCGTGGACAGCGACGACTCTGGGGATAACTCCCTCACCCACAAGGGTGAAAGAGGCCGTCTCAGCGCGGTGAGACGACCACCGCGAGCAGCCCCGGCCCGGTGTGTGCGCCGATCACCGCACCGACCTCGCTGACGTGCAGCTCCCCGATCCCGGGAACGCGGGCCCTCAGGCGTTCGGCCAGCGCGTCGGCCCGCTCCGGCGCGGAGAGGTGGTGGACGGCGATGTCGACCGGTCCGGAGCCGGCCTGCTCGACGGCCAGCTCCTCCAGCCTCGCGATCGCCTTGGACGCGGTCCGCACCTTCTCCCGCAGCTCGATGCGGCCGCCGTCGAGTTCGAGGAGCGGCTTCACCGCGAGGGCGGAACCGAGCAGCGCCTGCGCGGTCCCGATCCGCCCGCCCCGGCGCAGGTAGTCCAGGGTGTCGACGTAGAAGTAGGCGGAGGTGTCCCCGGCACGCTTCTCGGCCGCCGCGACCGCCTCCTCCAGCGAGCCCCCGCCCTCCACGACCTCCGCCGCCGCGAGCGCGCAGAAGCCGAGGGCCATGCCGATCATGCGGGTGTCGACGACCCGTACGGGGACGGGCGCGTCCTTCGCCGCGAGCACGGCGGCGTCGTAGGTGCCGGAGACCTCGGCGGAGAGGTGGAGCGAGACGATCCCGCGCGCGCCCGCCTCCGCGGCCTCGCGGTAGGTGGCGGCGAAGACCTCGGGGCTGGGCCGGGAGGTCGTGACGGGCCGCCGTTTCTGCAGCGCCTCGGCGAGCGATCTGGCCGAGATCTCGGTGCCCTCCAGGAGGGCGCGGTCGCCGATGACGACGGTCAGCGGGACCGCGGTGATGGCGTGCCGCTCCATCGTCTGGGGTGGCAGGTAGGCCGTTGAATCGGTGACGATCGCGACATGCCGGGACATGAGCGGGAGGTTACCCGCCACGACCGCCGCTCGGCAGCCCGGCCCCGGTCGCGGCCGCTCCCGCGGTACCGCGGACCGGCCTTCCCCGTCCCCCGGGGGTCAGCCCGCGGACTCCGGCCGGGCCGTCTTCTCCCACGGGTACGCGGTCGTCCGGGGGTCGGGCGCCGTGATCGCCTGCGGCGTCTCCCCGGCCTGCGGCCGGGGCTGCTCCGGCGTCCCGGGGGCCGACTCGTACCAGGCAGCCTGCGACGCCTCCGTCCCGTTCGGCTCCCGGTCGACGGTGGTCCAGTGGCGCAGCGCGCCCGTCTCCACGTCGATCTGGGCGCTCAGCGTCTCCAGGTCGTCCTCGGCGAACCGGCGGGCCCGGTCATGGGCGGCCTGCCGCAGCGCGTCGGCCGAGCCGGTGATCCGCTCGGTCCGCTCGGTGAGGGCGGACAGCTGCCCGGCCACGTACGCCTTGTCGGGCTCCCGCTCCAGCCGCTTGAGGTCCTCGTCCAGCTCGCGCCCGTGCGCGCTGAGCCGGGCGAAGAGGTCGAGCGACTCCCGCAGCGAGGCGTCCTCGACGGCCCCCGCCTGGAGCGCGTCCTGGGTGGCGCGCATCGAGGTGCGCAGCGCGAGCCGCAGCTTCGCCAGCTCGGCGGCGACGCCGACCTGCCCGAAGCTCTTGGCCCGCAGCGTGGTGTCCTCGACGGTGCGCCTGGCCTGGCCGAGGGTCCGGTCGACACCCCTCTTGGCCGCCTTGGCCACCTTCACCGTGGCGTAGACCCCGAGCGCCACGAACGAGAGGAAGAGCAGCGCCAGGATCGTGACAATCGCGGCTTCCATGGTGTGTCGCTCCTCGGCTCCGTCGGCGTCCCACGGCTGTGGTTCTTCCACGGTAAACGGAACGGGCAGGCGGAGGGTTCCATCGGAACCCCCAACCTGCCCGTAGGGGAAACCCCTAGCCCCGTCGAACGACCCGGACGGCTCGGACCACTCGGTCCGCACCGGACGTTCGGAGCACCGCGGCCGCTCAGGCCACGATGTTCACCAGCTTCGGCGCGCGCACGATCACCTTGCGGATCTCGGCGCCGCCGAGGGCCGCGACGACGTGCGCGTCGGCCAGCGCCAGCGCCTCCAGCTCGGCGTCGGTGATGGACGGCGAGACCTCCAGGCGGGCCTTGACCTTGCCCTTGATCTGCACGACGCAGGTCACGGTCTCGTCGACCACGTAGGCCGGGTCGGCGACCGGGAAGTCCTGGTGGACGACCGAGTCCGTGTGACCGAGGCGGCGCCACAGCTCCTCCGCGATGTGCGGGGCGAGCGGGGCGACCAGCAGCACCAGCTGCTCGGCGACCGGGCGGGAGACCGCGCCGCCGGCCTTGGTCAGGTGGTTGTTCAGCTCGGTGATCTTGGCGATCGCCGTGTTGAAGCGCATCGCGGCCATGTCCTGGGCGACGCCGTCGATGGCCTTGTGCAGGGCGCGCAGCGTGTCCTCGTCGGGCGCGGTGTCGACGACGGTGGCCTCGCCGGTCGCCTCGTCGACGATGTTGCGCCACAGCCGCTGCAGCAGCCGGTACTGGCCGACCACGGCGCGGGTGTCCCACGGGCGGGAGACGTCCAGCGGGCCCATCGCCATCTCGTACAGGCGCAGGGTGTCGGCACCGTACTCGACGCAGATCTCGTCCGGCGTGACGGCGTTCTTCAGGGACTTGCCCATCTTGCCGAGGACGCGGCTGACCTTCTCGCCCTCGTACCAGTAGGCGCCGTCGCGCTCCTCGACCTCGGCGGCCGGCACGGCGATGCCGCGGGCGTCGCGGTAGACGAAGGCCTGGATCATGCCCTGGTTGTAGAGCTTGTGGAAGGGCTCGGCCGAGGAGATGTGCCCCAGGTCGAAGAGGATCTTGGACCAGAAACGGGCGTACAGCAGGTGGAGCACGGCGTGCTCGGCACCGCCGACGTACAGGTCGACGCCGCCGGTGGGCATACCCTCGCGCGGGCCCATCCAGTACTGCTCGACGGCCGGGTCGACCAGCTTCTGGTCGTTGTGCGGGTCGAGGTAGCGCAGCTCGTACCAGCAGGAACCCGCCCAGTTGGGCATGGTGTTGGTCTCGCGGCGGTACTTCTTCGGCCCGTCGCCCAGGTCGAGGGTGACGTCGACCCACTCCTCGTTGCGGGAGAGCGGGGTCTCGGGCCGGGTGTCGGCGTCCTCCGGGTCGAAGGTCCGCGGCGAGTAGTCCTCGACCTCGGGCAGCTCCAGCGGGAGCATCGACTCGGGCAGCGCGTGGGCGACGCCGTCCTCGTCGTAGACGATCGGGAAGGGCTCGCCCCAGTACCGCTGGCGGCTGAACAGCCAGTCGCGGAGGCGGAAGTTGACGGTGCCCTCGCCGATGCCGCGGTCGGCCAGCCAGTCGGTGATCTTCGCCTTGGCCTCGACGACGCCCAGGCCGTCCAGGGAGATCTCGTCGTTGGCGGAGCCGACCAGCTTCGCCTCGTACGAGGAGAAGGCGTCGTCCCAGGTCGACGGGTCGGTGCCGCGGTCGTCGCTCGGCTCGACGACGCAGCGCATCGGCAGCTCGAAGGCGCGGGCGAAGGCGAAGTCGCGCCCGTCGTGGGCGGGGACGGCCATGATGGCGCCGGTGCCGTAGCCCATGAGGACGTAGTCGGCGATGAAGACGGGGACCTGCTCGCCGCTGACCGGGTTGGTCGCGTACGCGCCGGTGAAGACGCCGGTCTTCTCCTTGGCGTCGGCCTGGCGCTCGACGTCGGACTTGGACGCGGCCTGCTTGCGGTAGGCGTCGACGGCCTCGGCGGGGGTGGCGTGACCGCCGGTCCACACGTCGTGGGTGCCCTCGGGCCAGGCGCCCGGGACGATCTTCTCGACCAGGTCGTGCTCGGGGGCCAGGACCATGTAGGTGGCGCCGAAGAGGGTGTCCTGGCGGGTGGTGAAGACGGTGATGGCGCCGGTGTCGCCGACCTGGAAGTCGACGCGGGCGCCCTCGGAGCGGCCGATCCAGTTGCGCTGCTGCAGCTTGATGGCCTCGGGCCAGTCCAGGCCGTCGAGGTCGTCCAGCAGGCGGTCCGCGTAGGCGGTGATGCGCATGTTCCACTGGCGCAGCTTCGACTTGAAGACGGGGAAGTTGCCGCGCTCGGAGCGTCCGTCGGCGGTGACCTCCTCGTTGGCGAGGACGGTGCCCAGGCCGGGGCACCAGTTGACCGGCGCCTCGGAGGCGTACGCCAGGCGGTACTCGCCCAGGACCTCGGTGCGTTCGGCGGGGGACAGCTCGGACCACGCGCGCGTGGAGCCGGGGACCTCACGCGTGCCGTTCTCGAACTGCTCGATCAGCTCGGCGATCGGGCGGGCCTTGGCGGCCTCGGTGTCGTACCAGGAGTTGTAGATCTGCAGGAAGATCCACTGGGTCCACTTGTAGTACTCCGGGTCGATCGTGGCGAACGACCGGCGCTTGTCGTGGCCCAGGCCCAGCCGGCGCAGCTGGACCTTCATGTTCTCCATGTTGGCCTCGGTGGACACGCGCGGGTGCGTGCCGGTCTGCACGGCGTACTGCTCGGCGGGCAGGCCGAAGGCGTCGAAGCCGAGGGTGTGGAGCACGTTGTGGCCGGTCATGCGCGCGTGGCGGGCGAAGACGTCCGTGGCGATGTAGCCGAGCGGGTGGCCGACGTGGAGGCCCGCACCGGAGGGGTACGGGAACATGTCCATGATGAACTTCTTGGGGCGGGCGGCGACCTCGGGGTCGCCCGCCAGGTCGCCGGAGGGGTTCGGCGCCTCGTAGGTGCCCTCGGCGTCCCAGACGTCCTGCCAGCGTGCCTCGATGTCGGCGGCCATGGCCGCCGTGTAGCGATGCGGGGCCGCCGTCTCGGCGGCCGTGTTGATCTCGGTCATGGTCCTAGAAGCTCCATCGATCGTCTCTGCCCACTGCCACGAACTGCCACGAAATGAAAAATCCCCTCGCACAGGAGGGGACGCCGCGCCGACTCCGACGGGGTGTCTTCCGCCCGTCGGGACTGGTCAGCGCGGCTCGATAAGCAGGAGGCGTACGGCACGCATGGCGCCAGGGTACCGCAGCGTTCACACGGGCCGCATCGATGTCCACAGGCCGCAGCGACGTCCACGGGCCGGGCGGGAACGACGAAGCGGGCCATCCGATCCGGATGACCCGCTTCTTCTTGTGGAGCTAAGGAGAATTGAACTCCTGACCTCCTGCATGCCATGCAGGCGCTCTACCAACTGAGCTATAGCCCCTCATATGCGGCGTTCAGCTTACCGCAGAAGTGCGGAGAGCCATCCGGTATGGATGGCCCGTCTGCCTTCTGTGGAGCTAAGGAGAATTGAACTCCTGACCTCCTGCATGCCATGCAGGCGCTCTACCAACTGAGCTATAGCCCCTCGTGATCGTCCGTCCGGCTCCCTCTCGGGTCTTCCTCGCGGCGACGGACAGAACATTAACCGGCCGCCGGGCAGAACTCCAAATCCGTTTCTCCGGCACTGTCGGAGGCTCCGGGTAGGGTCGCCCCCTGTGTCCCCCTCCACCCCTTCCCCGTCCCGCGCCCGGTCCTGGCCCCTGCTCGCCGCCGCGGCGGCCTGCCTGATCTCGTTCGCGGCCTTCTGGGTGGCGCAGCGCGTCGCCCACGTGAACATGCTCGACGTCATGGTCTACCGGGCCGAGGCCGAGACCCTGCGGGCCGGCGGCGACCTGTACGCGATGCGCGCCACCTCGGCGAACCTGGCGATGACCTATCCGCCGTTCGCCGCCGTGCTGTTCCTGCCGCTGCCCCTGGTGGGCGTCCCGCTGATGCGGACGCTCTCCACGGCGGGGAATCTGCTGCTGGTGGTGGCCCTGGTGCGGCTCTCGCTCCAGCTGGTCCGCCCGGCGCTCGCCTCGCCCGCGCGACGGGCCGATCTGTGGCGTACGACCCTGTGGGTCGCGGCGGTCGTGGTCTGGTGCGAGCCGGTGTGGACGACCCTCCGGTACGGGCAGATCAACCTGCTGGTCGCGGTGGCCGTGCTGTGGGACTTCACCCGCCGCGAGGGCAGCCGCTGGGCCGGGCTGGGCATCGGCCTGGCGACCGCGGTGAAACTCACACCGGGTCTCTTCGTGGTGCTGCTCCTCGCCGCGGGGCTGCTGCTGTGGCGGCGGGACCGGGGGATGAACCAGTGGCTGCGCACCGCGCTGACCGCGACCGGGACCTTCCTGGTCACGACGCTGGCCATGGCGGTGGCGCTGCCGGCGGACTCGAAGACCTTCTGGACGCGGACGCTGTTCGAGACGGGCCGGGTCGGGCACGCCGAGGAGACCGCGAACCAGTCCCTCAGCGGAGTCCTCGCCCGGCTGATGCACACGGACGCGCCCGGGCTGTGGTGGCTGGCGGCCGCGGTCCTGCTGGGCGGCGCGGCGATGGCGCTCGCGGTGCGGGCGGCGGTGCGCGGCGACAAGGCCGTGGCCGTGGTCGTCACCGCCTTCGCGGCGCTGATGGTCTCGCCGATCTCCTGGTCCCACCACTGGGTCTGGTGCGTGCCGCTGCTGGTCCTGCTGTACGACCGCACGCGCGCGTGGCGGGTGACGGGCGCGGTGGCGCTGGCCTTCGCCTCGTTCGCCCTGTGGTGGGTGCCGCACGACCCGGGCCGTCCCGAACTGGACCAGAACGCGGGGCAGATGCTGCTGTCGGCGGTCTACCCGCTGACGGCCCTGGCGGTCTTCGCCGGGTACGCCCTGGCGCTGCGGAGGTCCCGGCGGACGGCGACCCCGGAGGTTCCCCGGCAGCGGGTGGCGGTCCGCGAGCGTCAGGCCGTGGCGAAGGAGTAGAACCGCTTGAGGGTGCAGTGTTCGTCGAGGAGCCGGCCGTAGATCGGCTCCCCTTCGAGCTCGCGGTAGGTCTCGATGGGGTCGCCCTTTATGATCAGCGCCCGCGCGCACTCCTCGCACCAGTACTGGTACTCGGGGTTGACGGGGTCCATGTCCCGCACGATGGGCGTGCCGCTGCCGCACCAGTCGCACTTCCGCCTGTGCGCACCCAAAGGCCACCCTCCCGTCCGGACCTGATCCCCCTCCGGCCGTCCGATTCTGCCATGGCCGGGCGGCCCCCAGAAGTGACAAAACGACAGATCCCGCCCCCCTGATGGGGAACGGGATCCGGTGACTGTGGAGCTAAGGAGAATTGAACTCCTGACCTCCTGCATGCCATGCAGGCGCTCTACCAACTGAGCTATAGCCCCTCACGTTCTCAGCGCTCAGCGCCGCGAACAAGAAGAACTTTAGCCTGTGACCTGCCGGAAAGTGAAATCCGGGCTGCGCGGGGGCCTGGGAACCGGTCCGGGACGTCAGGTGTCGTCGCCGAGGACCGGCTCGGGCAGCGAGCCCGCGTTGTGCTCCAGGAGGCGCCAGCCGCGCGCGCCCTCGCCGAGGACGGACCAGGAGCAGTTCGAGAGGCCGCCCAGGCCCTCCCAGTGGTGCGGCTCCAGGCCGAGGAGCCGGCCGA
Organism: Streptomyces sp. NPDC047974; assembly: GCF_040653375.1. Taxonomy (NCBI): domain Bacteria; kingdom Bacillati; phylum Actinomycetota; class Actinomycetes; order Kitasatosporales; family Streptomycetaceae; genus Streptomyces; species Streptomyces sp. NPDC047974. Next base: position 222,367 of record NZ_JBEZNU010000004.1, read on the forward strand.
TGGCGGTGCGGATGGTGCCGCCGTGGCTGACCACGACCAGCGTGCCGTCCGCCGGGAGCTTGTCGGCGTGCTCCAGGATCACCGGGGCGGCCCGCTCGGCCACCTCGGTCTCCAGCTCGCCGCCGCCCCGGCGCACCGGCTCGCCGCGCTTCCACGCGGCGTACTGATCGCCGAACCTCGCGACGATCTCCTCGTGCGTGAGGCCCTGCCACTCCCCCGCGTACGTCTCGCGCAGCGCGGCGTCGTGGGCGACCGGGAGTCCGGTGAGCGCGGCCAGCTCGGCGGCGGTGGCCGCCGTCCGCTTCAGGTCGGAGGCGACGATCGCGTCGGGGCGGAGGGCGGCGAGCAGCCGGGCGGCGCGGCGCGCCTGGTGGACGCCGGCCTCGGTGAGCTCGATGTCGGTCGAGCCCTGGAAGCGACGCTCCAGGTTCCAGGAGGTCTGGCCGTGGCGCCACAGGACGATGCGGCGGCCGGTGCCGCCCTTGGCGGTGCTCAGCTCAGCTCACCGTCCGCCCTGTCGAGGTCGGCGCCGGTCAGGGCGGCGTGCTCGGCCGCCTTGCCGCGGGTCTTGACGGCGTCCTCGGGCAGGGGCAGCTCGGGGCAGTCCTTCCACAGCCGCTCGAGGGCGTAGAAGACCCGCTCCTCGCTGTGCTGCACGTGGACGACGATGTCGACGTAGTCGAGGAGGATCCAGCGGGCGTCGCGGTCGCCCTCGCGGCGGACCGGCTTGGCGCCGAGTTCCTTCTGGAGCCGCTCCTCGATCTCCTCGGCGATCGACTTGACCTGGCGGTCGTTGGGCGCGGAGGCGAGCAGGAAGGCGTCGGTGATCGACAGCACGTCGCTGACGTCGTACGCGATGATGTCGTGAGCGAGCCGGTCGGCCGCCGCCTGGGCGGCGGCGTTGACGAGCTCGATGGAGCGATCCGTGGCGGTCACAAGCAGGCTTTCGTCGGCGGTCCAGTACCCCTCCAGGGTCTCACGGACCGCCGACGACCCCGCAAACGATTACGAGGCGCCCGGAATCTCGTAGTCCCGGCCGAGGACGACGGTGACGGCGGCGTTGCCCGCGGGCTTGCCCTTGACGACGGATCCGGCCGGCAGTCCGAGGGTCTTGGCGACCTCGGCCGCGGTGGCCTTCTGGGCGTCGTCGCCGTAGACGACCTGGGACTTCGCCTGGCCGTCGGTCTTGCTGCCGCCGACGAACGCGTAGCCGCCGTTGATCAGCGCGACCTTGGCCGCCTCGACGGCGTCCTCGCCGGTGGCGTCCTTGACCGAGACCCGCGGCACTCCGCCGGCTTCGACGGCGGAGACCTTGCCGCCGAGGATGTCCTTGACGACGCTGTCGCCGGTGCCCTCGGCGAGCGTCCCGTCCTCGCCCACGGGGAGCAGCGCGGTCTTGTAGGCGCCGGTCTTGGCGTGGTCGGCGAGCTTGGCGAGGGAGGCGCCGAGGTCCTTCTCGGGGAGGGAGGGATCGGCGATCTGCTGGAGGAACTCGACGGCCGAGGTGGCGTTGGCGGCGTCGCTGGGCATCTTGCGCAGCATGCCGTTCACCACCTGGCCGAAGCGCTGGAGCTGCTTGGCCTCGGCCTCGCCGGAGGCGCGGTAGGTGGCGTAGGCGACGGCTCCGCGGCCGGTGAGGGTCTGCTTCTCGCCCTGGGCGACGAGCGGGTCCGCGCCCTTCTTGCCCTTGGGGTCCGGGACGGCGGTGTCGGTGTCGACCTCGATGCCGCCGAGGTACTCGACGAGGTTCTCCAGGTACGGGGTGTCGAGGCGCCAGGTTCCGGCGATCTTGGCGCCGAGGAGGGTGTCGAGGGCCTCGCGGGTGCCGCTGGAGCCGTCCTCCTCGACGGACTTGCCGAGGGTGGTGGCGGAGCCTTCGGAGTCGGCGACGGCGAGGGCGTTGGGCAGCAGGACGGTGGTGCCCTGCTTGGTGGTGGAGTTGTCCACGAGGAGGGCCGTGGAGGTGCCGCCGCCCTGGATGTCGTGGAGGTGGAGGACGATCGTGTCGCGCCGCTGCGGGCCCGTGGCGGCCGCCTGGTCCTTCTGCGCGGAGTCCCCGGTGCCGGGGAGCAGGCCGGCGGACCAGAGGTAGCCGACGCCGCCGATGACGGCGAGGGCCAGGACGACGACGAGGGCGATCACGCGGTTGCGGCCGCGGCGGCGGGCCTCCTCGCGGCGCTCCGACCGGCTCTCGGTGAACTTGAGCCAGTCGATGACGTCCTCGGAGTCCTCGTCGGGCTCCTCGATGAAGGAGAACTGCTCGGTGCGGTAGTCCCGGTCGTCGCCGGCCTCCGCCCGCCGGGGGGCCGCGGGCGCGGCGGGCACGAAGGGCGGGGCGGGCGGTTCGGGGGCGGGCCGCTGGCCGGGGACGCCGGCCGGGGCGGCGGCGACGGGCGCCGGGGGCTCGGCGGCCTGCCACTGCTGCCCGCCGTGCTGCCCGCCGCCACCGTAGGTCTCGTACGGGTCGTAGGCGGGCTGCTGCGGGGCGTAGCCCTGACCCTGCTGCCGCCCGGCATAGGCGTCGTACGAGGACGGCTGGGGTCCCTGGGGCTGCTGGGGCTGCTGGGGCGCCTGGGGCTGGGCGTAGGGGTCGTAGCCGTACGACTGCTGCTGCCCGGCGTACGGGTCGTACGCGGGCTGCTGGGGGGCCTGGGCCGGCTGCTGGTACACCGGCTGCCCGTACGCGTCGTAGCCGATGATCTGCGGCTGCGGGTAGTACGGGTCGTACGGGTTCTGCTGGTCGTTCACCGGTGCCCCTTCCCGGGACTCACTCGCCGCGGTACAGCTGGCGCTTGTCGATGTAGCGCACCACGCCGTCCGGGACGAGATACCAGACGGGGTCGCCCGAGGCCACCCGTGCGCGGCAGTCGGTGGACGAGATGGCGAGGGCGGGGATCTCGACGAGGGAGACACCGCCCTTGGGCAGTCCGTCGTCGGTGAGGTCGTGGCCCGGCCGGGTCACGCCGATGAAGTGGGCGAGGGAGAAGAACTCGTCCGCGTCGCGCCAGGTGAGGATCTGCGAGAGCGCGTCGGCGCCGGTGATGAAGAAGAGGTCGGCGTCGGCGTTGAGCGAGTGGAGCTCGCGCAGGGTGTCGATGGTGTAGGTGGCGCCGCCGCGGTCGATGTCGATGCGGCTGACCGAGAACTGCGGGTTGGACGCGGTGGCGATGACCGTCATGAGGTACCGGTCCTCGGCGGGCGACACGGCCTTGTGGCTCTTCTGCCACGGTTCACCGGTCGGTACGAACACCACCTCGTCCAGGTGGAACAGGGCGGCGACCTCGCTGGCCGCCACCAGGTGTCCGTGGTGGATCGGGTCGAACGTCCCGCCCATCACGCCGAGGCGGCGCTTGCCGCTGCCGCCAGTAGGCACTTCCTGCTCTCCCATGCGTGCAGAGCCTACTGGCACGGCGGTGGGCGCCGGCTCAGCGGCCTCCCGGTCGGCGTCCGGCTCAGCGGTCGCGGTTGAAGCGGGTGGTGATCCAGAGCAGCAGCATCAGCGCGAGGAAGGCGCCACCGCCCGTGACGTACGGGTTGAGGCTGTCGTGGTTGCCACCGTGCTCGGCGCCCTCGGAGGCAAGCGTGACGAGGTTGGCGGCGGTGCTGTGGAGGCTCATCTTCGGCGGGACCTATCCGATCGGGGGTGGGAGCGGAGACTTCGCGCACATCGTATGCGGGCGGTCGCGGCCCGCTCACGCCGACTCAGGCGTTGGCGTCCTCGGCGTCCCCGGACGCCCCTCGGGCGGAGGTGTCCCCGGGCTGCTCCGCGGGGCGTTCCCCGGGCTGCTCCGCGGTGTCGTCGCGGCCGCATCCGCGCAGCAGGAACCAGGCGAGGAGGGCGCCGCCGACCATGGAGACCAGCAGGACGATGCGGAGCGTGTCGCCCGGGCCCTGCTGCGCTGCGGCGATCCCGGTGAGGGCGGCGGTGGCCTCGGCGATGTCGGGCATGCGGGTCGTGCTCCCTCGTTGTCCACAGGGCCCGAGTTGTCCACAGGCCCTCCGCTCACGGTAGCGCCCTCGCCTAGGGTGGGTCGTGTCAGGGGGACGAGCACCGACTCGTACGGATGGACAGGGGGCGTTCATGACCGAGAACCACGACAGGGGCCACGGCGGAGAGCCGCACGGCGGCGTGCCGAGCAGGCAGCGCAGGCGGTTCCCCGGCATCTCCTCGCGGGCCTACGAGCATCCGGCGGACCGTTCGGCGCTGGTGGCGCTGAGGAAGCTCAGCGGTTTCGACACGGTGTTCAAGGCACTGAGCGGGCTGCTGCCCGAGCGCAGCCTCAGACTGCTCTACCTCTCGGACTCCGTCCGGGTGAGCGACGCGCAGTTCTCGCACCTCAACGACATGCTGCGGGACGCCTGTTACGTCCTGGACCTGGACAGGGTCCCGCCGATGTACGTGACGCAGGACCCGGTGCCGAACGCGATGTGCGTGGGCCTGGACGAGCCGGTGATCGTGCTGACGACGGGGCTCGTCGAGCTGCTCGACGAGGAGGAGATGCGGGCGGTGATCGGCCACGAGGTCGGTCACGCCCTGTCCGGCCACGCGGTCTACCGGACGGTGCTGCTCTTCCTGACGAACGTGGCGCTGAAGGTCGCCTGGATCCCGCTGGGGAACGTGGCGGTGATGGCGATCGTGACCGCGCTGCGCGAGTGGTTCCGCAAGTCGGAGCTGTCGGCCGACCGCGCGGGGCTCCTCGTGGGGCAGGACCTGCGGGCCTCGATGCGGGGCCTGATGAAGATCGCCGGCGGCAACCACCTGCACGAGATGAACGTGGATGCCTTCCTCGCCCAGGCGGACGAGTACGAGAAGGCCGGTGACCTGCGGGATTCGGTTCTGAAGATCCTCAATGTGCTGCCGCGCTCGCACCCCTTCACCACGGTGCGGGCGGCGGAGCTGAAGAAGTGGTCGGAGAGCCGGGACTACCAGCGGCTGATGGACGGCCACTACCCGAAGCGCTCGGAGGACAAGGACACCTCGGTCACGGACTCCTTCCGCGAGTCGGCGGGCCACTACGCGCAGACGGTCAAGGACAGCAAGGATCCGCTGATCAAGCTCGTCGGCGACATAGCCGGCGGGGCCGGCGACCTCGCGGGCGATCTGGGCGGACGGCTCCGGACCGTGTTCGGGGGCGGCGCCCCGAAGGAGACCGGCAAGGAGACCGGCGGCGATTCGGACAAGGAATCGCACAAGGAATCGGGCAAGGAGACCGGCGGGGAGCCGGACGAGGGGGCCTGGAGCTAGACGGCAGCCTGGGCGTCAGGGCCGGGGGCGTCAGGGCCGGGGCTGGGCGGCCGGGGCGAGGGCTCCGCAGAGGGCCGGCGCGGCCGGCCGGTCGGCGGCGTAGGGGTCGGTGAGGGCCGGGCCGGACGTCGCCGGGGCCTCGGCTCCGGCCAGGAGCGGCCTGAGGCCGCCGCCGGTGTCCGCCCCGCAGGCCTGCGGTCCGGCCTCGACGGTACTGGTCAGCAGCTCGGCCCGGTGCATGCGCAGGTCCTCGCGGTCGAAGCGGAGGTGCAGGGTGCGGTGGACCGTGAAGAGGGAGGCCGCGGCGGGCTCGCCCGGACCCTGGACGGCGGGGCGCAGCGCGTAGGTGAAGGTGTGGTCGGCGGTGACGTCCAGGGTGTCGGCGGTGCTCTCGGCGAAGCGGAGGGTGCCCTGGACGCGGGGCGCGGGCTCGGCGACGGAGACCTGACGGGGGTCGAAGCGGACCACCCAGGCGGCGAGGGCGTGCCGGCCGTCGTCGGCGGGCGATTCGACGCTGCGGTCGAACTGGGCGAGCTGGTCGGGGTCGAGCAGCAGGCGGGCGGGGCGCACGGTCTGGCCCGCGAGGACGTCGGGCTCCAGGGAGGAGGCGACGAGGTAGTCCTTGGCGATGCTGAGGGCGGTGACGACCTGGCCCTCGGAGAAGTGGGTGGTGCGGGCGGCGACGGGGAGGTTGATGCCGGCCGCGCCGGTGCGGTACTCGGCGGCGGGGCTGCGGGCGAGGAGCCGGGCCGGGTCGCCGCCGGGGACGGGGCCCTGGGGAGCGAGGGGGACGACGGTGGTGCGCAGTGGCTCGGCACGCTGGTCGAGCGGCGGCTGGTAGGGGTTGCGCAGGCCGAGGTAGATGGCCGTGCCGAAGGCGAGGAGGACCAGCAGGACCAGCAGGAGGGCCTGGCCGGAGCCGCCGCGGCGGCCGGTGGGGCCGGGGCGGCTGTGGACGGCGAGCGCGTGCTCGCCCATCCGTTCCTGGGCGGAGTACTCCTGGAGGTGGGCAGCGCGGACGAACGCCTCGTCGAAGACGACGGCTCGGTACTCGTCGTCACCGCCGGGGAGCCCCTCGGGAGTCCCCTCAGGCGGGTCGCCACGCCCTGCCATACCTTCAGGGTAGGTCGGCGGGGGCCTCGGTAAACGCCCAGGTACACGACAAGTTCGGAAGTTTTCCGCCGTCGGGGTGACCGTACCGGCGGGCGGTGCGGCCGTCCGGGTGGTGTCAGGGTGTGCCGGGCGCGACGGAGGCCCGCGGGGGCGTCCGCTCGTCGGTCGCCTGACCGCCGGCGGCCGGTGCGGCGGCCGTGGCCGGGGTGCCGGTGAGGACGGGGACCGGGGGCCCGGCGGCCGGTGAGGCGGCGGGCGGGGCCGGGTTCGGCGCGTCGACGCCGGTGGAGGCCGGGGGAACCTGGTCCTGCCGGTTGGCGGCGGCACCGCGGTAGACGGCGGTGAAGGCGAGGGCCACCATGCCGATGCCCATGAGGAGGGCGAGGAGCCAGGCGACGGGCCGGTGCCAGCGGGCGCTGCCCCGGTAGGGGCGCAGGGCGCCGCCGTGGCGGCCGTAGGGGCTGGCGTCGTCGCCGATGTCGTCGGGCTCGTAGGTGAGGCCGACGGGCTCGGGGCCCTCGTCGTAGAGGTCGTCGTCGCCGGCGGCCCGGAGGGCGCGGGCGCGGGCGGATTCGGCCTCGGCACGGGCCTGGGCGGCGGCGAGGAGGCGTTCGACGGCCGTCGGCTCGTGGAGGGTGGCGGCCCGGATGAACTCCTCGTCCAGAACCACGTCCCAGCGGCCCTCGGCGGCGCCTCCGCGCTCGTCGTCGGGCTCCCAGCCGTTCGGGGACGGCCTGCCCCCCACGTCGTCCGGCACGGATTCAGAGTAGACCGGGGATGTGGTTTTGGGCAGGGAGAAGGCGAAGTCTCCCCGCCCGTACCGAAAGGCCGAAAGGAGGGGTGCGGGGTGGTGTTACCGGATGTGACCGTCGCCGGTCACGATGTACTTGGTGGAGGTGAGCTCCGGGAGGCCCATGGGGCCGCGGGCGTGGAGCTTCTGGGTGGAGATGCCGATCTCCGCGCCGAAGCCGAACTGTCCGCCGTCCGTGAAGCGGGTGGAGGCGTTCACGGCGACCGTGGTGGAGTCGACCAGCTGGGTGAAGCGGCGGGCGGCGGCCTGCGAGGTGGTGACGATGGCCTCGGTGTGGCCGGAGGTCCACATGCGGATGTGCTCGACGGCCTTGTCGAGGGAGTCGACGACGGCGGCGGCGATGTCGTAGGAGAGGTACTCGGTCTCCCAGTCCTCGGCGGTGGCCGGGACGACGGTGGCCTTGGTGCCCTCGGCGTGGGCGAGGACCCGCTCGTCGGCGTGGACGGTGACGCCGGCCTCGGCCAGCGCGTCGAGGGCGCGGGGCAGGAAGGCGGCGGCGATGTCCCGGTGGACGAGGAGCGTCTCGGCGGCGTTGCAGACGCTGACCCGCTGGGCCTTGGAGTTGACCAGGATGTCGACGGCCATGTCGAGGTCGGCCTCGGCGTCGACGTAGACGTGGCAGTTGCCGGTGCCGGTCTCGATGACCGGGACGGTGGACTCCTCGACGACCGTCTTGATCAGGGAGGCACCGCCGCGCGGGATGAGGACGTCGACGAGGCCGCGGGCGCGCATCAGCTCGCGGACGGAGTCGCGGGACTCGCCGGGGACGAGCTGGACGGCGTCGGCGGGCAGTCCGGCGCCGCCGACGGCGTCGCGGAGGACGGTGACGAGGGCGGTGTTGGAGGCGTACGCGGAGGAGGAGCCGCGGAGCAGGACCGCGTTGCCGGCCTTGAGGCAGAGGGCGGCGGCGTCGACCGTGACGTTGGGACGGGCCTCGTAGATGATGCCGACGACGCCGAGCGGGACGCGGACCTGGCGGAGGTCGAGGCCGTTGGGGAGGGTGGAGCCGCGGACGACCTCGCCGACCGGGTCGGGCAGGGCGGCGACGTGGCGGACGTCGGCGGCGATGGCGCGGATCCGCTCGGGGGTGAGGGTGAGCCGGTCGACGATCGACTCGCTGGTGCCGGCCTCGCGGGCCTTGGCGATGTCCTCGGCGTTGGCCTCGACGATCTCCGCGGTGCGGACTTCGAGGGCGTCCGCGATGGCGAGGAGGGCTTCGTCCTTGGCCGAGCGCGGCAGTGGCGCGATCTGTGCGGCGGCGCCACGGGCCCGGTAGGCGGCCCGGGTGACCGGGGTCAGGTTGTCGAGGGGCGTGAGCGAGGTCATGCCCGCAGGGTACTGGTACGGGCGGTCCGACCCCGTACGTACGACGGGCGCATCCCGCAGTGCGAGACGCGCCCGTGCCACCGTACGGACCTCGGGGGCCCGGCCCGTCAGGACCCGGGCCCCCGGCGGGTCAGTAGGGGTGGACTCCGACCGGGGCGGCGGGCGGCGGGCCGTAGCCCTCCGCGATCCGCTGGTGGTAGGTCTCCCGGTCGATGACCTCCAGGCCGACGATCTCCCACGGCGGGAGCTTCGCGGTCTGCCGGTGCTCGCCCCAGAGCCGGAGGGCGACGGCGGCCGCGTCGTGCAGGTCGCGGGCCTCCTCCCAGTACCGGATCTCGGCGTGGTCGTTGGCGTACCGGCTGGTCAGCAGGAAGGGGTGGTCGTGGGCGAGCTGTTCGAGCCCGCGCCGTACCTCCTTCAGCGGTGACTCGACGCCGGACACGCTGAGCGTGACGTGCCACAGCTTGGACAGCGGGCGCTCCCCCGCGCCGCCGTCGCCTGTGTCCGTCCCGGCTGCTGTGCTCCTGCCCTCCGTGGCCCTGTCCCGTGCCGCGTCGAAGTCGGCTCCGGCCTCGACACTCGTCAGGGCGCGTTCGGCCGTCCCGCGGGGCATGGCCCCTGGGCGCGCTCGTCTCACCGGCGGCCTCCTGTGTGATGCGTGTGGTGCTGTACCCCGCGTTGTTCGTTGCCCCCGAGACAAAGTTGACCAGCCCGAGCCGCCGCATGGGGCGGTTTTGGTAAAGGTCCCTTCCGGATGGCAGGAGTTTCAGCCGTTTCGGCGGCGCTTTCGCAAGGGCTTCCGGGCCCGTTTCCGGCCGGGCGCCCGCCCCGTCTCAGCCCAGGACGACGAGGTCGTCGCGGTGGACGACCTCGCGCTCGTACTCGGGGCCGAGTTCCCTGGCGAGTTCGTGCGTGGACCGGCCCAGCATCCGGGGGAGCTCCTTGGCGTCGAAGTTGACGAGGCCGCGGGCGACGGGGTGGCCGCCGGCGTCGCGGAGCTCGACCGGGTCCCCGGCGACGAAGTCGCCCTCGACGGTGGCGATACCGGCGGCGAGCAGCGACTTCTTGCCCTCGACGACGGCCCTGACGGCTCCGTCGTCGAGCCCGAGGGAGCCCTGCGGGGTGGAGGCGTGGGCGAGCCAGAGGAGGCGGTCGGCGGAGCGGCGGCCGGTCCGCCGGAAGCAGGTGCCGGTGTCGCGGCCGGCGAGGGCGTCGGCGGCGCGGCTGGCGGAGGTGAGGACGACGGGGATGCCGGCGGCGGCGGCGATCCGGGCGGCCTCCACCTTGGTGACCATGCCGCCGGTGCCGACGCCCGCCTTGCCCGCGGAGCCGATCTCGACATGGGCGATGTCCTGCGGGCCCGCCACCTCGGCGATCCGGGAGGTGCCGGGCTTGGCGGGGTCTCCGTCGTAGAGGCCGTCGACGTCGGAGAGGAGGACGAGGAGGTCGGCGCGGACGAGGTGGGCGACGAGGGCGGCGAGCCGGTCGTTGTCGCCGAAGCGGATCTCGTCGGTGGCGACGGTGTCGTTCTCGTTGACGACCGGCAGCGCGCCCATGGCGAGGAGCTGGTCGAGGGTGCGGTAGGCGTTGCGGTAGTGGGCGCGGCGGCTGGTGTCGTCGGTGGTGAGCAGCACCTGGCCGACGCGGACGCCGTAGCGGGCGAAGGAGGCGGTGTACCGGGCGACGAGGAGGCCCTGGCCGACGCTGGCGGCGGCCTGCTGGCGCGCCAGGTCCTTGGGCCGGCGGGTGAGGCCGAGCGGGGCCAGGCCGGCGGCGATGGCACCGGAGGAGACCAGGACGATCTCCTTCTCGCCGCCGCTGCGGACCTTGGCGAGGACGTCGACGAGGGCGTCGACCCGGTCGGCGTCGAGGCCGCCCGCGGCCGTGGTGAGGGAGGAGGAGCCGACCTTGACGACGATCCGGCGCGCCTCGGTGACGAAGGGACGGACCACGGACGCCGCGGCCTGCGGGTTCGGGGAGTGCGAGGGGGCCTGCGGGTTCGGGCTCTGCGGGGTCACGTCCTGTCGGTTCATGTCCTGCTGCACCGCCGCCATATCCGTCGCCACCTGCGCCGTCCTCACTCGCTGTTCTGGCGCCGTGCGCTCCCGGCACGGTCGCGAGGGGCAATCTACGCGAGCCGGGACGGCTGCCGCTCCTCCGTTTCGCCCTCCGGACCGGAGCCGTTCGGACCCGAGCCCTCCGGACCGGGGCCCCGGCTGACGAGGATCCGGCGGGAGATCACGTACGTGAAGGGGATGGCGACGACGGCGGCCACGAGTGGCGCGATCCTGTCGTCCATTCCGGCCCAGGTGACGAGCGCGTACAGGCCGGCGCTCTGCACCACGTAGTTGGTGACGTTGGTGAGCGGGAAGAGGGCGAACTTCTTCCAGGTGGGGCGGGTGCGGTAGGTGAAGTACGTGTTGAGGAAGAAGGAGCCCACCATGCTGAGCAGGAAGGCGAGGGTGTACGCGGCGAAGTACGGCATCCAGGGGTGGAGCAGCAGGTAGCAGCCGAAGAAGGTGCCGGTGTTGATCCCGCCCACCACGCCGAAGCGGATGATCTGGCCGAGCTGGTCTCGCATGGGCCCATCAGATCGCCGTGAGATGAACGGGGCATGCCCGGGGGGCGACGCCCGCACGACGAACGGCCCCCGCGTACGCGGGGGCCGTGTCGTGGGGCGATGGCGGTCCTAGACGGCCGCGCCGCGGCGGGCGGTCCAGCCGGCCCAGGCGGAACCGATCATGTCGCGGACGTCGTGCCGTGCCTTCCAGCCCAGCTCCGCGGCGATGCGGTCGGCGGAGGCGACGACGCGGGCCGGGTCGCCGGGGCGGCGCGGGGTGACGACGGGCTCGGTGGCGTGCCCGGTGATCTCGTTGATCAGCTCGACCATCTCGGTGACGGAGACGCCCTCGCCGCGGCCGATGTTGACGGTGAGGTCGCGCGGCGCGCCGGCGCCGGCCCACTCGGCGAGCTTGCGGGCGGCCACGAGGTGGGCGTCCGCGAGGTCCTCGACGTGGATGTAGTCGCGGACGCACGTGCCGTCCGGGGTGGCGTAGTCGTCGCCGAAGATCCGGGGGGCCTCGTCGGCGTCGAGCCGCTCGAAGACCATCGGCACCAGGTTGAAGACCCCGGTGTCGGCGAGCTCCGGGGCGGCCGCGCCGGCCACGTTGAAGTACCGCAGGCAGGCGGTGGCGATGCCGTGCGCCTTGCCGGTCGCGCGGACCAGCCACTCGCCGGCGAGCTTGGTCTCGCCGTACGGGCTCAGCGGAAGGCAGGGGGTCTCCTCGGTGACGAGGTCGACGTCCGGCATGCCGTACACGGAGGCGGAGGAGGAGAAGAGGAAGCTGCGCACGCCCGCGGCGGCGACCGCCTCCAGGAGGACGGTGAGCCCGCCGACGTTCTCCTGGTAGTAGTGCAGCGGCAGCTCGACCGACTCGCCGACCTGCTTCTTCCCGGCGAGGTGGACGACACCGGTGACGCCGTGCTCGGCGAGCGTCCGGTCGAGCAGCTCGCGGTCGAGGACGGAACCGACCACCAGCGGCACGCCTTCGGGGACCCGGTGGGTGTACCCCGTGGAGAGGTCGTCCAGGACCACGACCCGCTCGCCCGCCGCCGTCATGGCGCGCACGACGTGCGAGCCGATGTACCCGGCACCACCGGTGATCAGATAAGTCATGCGCCCCTGGTCCCTTTCACTGAGAAGCTCGTCGGTACACGGTACCGGCTGCCCGCACCGGGCCCCGGGGGCAACGGCCCCAGGCGGCATACTGGAGGAGTTCATTCTTCCGTCCGGTCCCGTTCAAGGAGTCGACCGCAGTGCGAAATCCCGAGGCACCCAGGCTGCTTGGGGTCTACCGCCGAGCCGTACCGGAACGCGTGAGGCGGGCCATCGTTTCGCAGGTCGACGCCGACATGCGCCGTCGGGTGAAGATGCGCATCGCCAGCGGCACGGCGGCCGCCGAACGGCGTCGCGGCGGCCGTCTCGCCAAGCGTTACGGCGCGTACACCGCGGGTGGCGACCGTGCCGTGATCACGGTGGGCAAGGAGCCGAAGGTGGCGCTGGTCACCGAGGGCATCACCCCGCTCCAGGCCCGCCGGGCAAATCTGGAGACCGTCCTCGCGGCGCTCGCCGGCGCCGGCGTCGAGCACTTCGCCGTCCGCGGCCAGTCGGAGACCGCCGCCGCCGTGGCCGTCCGCGCGGAGGACCGTACCGCCGTCCTCGCCGCCCTGGCGGAGGCCTGCAAGACCCTGCCCGGGTATGTGACGCCGCTCAGCGCCAACGGCCCCGTCACCCGCGCGTCCGAGCCCGGCTTCGAGCCGGCGACCTGGCAGCGGCTGCGCAACTCCCCCGTCCTGCGCCTCACCTGGTACCACACGGACCCGACCCACCAGCTGACGCTCGGCGACACCTACGGCTGCGACGTCGAGTTCTGGACCCTGGAGGAGGGCGAGCTGACCGCGCCCCGCGCCGGCCGGATCGCCACGGCGCTGCCGCCGGCCGGGGAGATCGTCCCGGTCCCGGAGCCGTACTTCACCAGCCTCGCGCCCCGGGCGACCGAGGGCGCTCCGCTCGTCCCCGCCCGCGCGGAGACGGCCGTCGTCCCGACCGGCGAGGTCACCTTCCCGATCGACGTCGTCTACACCTGGGTGGACGGGTCGGACCCGGCCTGGCTGCGCCGGCGCGCCGAGTTCTCCGGCGAGGGCTACCACGCGGAGGCGGCGAACGCGGCCCGCTACCTGAGCCGCGACGAGCTCCGCTACTCGCTGCGCTCGCTCCACATGTACGCCCCCTGGGTGCGGAACATCTACCTGGTGACCGCCGACCAGGTGCCCGAGTGGCTGGACACCGACCGGCCGGGCATCGAGGTCGTGTCCCACAAGGACGTCTTCCGCTCCCCCGACCTGCTGCCGACCTTCAACTCGCACGCGATCGAGTCGCAGCTGCACCACATCGAGGGGCTCTCGGAGCACTTCCTCTACTTCAACGACGACGTGATGCTCGGGAACGAGGTGACGCCGGGCGACTTCTTCCACGCCAACGGCATCACCAAGTTCTTCCCGTCGCCCGCGCTGGTGCCGCTCGGCGAGCGGACCGCCGACGACCCGCCGGTGGCCGCCGCCGGCAAGAACAACCGCCGCCTGATCGAGGAGCGGTACGGCGCGGTGCTCGTCCAGAAGATGAAGCACATGCCGCATCCGCTGAGCCGGACCGTGCTGACCGAGATCGAGTCGGAGTTCGCCGCCGAGTACCGCCACACGGAGGCGAGCAGGTTCCGCAGCATCGACGACATCTCCATCTCGTCCTCGCTGCACCACTACTACGCGTTCCACACGGGCCGCGCGGTCCCCTCCCAGCTGCCGTACTCCTACCTGGACCTGACCCACCCGTGGACGGAGACCCGGCTCGGCCGGCTCCTCGCCGCCCGGGACAAGACGGTCTTCTGCGTCAACGACACGGTGTCCACGGAGCAGGAGGTGGGCGAGCAGAAGGACCTGATCACCCCCTTCCTGGAGGCGTACTTCCCGGTCCCGAGCCCGTACGAGAAGTAGCCCGTACGAGAGGTGGCCCTGCGGGGCGAGCACCGCGAACGCGAGAGAGGGGCGCCCGGACCGGAAGGTCCGGGCGCCCCTCTCTCGTGGGTGCGTGAGCCGGTGGGCGCGTGGTCCCGTGGGCGTCAGTCGCGCTCGAAGCGGGAGCGGACCGGGAAGTACGCCCGCAGGAAGGCGCTCAGCACGCGGTCCTGCTCGTCGACCGGCACCTCCGCGTCCGCGGACTCCCCGATGCAGAACACGTCGTGGCTCCGGGAGGCCAGCAGCCGGCTGAGCACCGAGTGGTGGGCGTAGTTGCCCACGTTCACATAGCTGCAGGAGATGGCCGACGGCACCGAGTTGCCCGTCAGGTAGCCGTAGTGGTGGTGCAGCGACGAGGTGATCGACAGGTCCGTGTTCGCGCGGAACGGGTTGCGGGCCGTCGTCGCGATCTCCTCGGGGAACCGCTCGGTGATCTCCTGGAGCACACTGCGGCGCAGCGGGTGCGGCGCGTGCAGGAAGCTGTGCGTGGCGACCCGGCCGAAGGCCTTCTCGAGCAGCGCCCGGTTGTTCTTGGCCGCGGCGAAGTAGCCCTCGTCGTCCGGCGACGGCTCGCTCGGCGGGACGGTGGTCGGCGAACGGAACATCTTCGCCAGGCCGTTGCTGAGGAAGAAGGAGCCGGGCTGCAGCGGACGTCCGACGAACACGTCGTCGTTGAAGTACAGGAAGTGCTCGGAGAGCCCCTCGATGCGGTGCAGCTGCGACTCGATCGCGTGCGAGTTGAACGTGGGCAGCCACGACTCGTCCGGGAAGATGTCCTTGTGGGACACGACCTTGATGCCCGGCTGGTCGGTGTCGAGCCACTCGGGGGCCTGGTCGTCGGTGACGAGGTAGATGTTCCGCACCCAGGGCGCGAACATCTCCAGCGACCGCAGCGAGTAGCGCAGTTCGTCGCGGTTGCGGAAGCGGACGTCACCGCTGTCGGCGTCGTCGACCGGCATGTCCATCCGGCGGCGCACGCCGTCGCGGCGCTCCCGCCACGCGGGGTCGGTGTCGTCGACCCACGTGTAGACGACGTCGATGGGGAAGTCGATGTCCCACATCAGGTTCTTGGTGAACTGGCTCAGCGTCGGGTAGTCGCGGCCGGCGACCTCCAGCTTCGCCGTCGGCTCCAGGGACGGCAGGCGCCGGCCGAGCAGGGTGGTGGAGCGGGGGCTGTTGCGCCAGCCGTCCTCGTCCTCTTCCCAGAACTCGACGGTGCAGCCGTAGGCGGGGCCGTACCGCAGGGTACGGCTCTCGCTGGTCACCGGGGTGAAGATCTTCACACCGGCGACCTCGCCGACGGTGTCGAGCCGCTCGGCCAGGATCGCGCCGGGGGCGGCACCGCGCGGGGTGATCAGCTCGCCGTAGACGGGCCGGCCGTGCAGCTCGCTCGCCAGGGCGCGCAGGGCGCGCTCCCGCGCCTCGACCGGGACGGCGAGGAAGTGGGCGACGCTGTCGGTGCGCAGGTAGACGTAGGGGACGCCGGCGGCCTCGAAGACCTTGGCCGTGACTTCCAGGTTCGTCCGCGCCATCGACGGCGCGTCGATCTCGTCGCTCACCTGGGAGAGCCGGCCCGCGGAGCGGATGAGGGTGCGGTTCTGCGCCTGGATGAGCACCTCCCGCGCCTTCTGCTCGTCGGCGGAGTTCGGGAGCAGGGTGACGGGCGCGGCGACGCTGAAGTTCTTGGTGCCGCCCTGGGCGAGGCGCAGCGCGGCACGGTCGGCGCGCGAGGCGAGGCGCTCGGGCGAGTCGCGGCGCGCGACGAGGCGCTCGAAGAGCTCCTCCCACTGCGCGGTGATCGTCTCACCGTTGAAGCGCTCGTAGACGCCGGTCCTGGCCGCCTGCCCGAAGGCGAGGCGGGTGTCGTCGTCACCCATCAGGCGGGACATGGCCTCGGCGAGGGAGTCGATGTCCTTGGAGGGGACAAGGAGGCCGTCCACGTCGTGGCGGATGATCTCGGCGGGCCCGGTGACGATGTCGTACGCGACGACGGGGACACCGGCCGCGAAGACCTCCAGGAGGACCAGCGGGAAGGCCTCGTTGCGCGAGGGCAGCAGGGCCAGGGCGGCCTTGGCCCACTCGGCCTCCATCTGGTCGGTGCGGCCCATGAACTCCACGCGCGCGTGGAGGCCGAGGCCCTCGACCAGGTGGCGCAGGCGGACCTGCTGGGGGCCGTCGCCGAAGATGCGCAGCGTCCAGTCGGGGAACTCCTCGGAGACCCGGTGGAAGGCGTGGATCGCGTGGTCCAGCTGCTTCTCCGGGGTCATCCGGGCAGCCAGGACGATGGTCTTGCTCTCCAGGTCGGCACGCGGGCGGTAGCCGTCCGGCACGGCGTTGGGGATGGCCACCAGCTCGGGGGCCGCCGCGCCGAGGGAGTCGGCGAACCAGTCGTTGGTGCGCTCGGTGAGGGAGACGAGGGCGTCGATCTCCGGGCCGTGGACGAGCAGCGGTTCGCCGGAGACGCCGCGCAGCTGGGAGGCGCGGTGCTCCTGGTGGACGGTGACGACCCGGGACGGCGCGAGCTCGGCGGCGGCCGCCATGAGCGCGGGGGTGGTCGTCACGAGCACGTCGGTGTCCAGGGAGCCGAGCTCCCGGGACATCTCGATGTCGGAGAGCCGGTCGAAGGTGCTCTCCCAGGACGGCTTGATGATCTCGCTCGGCAGGGAGGCCAGGGTGCGGCACGCGGCGGTGTCCAGGGCCGACTCGCGGACCGGGCGCTCGACGGCACCCGTGCGGTCGATGAGGTAGCGCCGCTTGACCTTCTTGGCCGCGCCGAAGAAGGGCTCGTCGCGGGTCTTGAAGACGCTGAGGACCTCGACCTCGTGCCGGGGCGCGAGATGGATCGCCTGGGTGTAGGCGGCCATCTCCGTTCCGCCCATCTCGTCACCCCAGGTGAGCAGAAACGTGATCTTCATGCGACTTCCTCTGTGCTGGGGGACGCGGGTATGACATCGACGCAGCTGACGACCAGGGCGCCGGCCCCCGCGACATAAGCGTGCACCCGCATGAGGGAGCCGTTGTCGAGCGCGATGATGCGAATCGGCGTGCGGAAGACCCGCCGGGGATAACGGACGTCGGTGAACTGTCGGGCGATCTTCAGTCGCTGTCCGCCGACGTGGACGAAGAGTTCCCAGACCCGGGCGTGGTCGACACCACCCATCCGGTCGAAGGGGACGTCGAAACGGAAGCGGTCGCCGTCCCACTCGGGGGTGACGGTGACGGGGCTGCCGCCGCCGCGCCGCAGCACCATCTCGGCCTTGCCGCGCGCCTCGGCGGCGGCGAATCCGTAGACCCGGCCGTGCACGGTGACGCGGTCCCAGCGCAGCTCGAAGTCGGTGAACTCGGCGTGCCGGCGCGGCGCGCGCACCTTGATCAGCGCGAAACCGTCGACGGAGCGGACGATGCGGAAGAGCGCGCCGCTGGTCGGGGAGGGCGAGTAGACGCGGGTCGGACCGTCGGCGGCCGGCTCGCCGAAGGCGGTGACGGCGGCGCGGTGGGTCTCGCCCTGCGGGTCGGTGAGGACGAGCGTCGGCTTCCACAGGCCACTGGTCAGCATCGGTCCGCGGCGGCCGGTCTCCGACGGGGTCTCGTACCGCAGCGGCGAGGTCGCGGTGAGCAGCGCCGTGCCGTCGGCCTGCGGCTCGACGTCCAGCGGCAGCTCGACGCGGTGGGTGCCGTGGGTGAGGACGAGGACGGCGGAGCCGACCCGGCCGCGGGCGACCGCGACGGCGAAGTTCAGGGTCCGGCCGCCGGAGACCGAGAAGTGGACGGGGCTGATGTGGGCCCGGGGCCTGAGTCCACCGCCGATGGCCGGGACGGTGTGCAGTCGCTCGACGCGACGCCGCATGCGTACAGCGGCCTTGCGAGCACGCTTGGCAGCGCCCACCGCATAGGGCAGCAGTGAGTCACTCACAGCGATCCCGGCTTCCATTCGATCCGACCCAATTCAGCCTCGGATGATGCCAAGGATGGGAATCCTCGGCAAGTTCACCCAAGATTCAGCAATTGCTGTGATGATCATCACTTGATCGTTTGAAACCTTCTCGCGCGATTTCCCTCTTCACTTGTGTGGCGGCTCCGACGGGTCGCTTCGACGCGAGAGGGAAGAGATGGACCGCCGGAGCGAAGCCCCGCGCCGCAGCACGAGCCGACGCACCGTGCTCGCGGGCCTGACGGGCGCCGCACTCACCGGAGTGCTCGCCGGATGCGCGAACGGTACGGTGCCTGGATTCACCGGAACCACCGACGCCACCGGCGGCACCACGGGCAGCACGACGCCGGTACGCCGACTGGGCACGGAGCGACGTGCCTCGTTCGGCTCCACCACGGGCACGCGGGTCATGCAGATCGTCGCCCACCCGGACGACGACCTGTTCTTCATGAACCCCGACGTCGCCCAGACCCTGACCCAGGGCGTCCCCGTCGTCTCCGTCTACGTCACGGACGGCGGCTCCTTCGGGCACAACGCGATACCCGGCCTGCCGGAACCCCCGGCGGACATCCCCGCGTACGTCTCCTCCCGCCAGCAGGGGCTGCGCCAGGCGTACGCCTCCATGCTCGGCGCCCCGCTCTTCACCCCGTGGGAGCGCACCGAGATCCTGTTGCCGGACGGCCGCCGCGCCGAGCTGAACCGGCTCGAACACCAGGGACGGCTCGCCGAGCTGGTCTTCCTCAACATACGGATGCACACCGAACAGCTGGGCCGGCTGGTCAACATGACCGAGCTGTGGGGCACTCCGGGGGTACGGCTCCCCACCCAGCCCGGCACCGGCTCGCCGGTGCAGACCTCGTACTCGTACAACCGCGCCGAGCTCATCGAGACACTTGTCTCACTGCTCCGCCGCTACCGGCCGACGCTCGTGCGGACGCTCGACCCCGACCCGGACTTCCAGCTGCACGACGCGCAGCACCCGCGCGGCAGCGACCAGCCGAACTTCTCCGACCACCCGGACCACACGGCCACGGCGCTCTTCACCTGGCGCGCGCTCGCCGACTGGGCGGCGGGGTCCGCGCGCGGCATACCGGTCTTCCAGACCGAGGCCTACCGCGGCTACTACAACCAGCGCTGGCCGTACAACCTGCCCCCCGAGACGGTCACGCAGAAGGTCAAGACCATCGACGCCTACGGCGGCGACCCGTCATGGGAGTGCGGCAACGAGGGCGGCTGCGGGGACTACGCGGTCGGCGGGGGCCGGACCCTGAAGTCGGCGAAGGGGTGGGTACGCAGCACCCACCGGCGGTACGCGAACGCCGGCCCCCAGGTCGTACGCGGCGACAACGGCGGCATCACGGTGTTCGGCGTCCTCGGCACCCGGCTCGCACGGTGGACCTCGCACCCGGCCACCGGGAAGCTGGGAGACCCCGAGGACCTCGGCGGCGGGCCCCTCGCCCCCGCGATCTCCGTGACGAAGGGCCCGGACGGGCGCCTCATGGTCTTCGCGCTGCGCTTCGCACGGCTCGAAGGCGCCGTGACGAACAACGTCCGCGAGATCGTCGTACTGCGGCAGAAGACGCCCGGCGGTGCCTTCGAGTCCGCCTGGACCAGCCTCGGCAACCCGGAGACCACCGGACGGCGCACCCGCCTCGTCGGTACGCCCACGGCCGTCACCGGACGCGACGGCCGGGTCCACCTCTTCGTGCGCAACGGCAACAAGGGCGTCAGCACCCGGGTGCTGACCAACGGCACCCAGTGGTCGCCCTGGCGGCCGCTGCCCGGCGCCCGCGTCCAGGAGGCGCTGACGGCCACCGTCGACGGCAAGGGCCTGATCCACCTCTTCGCCGCGTCCTCCGGCTGGATAGAGCACTGGACGCAGCGCGGCCCCACCTCCGGCCTGCGCAAGGGCTCGCGCCGGCTGGTCGCCCGGCCCGGCGACGTGCCGAACGCAGTGACGGCGTCGGACGGCTCCGTGCTGGTCGCCTACCGAGGCGTGTCCAGCGGCGGCCTGCGGGTCGAGCGGCTGGCGGCCGGGGCGCCCAAGAGCTGGGCGACGGTGGCGTACGTGAACCTCCCCGCCTACGGCCGGGTCAGCCTGGTCGGCGGCCGGCGGCCGAACGCGGACCAGCTACTGATGGCGGTGTCGGGCGGCACCGGCGAGGGCCTCGTCTACGACGTCCACGGCCGGGAGGCGCTGGGCCTCCACACCCGCGACACCGCCGTCTCGGTCGGCGTCCCCGCGACCCTGACGGCCCCCGGCAGCACGATCGTCGTCGCCACCGGCCTGAACGCGGCCCCGATCGTCTCCCACCTCCAGCAAGCCTGACCCGCACACGCGAGAACCCCCGCCCGGCTCGGCCGGGCGGGGGTTCTCGCGTGTGTCCCCGGAAGGGGTGGGTGGGCCCGGCGACGAGCCGGGCCCGGGTCCCCTGGAAGGGGTTGAACTCGTCGTACTCGCGCTCCGGGTCGTCGTGCTCGGCCTGCCGGTCGCGGCGACGCCGGGCGGCCGGACGGGGAGCGTCGAAGCGGTGGGCTGTACCGCACACCGCCCCCTCGCACCGCCCGGCCCCGGGGGCCGAGCGGGCTTCGGGCGGCTGCGCCGGACTCCGTCCGCCGACCAGGGGCCGAGGCCCCGCTGGTTCGGGGCCGGAGTCCCGGGTCCCCTAGAAGGGGTTGAACTCGTCGTACTCGCGCTCCGGGTCGTCGTGCTCGGCCTGCCGGTCGCGGCGACGCTGGGCGGCCGGACGGGGAGCGTCGAAGCGGTGGTCCTCGCCTCGGCGGCCGAGCATCTCGGCGCCCGCCATGAGGGTGGGCTCCCAGTCGAAGACGACCGCGTTCTCCTCGGAGCCGATGGCGACGCCGTCGCCGGCGCGGGCGCCCGCCTTCATCAGCGCTTCCTCGACACCGAGGCGGTTGAGGCGGTCGGCGAGGTAGCCGACGGCCTCGTCGTTGTTGAAGTCGGTCTGGCGGACCCAGCGTTCGGGCTTCTCGCCGCGCACGCGGTAGACGTCTTCCTGCTCGTCGTACGTGACGGTGAAGCCGGCGTCGTCGACCGCCTTCGGGCGGATGACGATACGGGTCGCCTCCTCCACCGGCTTCGCGGCGCGGGCCTGCGCGACGATGTCGGCGAGGGCGAAGGAGAGCTCCTTCAGGCCGGTGCGGGCGACCGCGGAGACCTCGAAGACGCGGTAGCCGCGCTCCTCCAGGTCCGGGCGGATCATCTCCGCGAGGTCCTGGCCGTCCGGGATGTCGATCTTGTTGAGGACGACGATGCGCGGACGGTCGTCGAGGCCGCCGTACTGCTTCAGCTCCTCCTCGATGATGTCGAGGTCGCTGACCGGGTCGCGGTCGGACTCGAGGGTCGCCGTGTCGAGGACGTGGACCAGGACCGAGCAGCGCTCGACGTGGCGCAGGAACTCCAGGCCGAGGCCGCGGCCCTGGCTGGCGCCGGGGATGAGGCCGGGGACGTCGGCGATGGTGTAGACGGTCGAGCCGGCCGTCACCACGCCGAGGTTCGGGACCAGCGTCGTGAAGGGGTAGTCCGCGATCTTCGGCTTGGCGGCCGAGAGGACGGAGATCAGCGAGGACTTGCCGGCGCTCGGGTAGCCGACCAGCGCCACGTCGGCGACGGTCTTGAGCTCCAGGACGATGTCGTCGAGGTCGCCGGGCTCGCCGAGCAGCGCGAAGCCGGGGGCCTTGCGGCGCGCCGAGGACAGCGCCGCGTTGCCGAGGCCGCCGCGGCCGCCCTGCGCGGCGACGTACGTCGTGCCGTGGCCGACGAGGTCCGCGAGGACGTTCCCCTGCTTGTCGAGGATGACCGTGCCGTCGGGCACGTACAGGACGAGGTCCTGACCGTCCTTGCCCGCGCGGTTGTCGCCCTCGCCGGGCTTGCCGTTGGTGGCCTTCCGGTGCGGCGAGTGGTGGTACTCGAGCAGCGTGGTGACGGACTGGTCGACGACCAGGATCACGTCTCCGCCGCGACCGCCGTTGCCGCCGTCGGGGCCGCCGAGCGGCTTGAACTTCTCGCGATGGACGGAGGCGCAGCCGTGGCCTCCGTTACCCGCGGCGACGTGCAGCTCGACGCGGTCCACGAAGGTGGTCATGGTTCTGTGCCTCCAGAAAGCTATGTACGGGATTGTCTATCTAGTAACACGCGAAAGGCGGACCCGCTTCCCTGCCGGGAAGTGAGGTCCGCCTCCGCAAAGCGTCCGATCAGGCGACCGGAACGATGTTCACGACCTTGCGGCCACGGAAGGTGCCGAACTGCACCGAACCGGCCTGCAGGGCGAACAGCGTGTCGTCGCCACCGCGACCGACACCCGAGCCCGGGTGGAAGTGGGTGCCGCGCTGGCGGACCAGGATCTCACCGGCGTTGACGACCTGACCGCCGAAGCGCTTCACGCCGAGCCGCTGGGCGTTGGAATCGCGACCGTTCCGGGTGGACGATGCGCCCTTCTTGTGTGCCATTGCTCAGTCCCTCTTTACTTCGCGGCCGTCGGGATGGACGTGACCTTGATCGCCGTGTACTGCTGACGGTGACCCTGGCGACGGCGGTAGCCGGTCTTGTTCTTGTAGCGCAGGATGTCGATCTTGGCGCCCTTGGTGTGGTCCACGACCTCGGCCTGGACCTTGATGCCGGCCAGGACCCACGGGTCGCTGGTCACGGCGTCGCCGTCGACGACGAGCAGGGTCGAGAGCTCGACCGTGTCGCCGGGCTTGGCGGTGGAAATCTTGTCAACCTCAACGATGTCGCCGACAGCAACCTTGTGCTGGCGACCACCGCTGCGCACGATGGCGTACACGCGGATCTCTCTCTCACTCGGTAATGGGGACCTCTGACGCCAGCCGCCCGCGCGCGGGCCTGGGGCCCACGGCGATCCGGGATCGGACGAGCGGCCTCTCCCGACGGGCGGGAGGGGGATGCTCAGAGGCGCGGCGCGTCATAGACACGCCGACGGTCTAGGTTACGGGCGCCTGCCACAGAGGGTCAAATTCGCCCGCGCGGGTGCGGACCGTCCCGGTGGGCCCCCTTCCGAGGGCCCACCGGGACGGCTCCGGCCTCAGTCCTGGGCCGGGGCCGCGGTCTTCTTGGCCGCCGTCTTCTTGGCGGTGGTCTTCTTCGCCACCGTCTTCTTGGCCGCCGTCTTCTTCGTGGCGGCCTTCTTGGCCGTGGCCTTCTTCGCGGTCTTCCGGGCGGCCTTCTTGGCCGCCGGGGCGGCCTCGGTCTCCTCGGCGACCGGCTCGGCGTCCGCCGCGGGGGCCTCGGCCGGGGCGGCCGCGGCCACCACGATCTCGGCGGCCTCGGCACCGGCGGGGGCACCGGCCGGCGCGGTGGCCTTGCGGACCACCCGGCGGCGGGCCCGCGGCGCGGCGGCCACGGGGGCCTCCTCGACGACGGGCTCGACGACGGCCTCGGCCACCGGGGCGGCCTCCACGACCGGCTCCGGCGCCGGTACGGCCTCCGGCTCCGCGACCGCGACGACGGTCTCGGCCTCGGCGGCGGGCGCCTCGGACGTCGAGACGACCGGCGAGGTCACCCGGCGGGTGGCACGACGGCGGGCGCGCGG
Organism: Streptomyces sp. NPDC047974; assembly: GCF_040653375.1. Taxonomy (NCBI): domain Bacteria; kingdom Bacillati; phylum Actinomycetota; class Actinomycetes; order Kitasatosporales; family Streptomycetaceae; genus Streptomyces; species Streptomyces sp. NPDC047974. The sequence goes on from NZ_JBEZNU010000004.1 coordinate 245,934, forward strand.
CGCGGGCGCCGCCTCCACCGTCTCCTCCGCGACCGGCTCGGCCACCGGGGCCTCGGCGACCGGCGCGGGCTCGACGACCGGCTCCGCGATCGGGGTCGGGGCCGGGGCCGGGACCACCGGCGCCGTCACCTTGCGGGTGACGCGGCGACGGCCACGACCACGGGTCGCGGCGGCCTCGGCCTCGGCGACGGAGCCGTACAGCTCCTCGTCCGGGGCGATCGGGACCGGCACGGCCACCGGGGCGGCCAGCTCGGCCGCGACCTCGGCCTCGGTCTCGGCCTCCGCCGGGACCTCGGCCTCGTGCGCCTCGTGGGCGTGCTCGTGCACGTGCTCGTCGCCACCGCGGCCGCGCTTCTTCGAGCGCTTGCCGCCACCGCCGCCACCGTGGGTGGCCGGCTGCTCCATGTGGACGATGACGCCGCGGCCGTTGCAGTGGACGCAGGTCTCGGAGAAGGACTCCAGGAGGCCCTGGCCGACCCGCTTGCGGGTCATCTGCACCAGGCCGAGCGAGGTGACCTCGGCCACCTGGTGCTTGGTCCGGTCACGGCCCAGGCACTCCAGGAGGCGGCGGAGCACCAGGTCGCGGTTGGACTCCAGGACCATGTCGATGAAGTCGATGACGACGATGCCGCCGAGGTCGCGCAGCCGCAGCTGGCGCACGATCTCCTCGGCCGCCTCCAGGTTGTTCCTGGTGACGGTCTCCTCCAGGTTGCCGCCCTGGCCGGTGAACTTGCCGGTGTTGACGTCGACGACGACCATCGCCTCGGTCTTGTCGATCACCAGCGAGCCGCCGGACGGCAGCCAGACCTTCCGGTCGAGCGCCTTCATCAGCTGCTCGTCGATCCGGTAGGTGGCGAAGACGTCGACCTCGCTGGTCCACCGCTGGAGGCGGTCGGCCAGGTCGGGCGCGACGTGCGAGACGTAGCCGTGGATGGTCTCCCAGGCGTCGTCACCGCTCACGATGACCTTGGAGAAGTCCTCGTTGAAGATGTCGCGGACGACCCGGACGGTCATGTCCGGCTCGCCGTAGAGCAGGCTCGGCGCGGAGGTCGAGATCTGGCTCGCCTTCTTCTGGATGTCGGCCCACTGCGCCTGGAGGCGCTCGACGTCACGGCGCAGCTCGTCCTCGCTCGCGCCCTCGGCGGCGGTGCGCACGATGACGCCCGCGTCCTCGGGGACGATCTTCTTGAGGATGGTCTTCAGCCGGGCGCGCTCGGTGTCCGGGAGCTTGCGGCTGATGCCGGTCATCGAGCCCTCGGGGACGTACACGAGGTAGCGGCCCGGGAGGGAGACCTGGCTGGTGAGACGGGCGCCCTTGTGGCCGATCGGGTCCTTGGTGACCTGCACCAGGACCGACTGGCCGGACTTGAGGGCGGACTCGATGCGGCGCGGGCCGTGGCCCATGCCGAGCGCCTCGAAGTTCACCTCGCCGGCGTACAGGACGGCGTTGCGGCCCTTGCCGATGTCGACGAAGGCGGCCTCCATCGACGGCAGCACGTTCTGGACCTTGCCCAGGTAGACGTTGCCGACGTACGAGGTGGCCTGCTCCTTGTTGACGTAGTGCTCGACGAGCACGTTGTCTTCCAGGACGCCGATCTGGGTGCGCTCGCCGTTCTGGCGGACGACCATGACGCGCTCGACGGCCTCGCGGCGGGCGAGGAACTCGGCCTCGGTGATGATCGGGACGCGGCGGCGGCCCTGCTCGCGGCCCTCGCGGCGGCGCTGCTTCTTGGCCTCCAGTCGGGTGGAGCCCTTGATGGACTGCACCTCGTCGGACGGCTCGGCCTTCTCGCGGGCCGGACGGGGCTCGCGGACCTTGACGACCGTGCGGACGCCGTCCTCTTCGGTGGTCTCGGCCTCGCCGGCGGCGTCACCGCTGCGGCGACGGCGACGGCGACGGCGGCGGGAGCTGCTGGAGCCGCCGAAGCCGGACTCGTCGTCGCCCTCCTCGCCCTCCTCGGCACCGGCCTCGTCCTCGCCGTGGAGCTCGTCGGCGTCCTCGGTCTCCTCGGCGTCCTCCGCCTCGGCGGACTCGCCGCGGCGACGACGACGGCCGCCACGACGGCGGCGGCGGGACGGACGGTCGCCGTACTCGTCGGCTTCCTCCGCCTCCTCGGCCTCCTCCGCCTCGGCCTCGTCGGCGACGTGCTCGACCTCGGGCTCGTCGGCGACGGTCGACGGGACGGGCTCGACGGCGACGGGCTCACCGCGGCGGCGACGGCGACGGCGCGAGCCGGTCTCGGCGCGCTCGGTCTCGGCGGGCTCGACGGCCTCGACCGTCTCGACGACGGTCTCCTCCGGCTCCTCCTCCTCGACCTCGGTCTCGGCAGCGACGGCGGCGGCGAACGCGGCGGTCTCCGGCGTCTGGAACATCGGCTCGGCGAAGACCGGGGCCTGGAAGACGGCGACGGCCGGGCGCTCGGCGCGACGGTGACGCGGGGCCTCCTCGGCCGTGGCCGGCTCGGAGGTGAACTGCGGGGCGCTGACCCGGCGGCGGCCGCGGCCGCGGGTGGCGGCGGTCTCGGCGGCGGCGACGTCGGCACCGTGGGAGGCGATCTCCTCGACGGTGTCGGCGGGCAGGGACTCGCCGGAGGTGGGCGCGGCGAGCTCGGCCGCGACGTCCGGGGTGACCGTGGTCTCGGGCGCGGCGGCGCGGCGGGTGGCCCGGCGGCGGGTGCGGGCCGGGGCGGCCTCGACGACCGGCTCGGCGGGCGCCTCCGCGGCGGCCTCGGGCTCGGCCTCGGCGGCGGGCTCCTCGGCCTCGGCCGGGGCGGTGACCGGCGCGGTGGCCTTGCGGGTGGCGCGGCGGCGGGTACGCGCCGGAGCGGCCTCCGCGACCGGCTCGGCGGCCGGGGCCTCGGCGGCGGGCTCCTCCGCGGCGGCCTCCTCGGCCGGGGCGGTGGAGGTCACCGGCGCGGTGGCCTTGCGGGTGGCGCGGCGGCGGGTACGCGCCGGAGCGGCCTCGACGACCGGCTCGGCGGGCGCCTCCACGGCGGCCTCGGGCTCGGCCTCGGCGGCGGGCTCCTCGGCGACCGGCGCGGGCGCGGCCGTCTTGCGGGTGGCGCGGCGGCGGGTGCGGGCCGGGGCGGCCTCCGGCTCGGCGGCCGGGGTCTCGGCGACCGGGGCCGGGGTGGTCTCGACGACCTCGGCGGCCTCGGCGGTCTCGCCGGCGGCGGTCACCGGCGGACCGGCGGGCCGGGAGGCGGCGCGGCGCCGGCGGCGCGGCGGCAGCTTGTCGCCGGGGGCGTTGTCGTTGTTCTCGGCGGTCTCGTTGGTGTTTTCGAGCATGCGGGCGGTTCTCCCGTCACGCTCCCGGGCGCCGCGTCGGATTCCGGATGGGCGGCACGGACGCGCGTCGTGCGCGGTGCCGCCGTCCGGGGCGCGGGCGCCGCACGGGAGCTGAATGTCTGGCTCGCCGGTTCCGTACGCCCGATGCGTACGGCCTGGCGAAAGTCTCCTGGTCAGTGCGCTGCCCGACCCAGGTGGCTCCCGAGTGCCAGGGCTGCGCTCGACTCCGTCCCCTACGCGGGGCCTGCCTCCGGCGCCGTCGCCGGGGCGGTCGCGGCGGCCGTGGTTGCTGCGGCCTTGACTGCCTCGCGGTCGGGCGCGAGCGGGTCGGTCACCGTGCCGGACTCCTCGTCGAAGAGCCCCTGCGCCAGCCTGGTCACCGCTGCGGGGACCGGCGGCGCCAGGTCGGCCACAGCTCGGAGACCGGACAGGACGTCGTCGGGTCGCACGGCGGGTGTCACGTGCCGAACGACCAGCCGCAGTATCGCACAGGCATCGTCGGCGGGCCTATCACCCTGGGGATCGCCCTGGGGACGGTCCGCGACGAGCTCGGCGACGGCGGAGCGGGTGTCGAAGGTGCGGATGCCGTTCTTGGTCTTGCGCTGGACCTCGACCGTCTCGGCCGCGAGGAAGGCCTCGACGGCCTTCCGGGCGTCGTCGACGGGGACGCCGTCGAGCCGGAGCTCCCACACGGAGGCGGTGAGCCGGTCGGCGAGGCCGGAGGTGCGGGCCTCCACGGCGTCGGTGATGTCGAGGCCGGCCGGGAGGGACTCGTCGAGCAGGACCCGCAGGGTCTCGGGGTCGCGGTGCTCGGTGAGGGCGATCTCCAGGAACTCGGCCTCGGAGCCCGTACCCGTGGGGGCGGCGTTGGCGTACGACACCTTGGGGTGCGGGGTGAATCCGGCCGAGTACGCCATGGGCACCTCGGCGCGTCGCAGGGCGCGCTCGAAGGCGCGCTGGAAGTCGCGGTGGCTGGTGAACCGGAGGCGGCCGCGCTTGGTGTAGCGCAGACGGATGCGCTGCACCGCCGGTGCGGGCGGCGGGCCTTCGGGCTGTCGCTTGCCCAGTGGTTCTTCTCCTCGGTGCGGGGCGGGCGCGGGTGGCGCTCCGCCCGGAAGCTCTCGGACGTCCCGTGGGCTCCCGCCCGGACCACCCCCGCTCGGAGCGGGGAGATCTCGGGGGCGGGCGCCGCGCCGGGGACGTTCCTTGTACTACCCAGAGTACGCGCCCGGGCCACCTCGGGTTCCCCGGCGGGGTCGGCGGCGGTTCAGCGGGCTCCGCCGAAGAGCGCCGTCCGGACCTCGCGGGCGGCGGCGCGCACGGCCCGGGCGACGGTGGCGACGGGCTCCCACACGAAGCGGCGCAGCCAGTGGCCGACGGGGGTGAGGACCACCCGGTACACCCAGGCGAGGGGCCGGCCGATGGCGTTCCACAGCACCCAGCGGAGGGCGCGGCCGACGGCCCGGGAGATCTCGCCGGCGACGCGCCAGGCCCAGGCGAGGGCGGCGCCGACGACGCGGCAGACGGGGCCGAGCACGTACCGCCAGAGCCAGGTGAGCGGGGTGACGAGCAGCAGGTCGATGACCCACCACAGGGCCTTGCCGACCGGGACGACCACCCCTTCCCAGAGCCACCGGAGGGGGACGACGAGGAGGTGGTGGAGCAGCCACCCCAGGGCTCGGCCGATCGGGGCGAGGACCCATTCCCACAGCCACCGGAGGGGAATGACGAGGAGGTGGTGGAGCAGCCATCCGAGGACTCGGCCGATCGGGGCGAGGAGCCGGCGCCAGAGCTGCCGCCCGCACCAGGCGAGGGCGTCCCAGAGCAGCCGGAAGGGCAGGACGATCACGAGGGCGACGGCGCGTGCCACTCCCGTGAGACAGCCCGGGTTTTCCGTGTTCATGCCCAGATGGACGACGACGGCCCGGCGGAGGGTTTCCCCTTCGCCGGGCCGTCACCAAGGCGTTACCCGCGCCGGACGCGGGCTACTTCACGACGCTGAGCGGCAGCAGCTTCTTGCCGGTCGGGCCGATCTGGATGTGGGTGTCCATCTGCGGGCAGACGCCGCAGTCGAAGCACGGGGTCCAGCGGCAGTCCTCGACCTCGGTCTCGTCGAGGGCGTCCTGCCAGTCCTCCCACAGCCAGTCCTTGTCGAGGCCGGAGTCCAGGTGGTCCCAGGGCAGGACCTCCTCGTAGGAGCGCTCGCGGGTGGTGTACCAGGCGACGTCCACGCCGTACTCGGGGAGGGTCTTCTCCGCGCACTCCATCCAGCGGTCGTACGAGAAGTGCTCGCGCCAGCCGTCGAAGCGGCCGCCGTCCTCGTAGACCGCGCGGATGACGGCGCCGATGCGGCGGTCGCCGCGGGAGAGCAGGCCCTCGACGATGCCGGGCTTGCCGTCGTGGTAGCGGAAGCCGATCGAGCGGCCGTACTTCTTGTCGCCGCGGATCTTGTCGCGGAGCTTCAGGAGGCGGGCGTCCGTCTCCTCGGCCGACAGCTGCGGGGCCCACTGGAAGGGGGTGTGCGGCTTCGGGACGAAGCCGCCGATGGAGACGGTGCAGCGGATGTCGTTCTGGCCGGAGACCTCGCGGCCCTTGGCGATGACGTTGATCGCCATGTCGGCGATCTGGAGGACGTCCTCGTCGGTCTCGGTGGGCAGGCCGCACATGAAGTACAGCTTCACCTGACGCCAGCCGTTGCCGTACGCGGTGGCGACGGTTCGGATCAGGTCCTCCTCCGAGACCATCTTGTTGATGACCTTGCGCATGCGCTCGGAGCCGCCCTCGGGGGCGAAGGTGAGGCCCGAGCGGCGGCCGTTGCGGGTCAGCTCGTTGGCCAGGTCGACGTTGAACGCGTCGACGCGGGTCGAGGGGAGGGACAGGCCCACCTTGTCCTCGGTGTAGCGGTCCGCGAGGCCCTTCGCGATCTCGCCGATCTCGGTGTGGTCGGCGGAGGAGAGCGAGAGGAGGCCGACCTCCTCGAAGCCCGTCGCCTTGAGGCCCTTCTCCACCATCTCGCCGATGCCGGTGATGCTTCGCTCCCGCACGGGGCGCGTGATCATGCCGGCCTGGCAGAAGCGGCAGCCGCGGGTGCAGCCGCGGAAGATCTCGACGGACATGCGCTCGTGGACGGTCTCCGCGAGCGGCACGAGGGGCTGCTTGGGGTACGGCCACTCGTCGAGGTCCATGACGGTGTGCTTGGACACGCGCCACGGCACGCCGGAGCGGTTGGGGACGACGCGGCCGATGCGGCCGTCCGGCAGGTACTCGACGTCGTAGAACGCCGGGATGTAGACCGAGCCGGTCTTGGCGAGGCGGAGGAGGACCTCCTCGCGGCCGCCGGGACGCCCCTCGGCCTTCCACTGGCGGATGATCTCGGTCATGTCGAGGACGGCCTGCTCGCCGTCGCCGATGATCGCCGCGTCGATGAAGTCCGCGATCGGCTCGGGGTTGAAGGCGGCGTGGCCGCCGGCGAGCACGATGGGGTGGTCGACGGTGCGGTCCTTCGACTCCAGCGGGATGCCCGCCAGGTCGAGGGCGGTGAGCATGTTGGTGTAGCCCAGCTCCGTGGAGAAGGACAGGCCGAACACGTCGAAGGCACCGACCGGGCGGTGGCTGTCGACCGTGAACTGCGGCACCTTGTGCTCGCGCATCAGCTCTTCGAGGTCCGGCCACACGCTGTAGGTGCGCTCGGCGAGGACGCCCTCGCGCTCGTTCAGCACCTCGTAGAGGATCATGACGCCCTGGTTGGGCAGACCGACCTCGTACGCGTCCGGGTACATCAGAGCCCAGCGGACGTCGGCGCTCTCCCACGGCTTGACCGTGGAGTTCAGCTCTCCACCGACGTACTGGATCGGCTTCTGCACGTGCGGGAGCAGAGCTTCGAGCTGCGGGAAGACAGACTCGGCAGCAGACATCTCGAACCTTCGTGAGCTGGCAGGGGGGCGACTCTCAAGCGTACCCCGGTGCTCAGCGGCTCAGCGCCGCGCGGAGATCCCGGGCCGAGGCCCGCTCCCACACGCCCGGCAGTTCCCGCTCCTGGGCCGCCGCGGCCGCTTCCTGCCTCGCGTACAGGACGCCCCAGGTGAAGGAGGGTTCGCGGGCCTCCTCCGCCTCGGCGGCGAGGTCGAGCAGGGCCGCGCGGGCGACGACGGCGTCCTGGTGGTCGCCGAGGAGGGACTGGACGGACTTCATCCTCTTGGCGAACCGTTTCGCGGACCTGCCGAGGGTCGGCACGGCCGCGTCGGCGGCGTACCGGGCCCGTTTGGCGGCCTTGCGGGCCTCGTGGAGGGCGAGGTCGCGGTCGTGGCCGGGGTCGAGGTCGAGGGCGGGGCCGATCCGCCCTGCGAGCCGCCGGTAGTCGCGCCGGATCGCCTTCGGCAGCACCTTCGCGGCCTTCCTGCGGGCGGCCGGCTTCAGCGGCGGGTCCGCGAGGAGTCCGTCGAGGGCGTCGAGGAGGGCGAGGTGGCGGGGCGAGTCGAGGGCGTCGAGGGCGCGGTGGCGGGAGCCGGCGGTGCGGGTCCGGTCCCAGGTGCGCAGCCGGCCGCGGACCGGGCCGCGGACGTGTTCGCGGGCGAGGCCGTCGAGGGCGTCGCCGAGCCGGGCGGCCAGCACCTCCTGGTCGCGGGCGTGGCCGAGCTCGCCGGCGAGCCACTTCAGCTCGTCGCCGATCGGGTCGGTGACGTCGCGGTCGAGGACCTTGCGGTAGGTCTTGAAGGCGCTGCGCAGCCGCCGGCAGGCGACTCTGAGCTGGTGGACGGCGTCGGGCAGGTCGCGGCGGACGGCGGGGTCGAGGCGGACGAGGGCCTCGACGTGCTCCCGTACGTACGCGAGGACGGCGGCGCGCGCCGTGCCGTCGGCGTCCGCCGCCGCGGGCCGCTCGGGTTCCAGGCCGGTCTCGCTGAGGGCGCGGGCCAGTTTGGAGGGGGCGTCGGAGGGGTGGATGCCGGCCTTCCCCAGCCGCTTCTCGACGGCGTCGAGGACCGCCGGGTCGGCGTCGTCCGCGAGCTCGACCTCGATCTCGGTCCAGGCGGCGGTCCCGCCGCCGGCGAGGAGGCGGTCGGCGCGGACGGTGTCCACGGAGAGCTCGGCGAGGATCGTGCCGTCCTCGTCCCTGAGGTGCCGCACGTCGCGGGAGGAGCGGAGGCGGACGACGGGGACGACCCCGGAGTGGCGGACGCGGGAGCGCAGGAGCCCCGCCAGGGAGTGCGGGAGCGTCTCCGTGAGCGGGGCCCTGATCTCGTCGCGGACGCCGACGGCGACCGGGAACTTGAGGTGCCAGCCGGCGTCCTTGCCGCCGGTGCGGCGCCGGAGGGTGAGGGAGTCGGCGGCGAGCCGGAGGTCGGCCGTGTCGTAGTAGACGGCGTCGAGTTCGGTGACGCCCTCGGCCGTCACGGACGCGACCCCGGCCGCGCGGGTGAGGTCCGGCAGCCGGGTGTCCGCGGTGGCTTCGTACTTCCGCTCGATCTCGCGCTTGGTCTCGGCCATAGGTCGAATCTAGCCCCCGGGGCGGCCGGACGTCAGGCGGTCATCGGCCGTTGCACCCGGATCGACTGGAGGAGTCCGATGGCGACCCAGACGGCGAACATGGAGGAGCCGCCGTAGGAGACGAAGGGCAGCGGGAGGCCGGCGACGGGCATGATGCCGAGGTTCATGCCGATGTTCTCGAAGGCCTGGAAGGCGAACCAGGCGATGATGCCGGCCGCGACGACGGTGCCGTACAGCTCCGTGGTCTCGCGGGCGATCCGGCAGGCCCGCCACAGGATGACGCCGAGCAGCAGCAGGATGAAGCCGGAGCCGATGAAGCCCAGCTCCTCGCCGGCGACGGTGAAGACGAAGTCGGTCTGCTGTTCGGGGACGAACTGGCCGCTGGTCTGGTGGCCGTTGAAGAGGCCGGCGCCCTTGAGGCCGCCGGAGCCGATGGCGATGCGGGCCTGGTTGGTGTTGTAGCCGACGCCGGAGGGGTCGAGGTCGGGGTTGGCGAAGGCGGCGAAGCGGTTGATCTGGTACTCGTCGAGCATGCCGAGGGTGGTGACGAGGACCGCGCCGGCGATGCCGGAGCCGATGAGGCCGAGGACCCAGCGGTTGGAGGCGCCGGAGGCGAGCAGGACGCCGAGCACGATCACGATCATCACCATGACCGAGCCCAGGTCGGGCATGAGCATGATGATGCCCATGGGGAGGGCCGCGAGCACCAGGGACTTGGCGACGGTGCCGTGGTCCGGGTGGAGCTGGTCGCCGGCGTCCACCTTCGAGGCCAGCAGCATCGCCATCACCAGGATGATGGTGATCTTCACGAACTCGCTGGGCTGCAGCGAGAAGCCGCCGCCGACCACGATCCACGCGTGCGCGCCGTTGATGGTGGCGCCGAGCGGGGTGAGGACGGCGAGGATCAGCACGATCGACAGGCCGTAGAGGACCGGGACGGCCCCGCGCAGGGTGCGGTGGCCGAGCCAGATGGTGCCGATCATCAGCGCCACGCCGATGCCGGTGTTGAGCAGGTGCCGGAAGAGGAAGTAGTACGGGTCCCCGTTGTTCAGCTCGGTACGGCCCCGGGTCGCCGACCAGACCAGCAGCGAGCCGATCAGGGAGAGCGCCAGGGCCGACAGGAGGATCGGCCAGTCGAGCCGGCGCAGCACCGAGTCGCGCGCGGTCAGCCGGGCGACCGCGCCACGCTCGGGGGCGTACCGGGAGACGAAGAATCTCTTGCGCTGGGGCACCGGGTCAGTCCCTCCTGTTGGCGGGCGTGCCGGCGAGCGGCGGCGGCGCGGCGCCGTTCTGCTCGGCCGGGTCGACCAGCTGGGACTTGGGGTCGTACGCCTTGATCGTCGGGGCGTCGATGGTGCCGTCGGCGTCGACCTTCGGCAGCGTCTTCTGCGGCGTGGGCAGCAGGGCGCGCTTGAGGTTCTGGTTGCCCGCGTCGTCGAGGCCGTAGAGGGCGTCGTAGATGTTGCGGACGGCGGGGCCGGAGGCGCCGGAGCCGGTGCCGCCCTGGGAGATGGTCATGACGATGGTGAAGTCGTCGGTGTAGGTCGCGAGCCAGGAGGTGGTCTGCTTGCCGTAGACCTGGGCGGTGCCGGTCTTGGCGCGCATCGGGATCTTGTCCTGGGGCCAGCCGCCGAAGCGCCAGGCGGCGGTGCCGCCGGGCTCGACGACCGAGCGCAGGCCCTTGTCGAGGTCGCGGATGGTCTCGGCGCCGACCGGCAGCTTGCCGTGGGCCTTGGGCGCGATCTCGCGGACCTGCTTGCCGTCGGGGCTGATGACCGCCTTGCCGACGGAGGGGTCGTAGAGGGTGCCGCCGTTGCTGATGGCCGCGTAGATGGTGGCCATCTGGATGGGGGTGACGAGGACGTCGCCCTGCCCGATCGCGAAGTTGATGCTGTCGTAGGCCTTCAGCTGGTTGCCTTCGAGGCAGTTCTCGTACGCGATCTGCTCGACGTAGCTGCCGCCCTTCTTGCCCTGCTTGCACCAGGCGTCCTTGTTGGCCTCCCAGAACGCCTGCTTCCACTGGCGGTCCGGGATCCGGCCCTTGACCTCGTTGGGCAGGTCGACGCCGGTCTCCGAGCCGAGGCCGAAGTCGCGGGCGGTCACGTAGAACCAGTCCTTGGAGTCCTTGTTCGCCGTGATGCCGCCGTCCTTCTGCCACTCCTTGTGGCCGAGGGCGTAGAAGACGGTGTTGCAGGAGAACTTGAGGGCGTCGCCGAGGGTGATGGGGCCGTGCCCCTGGGACTCGAAGTTGGCGAAGCTGCGGCTGCCGAGGCTGTAGGAGGCGCTGCAGTTGTACTTGTCGTTGAAGTCGTATCCGGCCCGGACGGCGGCGCTCGCGGAGATCACCTTGAAGATGGAGCCGGCCGGGGCCTGGCCCTGGATACCGCGGTTGAGCAGCGGGTAGTTGGACTTCTTGCTGGTGAGGGCGGCGTAGTCGGTGGCGGAGATGCCGCCGATCCAGACGTTGGGGTCGTAGTCGGGCTGGGAGGCCATGGCGACGACCCGGCCGGTCTTGGTCTCCATGACGACGACGGCGCCGGAGTCGGCCTCGTACTTGCGGCCGGTGATCTTGTCGGTCTCGCCGCGGACGGTCTTCATCGCCTGCGCGAGCTCGTACTCGGCGACGGCCTGCACGCGGGCGTCGATGCTGGTGACGAGGGTGGAACCGGCCACGCCCGGGTCGGACTTGGTCTGGCCCATGACGCGGCCGAGGTTGTCGACCTCGTACCGGGTCACGCCGGCCTTGCCGCGCAGCTCCTTGTCGTAGGTGCGCTCGATGCCCGAGCGGCCGACCTGGTCGGAGCGGAGGAACGGGGAGTCGGTGTCCTTGGCCTTGGTGATCTCGTCGTCGGTGACCGGCGAGAGGTAGCCGAGCACCTGGGCGGTACGGGCCTTGCCGGGGGCCGGGTAGCGGCGGACGGCGGTGAGCTCGGCGGTGATGCCGGGGAAGTCCTCGGTGCTCTCGCGGATGGTGAGCGCCTGCTGGACGGTGGCCTCGTCGGTGACCGGGATCGGCTGGTAGGGCGAGCCGTTCCAGCAGGGCTTGGGCGTCTTGGAGTCGCAGAGCCGGATCTTGTTGGCGACGTCCTCGGGCTTCATGCCCAGGACCCCGGCGAGCCGGGTGAGCACGGCCTTGCCGTCGTCCTTCATCTTCATCAGCTCGGTGCGCGAGGCGGAGACCACGAGCCGGGTCTCGTTGTCGGCGAGCGGGACGCCGCGGGCGTCGAGGATGGAGCCGCGGACGGCCGGGGTGACGACCTGCTGGATGTTGTTGCTCTTGGCCTCGTCGGCGTACTCCTTGCCGTTGCGGATCTGGAGGTACCAGAGCCGGCCGCCCAGGGTGAGCAGCAGCGAGAAGACGAGGACCTGGATGACGACGAGCCGGGTCTGGACCCGGGGGGTCCTGCCGGTCTCGGGGATGTTGCTCATGCTGCCGTTGCCCCCTCGGTCACAGTCGCTTGACTCCCTTGATGCGTCCGGCGCGGCCGGCGCGGGTACGGGCGGCCTTGACGCGCAGGCCGCCGCGCTGGGTGCCGATCCTCAGGCCGGTGCCGGAGGAGAGCCAGCCGGAGGCGACGTCGCCCGCGCCCGTCCCCGTGGCGTCGGCGACCGGGTCGTTCTCGGCGCGCCGGGCCAGGGCCATGACGAGCGGCACCGTGAAGGGGGCCAGCAGCAGGTCGTAGAGGACGGCGGTGAAGAGCAGGGAGCCGAGGCCGACGTGACGGGCGGCGGTGTCGCCGACGAGGGCGCCGACACCCGCGTAGAGCAGGGTGGAGCCGACGGCCGCGCCGACGACGGCGGCCATCGGACCGACGGCGGAGGTGAAGCGGCCGTTCTCGGGCCGGACGAGGCCGACCAGGTAGCCGACGACGCAGAGCACGAGGGCGTAGCGGCCGGCGGCGTGGTCGGCGGGCGGGGCCAGGTCGGCGAGGAGGCCGGCGGAGAAGCCGACGAGCGAGCCGGTCACGGGCCCGTGCACGAGCGCGAGGGCGACGACGGTGAGGAGGACGAGGTCCGGGACGGCGCCGGGGAGCTGGAGCCGGGCGAGGACGGAGACCTGGACGACGAGGGCGACCACGATCAGGGTCGCGGAGAGGAGGATGCGGTTGAACTTCACGGTGTCGCGTCCCCCTGGTCGTCCGGGTTCTGAGCCTGTGCCGGATCCTGCGCCTGATCCTGGTTCTGCGCCTGGTCCTGGTTCTGCGCCTGGTCCTGGCCCTGGTTCTGGTCCTGGCCCTGGTTCTGGTCCTGCGCCTCGTTCCCGAGCGGCTGGTCGGCCTTCTCCCCCTGGGCCTGCTCGCCCTCGGCCGGCGGCTTCGCGGTGACCGTGACGGTGACGGTCGGCGCGGGCTTGGGCTTCTGCGGCAGCACCGTGTCGCGCGGGTCGGAGCGGGGGGCCTGGACGACGACGCCGACGATGTCGAGCTTGCTGAAGCCGACGTACGGGCGGACGTAGACGTTGCGGGTCAGTCCGCCGCCCATCGGGTCGACGCGGACGATCTCGCCGACCGGCACGCCCGGCACGAAGGGCCGGTTGCCGGCCGAGCCGAAGGTGACGAGGCGGTCGCCCGGCTTCACCTTGGCCTTGCCGTTGAGGAGCTGGACGAGCAGCGGGCGGTCGCCCTGGCCGGTGGCGAAGCCGAGTTCGTCGCTCTTCTCCATGCGGGTGCCGACCGTGAAGTCGGGGTCGTTGGCCAGCAGGACCGTGGAGGTCGTCGGGCCGACGGTGGTGACGCGGCCGACGAGTCCGGCGCCGTTGAGGACGGTCATGTCGCGCTGGATGCCGTCGCGGGCGCCGACGTCGATGGTGACGGTCCAGGAGAAGCCCTGGGCCGACCCTATGGCGATGACCTGGGCGCCCTTGATGCCGTACTGGCCGGCGCCGGCGGTCTTGAGCAGGGAGTCGAGCTCGCGCACCCGGTTGCGGTTGCGGTCGTCGCTGCCGAGCTCGGCCTTGAGCTCGGCGTTCTCCTTCTCCAGGGCGGCGATGCGGGTGTTGCGCTCGCCGGAGTCGCGGACGGCGCCTATGGCGTTGCCGATCGGGTCGACCGCCGCCGCGACTCCGTTCTCTACCGGGCCGAAGACGGCGGCGGCGGCCTGCCGGGCGCCGTCGACCGGCGACTCCTGGCCGCCGCGGATGTCCACCGTGATCAGCGCGAACGCGATGGCGACCAGCAGCACCAGGAGCAGCCGGCTCTCTCGTGTGTCCCTCACGTGCGGCGGCCGTGCCCTTCCTCGTGGTTCGTTGTGCAGATGTTCGTACCGTACGGGCTCACGCCCGGCCGGTGGTTCAGCGGCGCGGCTGGGCGTCCAGGACCTGCTGCAGGGCCTCGAACTCCTCGACGCACTTGCCGGATCCGAGGGCCACCGAGTCCAGCGGGTCCTCGGCGATGTGGATCGGCATGCCCGTCTCGCGGCGCAGCCGCTCGTCGAGGCCGCGCAGCAGGGCGCCGCCACCGGTGAGAACGATGCCGCGGTCCATGACGTCACCGGAGAGCTCCGGCGGGCACTTGTCGAGGGTGGTCTTCACCGCGTCGACGATCGCGTTGACCGGCTCCTCGATGGCCTTGCGGACCTCGGCGGCCGAGATGACGACGGTCTTGGGAAGGCCCGAGACGAGGTCGCGGCCGCGGATCTCGGTGTGCTCGTCCTGCTCCAGGTCGTAGGCCGAACCGATGGTGATCTTGATCTGTTCGGCGGTGCGCTCGCCGAGGAGGAGCGAGTACTCCTTCTTGATGTGCTGGATGATCGCGTTGTCCAGCTCGTCGCCGGCGACCCGGATGGACTGTGCCGTGACGATTCCTCCGAGGGAGATGACCGCGACCTCGGTGGTGCCGCCGCCGATGTCGACGACCATGTTGCCGGTGGCCTCGTGGACGGGGAGGCCGGAACCGATGGCGGCGGCCATGGGCTCCTCGATGATGTGCACCTGGCGGGCGCCGGCCTGGGTGGAGGCCTCGATGACGGCGCGGCGCTCGACGCCGGTGATGCCGGAGGGCACGCAGACCACGACCCGGGGGCGGGCGAGGTAGCGCCGCTTGTGGATCTTGAGGATGAAGTAGCGGAGCATCCGCTCGGTGATCTCGAAGTCGGCGATGACGCCGTCCTTCAGAGGGCGGACGGCGACGATGTTGCCGGGGGTCCTGCCGATCATCTTCTTCGCCTCGGCACCCACCGCGAGGATTCCGCCGGTGTTGGTGTTGATCGCGACGACGGACGGCTCGTTGAGGACGATGCCTCGACCCCTGACGTACACCAGCGTGTTGGCGGTCCCGAGGTCGACAGCCATGTCACGGCCGATGAACGACATGAAGTTCCCCTTGTTTCCCATGGCTGAGGGTGGTGCGGCGAAGAGTTTTCATCGTAGTGCCGCTCACGCGGATGGCGCGCGCTGGCCCACCTCTGTACTAGGTGACGGTAGGACGCGGCGATCCGTTCCCGGGATTGGCGTTGATATGCCTGGGGGCGACCGAATTCCTTCGGTCGCCCCACAAGCGGCTCCGTTCGGCTGACGGGGGGTCAGCCGGCGGGCGGGCCCGGGCCTCAGACGAGGCCGGGGAAGAAGATCTTCAGCTCGCGCGCGGCGGACTCCTCGGAGTCCGAGGCGTGGATGAGGTTCTCGCGGACGATGGTGCCGTAGTCGCCGCGGATGGAGCCCGGCGCGGCGGCGATCGGGTCGGTCGGGCCGGCCAGCTGGCGGACGCCCTCGATGACCCGCTCGCCCTCGACGACGAGCGCGACGACCGGACCGGAGGACATGAAGCCCATCAGCGGCTCGTAGAAGGGCTTGCCCTTGTGCTCGCCGTAGTGCTGCTCCAGCGTCTCCTGGTCCAGCTCGCGCAGTTCCAGGGCCGCGAGGGTCCAGCCGGCCTTGCGCTCGATGCGGCCGATGATCTCGCCGACGAGGCCGCGGCGGACCGCGTCGGGCTTGAGCAGGACGAGCGTGCGCTGGCTCACGGGGGGAACTCCTTCGGGAGGGATGTGCGGGCCTCTGAATCTACAGGGCCCGCACCGCCCTCCGTCACGCAGCGTCAGGCCCTGCGGAGCCCTGGGCCGTGGCGTTCGAGGCGGCCCAGCGGGCCTTGATCTCGTCCACCTTGCGCCCGTAGTGCACCGAACACCACCACAGCACGGCGAAGACGGCCCCGAGGAAGTACATGACGGGGACGAAGAAGCCGCTGAGGACCAGCCCGATCTGGAGCGCCCAGCCGAGCTGGACGCCACCGGGACGGGTGATCATCCCGCAGAGCAGCACCGAGAGGGCCATGGCGACACCGCACACCCACCAGACGGTGGAGGTGGCGAGGGAGTCGTCCTTCATGGCGACGAGACCGGCGAAGCCGATGACGAAGAACTCGCCGATGAGAGTGGAGGAGCAGAGCGTGCGCATTCCGGGTCAGCCCCTCTTGAGCAGCAGCCGGGCGTCGCCGACCGTGAAGATCGAACCGGTCACCAGCACGCCGGCGCCGCCGTACTCGGCCTCTTCCTCGGCGAGCGTGATCGCCGTCTCCAGGGCGTCGGGCAGCCGCGGCTCGACGACGACCCGGTCCTCGCCGAAGACCTCGACGGCGACCGCGGCGAGCGCGTCGACGTCGGTGGCGCGGGAGGTGGAGTTCTGGGTGACGACGACCTCGGCGAAGATCGGCTCGAAGGCCTCCAGGAGCCCGCGGGCGTCCTTCTCGCCACTGGTGGAGACGACGCCGATGAGCCGGGAGAAGCCGAAGGCCTCGGAGACGGCCTCGGCGGAGGCGCGGGCGCCGTGCGGGTTGTGCGCGGCGTCGAGGATGACCGTCGGGGAGGAGCGGACGACTTCGAGGCGGCCCGGCGAGGCCGTCCGGGCGAAGGCGCGCCGGACGGTCTCGACGTCGAGGGTGCGGGCGTGCTCGGCGCCGATGCCGAAGAAGGCCTCGACGGCGGCGAGCGCCACGGCCGCGTTGTGCGCCTGGTGGGCGCCGTGCAGGGGCAGGAAGATGCCGTCGTACTCGCCGCCGAGACCGCGCAGGGTCAGCAGCTGGCCGCCGACGGCCACCTCGCGGGAGACCACGCCGAACTCCATGCCCTCGCGGGCCACGGTCGCGTCGACGTCGACGGCCTTCTTCAGGAGCACCTGGGCGGCGTCCACCGGCTGCTGGGCCAGGATGACGGTCGCGCCCTGCTTGATGATCCCGGACTTCTCGCCGGCGATCTCGCCGGTGGTCTCGCCGAGCCGGTCGGTGTGGTCGAGGTCGATCGGGGTGACGACGGCGACGGAGCCGTCGATCACGTTGGTCGCGTCCCAGGTGCCGCCCATGCCGACCTCGACGACGGCCGCGTCGACCGGGGCGTCGGCGAAGGCCGCGTACGCCATGGCGGTGAGGACCTCGAAGAAGGAGAGGCGGTACTCCTCCCGGGCGTCGACCAGCTCCACGTACGGCTTGACGTCCTGGTACGTCTCGATGAACCGCTCGGCGGAGATCGGGGCGCCGTCCAGGCTGATCCGCTCGGTGATGGTCTGCACGTGCGGCGAGGTGTAGCGGCCGGTGCGCAGCTCGAAGGCGGCGAGCAGGGACTCGATCATGCGGGCGGTGGAGGTCTTGCCGTTGGTCCCCGTGATGTGGATCGACGGGTACGCGCGCTGCGGCTCGCCCAGCACGTCCATCAGGGCCGCGATCCGCTGCACCGAGGGGTCCAGCTTGGTCTCGCCCCAGCGGGTCGAGAGCTCGGTCTCGACCTCGCGCAGCGCCTTGTCCAGCTCCGGGTCCTCGGGGCGGGTCGGCACGGGGTCGCCCTGCGGCGGACCGGCCACGGCGCGCAGGGTGCGGCTGCCGGCCTCGATCACCGCCAGGTCGGGGGTAGGGGTCTCCCCTGACCGAGCGGAGTCGAGATCTTGGGGAAGGTCGGTGGCTTCGCCGACGAGGTCGTCGAAGTCGTCGTCGATGTCGTCGGCGGGCTCGTCGGCAAAGTCGCGCGGGTCGCTCGGGTCACTCACGGGGTCAAGTCTACGGAGCCTCACCGACAGGACCGTGGACCCACCCCTGTCGAGACCTCCGGACCGCCTCGGACCGCCCGCCGCGTACGGGCCGCGCGCACCGTCCGCCGCGCACCGTCCGCCGCGTCCGGGCGGCGCGTCCGGGCGGCGCGTCCGGGCGGCGCGTCCGGGCGGCGCCCGACCGGACCGCCTCAGCCCGGCAGGCCCGAGGGGAGGGTGGCGCGGACCTCGTAGCCGGTGCCCGTCGCGCCGGCCGTGAGGGTTCCGCCCATGCTGGCGACCCGTTCGTCCATCGAGACCAGGCCCGTCCCGGTGGAGACCGGGGCGCGGTCGGGCGGGGTCCCGGGGAGGGGGTTGCGGACCTCGATCCACAGGTCGGGCCCCGCGACGCCGATCGCGACCCGGACCGGCAGGCCCGGGGCGTGCTTCGCCGCGTTCGTGAGGCACTCCTGCACCACCCGGTACACCGCGGTCTGCCGCAGCGGCGAGAGCGCCTTCACCTCCTCGGCCACGTCCAGCTCCACCGGGCTGCCCATCCGCTCGCTCTCCGCGGCGAGGTCCGCGAGCCCCTCCAGGCCCGGCGTGGCACCCTCCCCGCCGGCGCGCCGCACGAGCGTCTCGTTCAGCATGAGGTGGGCGCGCCGGGCGGTGTCGGCGAGCTCCTCGAAGTCCTTCTGGTGGGCGTCGCCCCGGGCCCGTACGGCGAGCACCTCGGCCCGCACCGCGAGGACGGTCAGCTCGCGGCCGACCAGGTCGTGGACGTCCCGGCCGACCTGGATCCGCTCCTCCTGGACGGCCTGCCGGGCCGCGGCCTCGCGCCGCTGGGCCTCCAGGGCACGGACCAGGTCGTGGCGGTGGGCGGCGATGCCGACGCCCGCCGCGAGCACGCCGATCGGGACGACGAGGCTGAGGAAGTCGCTGAGCGTCTCGCCGTGGTGCAGGCCCGACCAGCCGGGCGCGGCCTGGAAGTACCCGTACGCCACCGCGATGTACAGCAGGGTCGCGCCGATCGCGACCCGCCGGCCCCGGAAGCGGCCGAGCGAGTACAGCGCGAACTGGATCATGGTCACCTCGTGGAGCCAGCCCATCAGGCCGAGCGCCACGAGGTACGGCACCCAGGGCGCCCGCCTGCGCAGCAGCAGGGTCGCGGCGCCGGCGGCGAGGACCAGGGTGGCGGTGACGCCGGTGAGGGAGTTGTCCGCCCGGGCGAGACCCGGCACGTCCAGGAGCATCAGCGCGAAGGCGCTCAGCGCGGCGACGACGTCGAGGGCCTGCGGCGAGCCGCCCCACCGGTCCACGTGGCGGCGCAGCGCGGGGACGGCGGGAAGGTGGAACATGCCTCCATCATCCAGGGTCCTTGGTCCCGACGCCGTGGACCTGAAGTCCCGTCTGCTGTGAGATCAGGCACTTCATCCGCATTCCTGTTTGACTCGGAGCGTGCCCGACACCCCTGCCGCCACGGACCCGGCGGCCATGGAACCACCGGCCGCCGAGCTGCTCGACGCGCTGCCGCAGGCCGCCGCGCTCGTCGCGGCCGACCGGCGGATCCTCCGGGTCAACCGGCGCTTCCGGACCCTGCTCCACGTGCCGGACGACCTCGACCCGACCGGCCCCGGGGGCCGCGAGCGGCTCCTCGACCACGTGGCCGCGCTCCTCGCGGGTCCGGCGGAGCGCGAGCGCTTCCTCGCCGACGCCCTCCCCCACGGACCCGTCACCCGGATCGCCGACCACCACCTGGCGGACGGGCGGATCCTGCGCCGCCGCCGCTCCCCCGTCGGCGCCCCCGGCCGGCCGCCCTCCGCGCACCTGCTGCTGATCGAGGACGTCACCCGGCAGCACGAGGCCCGCGACGACCTCGACCGGCGCGTCCGCCGGCTCGCGGAGCTCACCGACGAGCGGACCGCCTTCGCCGGCCGCGCCCTGCACGAGCTGCGCACCCCGCTCGCCACCGTCGTCAGCTTCGCCGAGCTCCTCCTGGACCCGGCGAGCGGCCCGCTCGACCCGGAGCGGACCTCCTACCTGGAGGCGATCCTGCGCAACGCCCGCCGGATGACCTCGATCGCCGCCGACCTCCCCCGGGCCGCCGGCGAGGACCCGCCGGACCCGCGCCGCGCCGAGCCCCGGCGCGGCCGGGTCCTCGTCCCCGAGCTGGTCGAGCGGGTGGCCCTGGAAGCGCTCCAGCGGACCGGCGGAGCGGGGCCGTACCTCACCGTCGACGCCCCGGCCGGCGGTCCCCCGCTGCTCGCCGACGGCTGGCTGCTCACCGGCGCCCTGGAGGAGCTGGTCGCCAACGCGCTGCGGTTCACCCCCGCCGACGGGCGGGTGGAGCTGGCCGCGCGGCCGGCGGACGGCCACTGGACCGTCCAGGTGAGGGACACCGGGATCGGCGTCCCGCTGGAGTACCAGGAGGAGGTCTTCACCCCGTACGTCCGCGCCCCCAACGCCCGGCGCGGCGGCTACCCCGGCACCGGCCTCGGCCTGGCGGGCGCCCGGGAGGCGGTCCGGCTGCACGGTGGCACCCTCACCGTCCACGACCGCCCCGACGGCCCCGGCGCCGTCTTCACCCTCCGCCTCCCGCTGCCCGGCGCGGCGGACGGCCGGGACCCGGGCCCGTGACCCGGCTCCTCGTCGTCGAGGACGACCCCGACCTCGCCCTCGCGCTGCGCGTGCTGCTCACCCGCGGCGGCCACGACGTCTCCCTCGCCGCCGACGGCCGGGAGGCGCTGCGGCTGCTCTTCGCCGAGCGGCCCGCGCTGATGGTGCTCGACCTGGTCCTGCCCGGCCTCGACGGCTGGGAGGTGCTCGACCGCACCCGGGACATGAGCGATCTGCCGGTCCTCGTCCTCTCCGGCCTCGGCGAGCTCGACGACCGGGTCAGGGGGCTGCGCTCCGGCGCCGACGACTACCTGGTGAAACCGTTCGCCCAGGCCGAGCTGCTCGCCCGCGTCGAGGCCCTGCTCCGGCGCGCCGGGCCCGGCACCTGGGCCGGCGAGACCGTCGAGGAGGACCTGCGCCTGGTGCCCGAGCGCCGCTCCGCGCTCTGGCTGGGCGGCGAGATCCGGCTCAGCGACATCGAGTACCGCCTGCTGCAGCTCCTGGTCCGCAACCGCGGCCGGGTCGTCACCACGGAGCAGCTGCTCGACCAGGTGTGGGACGACGCCTCCGCCGTCGGCCGCGACCGGGTGAAGTTCGGGGTGCTGCGGCTGCGCCGGAAGCTGCGGTACGCGGGCGGGCCGCACTCCCGCGACCCGATCGAGTCCGTCCGCGGCCTCGGCTACCGCTACCACTCCGGGTGACGGAGAACACCCGGGCCCGGGACCAAGGTCCCGGGCCCACCGTCACGAAACCGCCCGCGGCGGCCGGAGCAACCGTCCGGCAACCATCCGCCACCGCCCCCCGCCACCGGCCCCGGCCACCGTCGAGGCCATGCACACCCTTCCCGCCCGCAGCGTCGCCCTCGTCCTCGGCACCCGCCCCGAGCTGGTCAAGCTCGCCGAGCTCATCCGGATCCTCGGCCCCGCCGCCCGGGTCGTCCACACCGGACAGCACTACGACGAGGAGCTGTCGGGCGGCTTCCTGGCCGAGCTGGGCCTGCCCGAGCCGGAGTACCTCACCGGCGTCGGCGGCCGCCCCCGGGCCGTCCAGGTCTCCGCCGCGCTCGGCGCCCTCGACGAGCTCTTCGAGGCCGAACCGCCGCTCGCGGTGATCGTCCAGGGCGACACCAACGCCGCCCTCGCCGGCGCCCTCGCCGCCAACGCCCGCGACCTTCCGCTCGTCCACGTCGAGGCCGGGCTCCGCAGCCACGACCGGGCCATGCCCGAGGAGCACAACCGGGTCCTCATCGACCGCCTCGCCGACCTGCTGTGCGCCGCCACCCCCGACAACCGCGCGCTGCTGCTCGCCGAGGGCCTCCCCGAGGAGCGGATCGCCGTCACCGGCAACCCCGTCGTCGAAGCCGTACGCGACCACCTGCCGCCGGCCGGGGAGCGGGCCCGGCTGCTCGCCGCGCACGGGCTGCCCGCCGACGGCTACGTCCTGGCCACCGTGCACCGCCCCGAGAACACCGACGACCACGCGGCCCTGCGCGCCGTCCTCACCGAGCTCGCCGCCCTCGCGGACCGGCTCCCGGTGGTCCTCCCGCTGCACCCCCGCACCCGGGCCCGGATCGACGCGGCCGGACTGGGCGGACTCCTCGACGGCGTCACCGTCCTCCCGCCCGCCGGCTACGGCACCTTCCTGGCCCTCGCCCGGCACGCGGCCGTCCTCGTCTCCGACTCCGGCGGCGTCCAGGAGGAGACCACGGTCCTCGGCCGCCCGCTGGTCGTCGTCCGCCGCTCCACCGAACGCCCCGAGGCCATGGCCGACTTCGCCGAACTCGTCGCCCCCGGCCCGCCGATCGGCGCCGCCGTCCGCCGCCGCCTCGACGAGGGGCCGCCCGGCCTGCGCCGGCTCGCCGCGCTGCCCAGCCCGTACGGCGACGGCACCGCGTCGCACCGGATCGCGGAGCTCACCGCGCACCTCGCGAAGGAGCGCGCGCTCCGCGCCCCGGACCACGCGATGGCCGCCTGACCCACCCGACCTCCTGCCGACCCACCGGAGTCCGTCCCCATGAGCCTCCCGCTCCTCCTCTACGTCTTCCCGTTCCTCCTCCTCGGCGGCTTCCTCGTGTACTGGGCGGGGGCCCGGCACGCGTACGCCCGCCGCCGGCCCACCGAGCCGGGCGAACCCGGCGCGTACGACTGGCACTTCTTCGTGCCCTGCCGCGACGAGGAGGCGGTGATCGCCACCACCGTCGCCCGGCTGCGCGCCGACTTCCCCGCCGGGCACGTGTGGGTCATCGACGACGCCAGCGACGACCTGACCGCCCCGATCGTCACCTCGATGCGCGCCCGCGACCCGCGCGTCCACCTGGTCTCCCGCCACCGCCCCGACGCCCGCGTCGGCAAGGGCGCGGCGCTCAACGCCGCCTACGACGCGCTGAACGGACACCTGCCGGCCGGCACCGACCGCGCCCGGGTGATCGTCTGCGTCGTCGACGCCGACGGGCAGGTCTCGCCCGACGCGCTCGCCCTCGTCAGCGGCCCCCGCGCCTTCGGCGACCCCGACATGGGCGGCGTGCAGATCGGCGTCCGGATGCGGAACGTCGACGACGAGCGCCCGCTGGCCGACCGCGGCCGGCTCGCCAACGCCTACGCGCGCCTCCTGATCCGCATGCAGGACGCGGAGTTCGCCGTCTCCAACACGGCCATGCAGCTGCTGCGGGTGCGTACCGGCTCGGCCGGTCTCGGCGGCAACGGCCAGTTCACCCGCCTCACCGCGCTCGACCGGATCGCCGCCGCCGAACGCCGCCCCTGGCAGCGGGACGCGCTCCTGGAGGACTACGAACTCGGCCTGCACATGCGGCTCGCCGGCTACCGGGTCACCCACGTCCACGACACCTGGGTGAGCCAGGAGGCGCTGCCGTACACCCGCCGCTTCCTCACCCAGCGCACCCGCTGGGCGCAGGGCAACATCTCCTGCGTCCGCTACACCGGCCGGATCGTCTCCTCCCGGCACTACCGGGCCCGCGGCGTCCTGGAGTCCCTCTACACCTTCTTCCAGCCGCTCGCGCACCTGGCGACGCTGCTGCTGACCGCCGTCATGCTGGTCGCGCTCCTCGCCGGCGGCAGCGCGGCCGAGGTCGTCCTCGCCGCCTGGCCCCTCGCCCTCGGCCTCGCCCTGCTGTCGATCGTCCCCTTCGTGCTCTGGGGCCCGGTCTACCGCCGCGAGTTCGCCGACGACCGCTCCCGCGTCAAGGGCGTCCTGTGGGGCCTCGCCCTCTGGCTCTACGCCTACCACCTGTTCCTCGTCTCGGCCCGCGGCTTCGTCCGCCTCCTGCGCGGCCGCACCGGCTGGGCCAAGACCCGCCGCAACGCGGAGACGGCGGGCGTCGGCCCGGTGGCGACGGAGTCCTGACGCTCCCCGGCACGCGGAAGGGCCCGGAACCGTGACGGTTCCGGGCCCTTCCTCCGTACGCGCTACGCCTGCGGCAGCTTCTCCAGCTGCGCCTGGATGCGGGCGATGTCCTCGTCCGCCTTGGCGAGGCGGCCCTTGATCTTGTCCACGACGTTGTCGGGCGCCTTGGCGAGGAAGGCCTCGTTGCCGAGCTTCGCCACGGCCTGCGCCTTCTCCTTCTCGGCGGCGGCCAGGTCCTTCGCGAGCCGCTTGCGCTCGGCGGCGACGTCGATGGTGCCGGAGAGGTCGAGCGAGACGGTGCAGCCGGCGACCGGCAGGGAGGCGGTCGCCTCGAAGGCGTCGCCCTCCGGCTGGAGGCGCAGGATCTGGCGGATGGCCGCCTCGTGCGCGGCCAGCGCCGTACCGCTCAGGTCCAGACGGGCCGGGACCTTCTGGGCGTCCTGCAGGCCCTGCTCCTTGCGGAAGCGGCGGACCTCGGTGACGAGCCGCTGGACCAGCTCGATCTCCTGCTCGGCCGCCTCGTCGCGGAAGCCACTGTCCTTCGGCCACTCCGCGACGACGAGGGACTCCCCGCCGGTGAGGGTGGTCCACAGGGTGTCGGTGACGAAGGGGACGATCGGGTGCAGCAGGCGCAGCATGACGTCCAGCACCTCGCCGAGGACGCGGCCGGAGACCTTGGCGCCCTCGCCGCCCGCGAAGAAGGTCGTCTTCGACAGCTCGACGTACCAGGCGAAGACCTCGTCCCACGCGAAGTGGTAAAGCGACTCGCTCAGCTTCGCGAACTGGAAGTCGTCGTAGTACGCGTCGACCCGCGCGACCGTCTCGTTGAGACGGGACAGGATCCAGCGGTCGGTCGCCGACAGCTCGGAGACGTCCGGCAGCGGACCCTCGATCGTGGCGCCGTTCATCAGCGCGAAGCGGGTCGCGTTCCAGATCTTGTTGGCGAAGTTCCGGGAGGCCTTGACCCAGTCCTCGCCGATCGGGACGTCGGCACCCGGGGTGGCGCCGTTGGCCAGGGTGAAGCGGACGGCGTCGGAGCCGTACGCGTCCATCCAGGTGATCGGGTCGACCGCGTTCGGGTTCGACTTCGACATCTTCTTGCCGAACTCGTCGCGGACGAGACCGGTGAGCGCGACCGTCTTGAACGGGACCTGGCCGTCCATCGAGTACAGGCCGAACATCATCATCCGGGCGACCCAGAAGAAGATGATGTCGTGGCCGGTGAGCAGGACGTCGGTCGAGTAGAACTTCGCCAGGTCCGGGGTCTTCTCCGGCCAGCCGAGCGTGGAGAACGGCCACAGGCCGGAGGAGAACCAGGTGTCGAGGACGTCCGGGTCCTGCGTCCAGCCCTCGCCCGTCGGCGCCTCGTCGTCGGGTCCGACGCAGACGACCTGGCCCTCGGGGCCGTACCAGATCGGGATGCGGTGGCCCCACCACAGCTGGCGCGAGATGCACCAGTCGTGCATGTTGTCGACCCAGTCGAAGTAGCGCTTGGAGAGCTCCTTCGGGTGGATGTCGACAGAGCCGTCGCGGACGGCGTCGCCGGCGGCCTGCGCCAGCGGGCCGACCTTGACCCACCACTGCATCGACAGGCGCGGCTCGACGGTCGTCTTGCAGCGCGAGCAGTGGCCGACGGAGTGCATGTACGGGCGCTTCTCGGCGACGATCCGGCCCTGCTCCTTGAGCGCGCCGACGATCGCCGAGCGGGCCTCGAAGCGGTCCAGGCCGAGGAAGGGGCCGTGGACGGTGATGATGCCGTGCTCGTCCATGACCGTCAGCGTCGGCAGGTCGTGGCGCTGGCCGATGGCGAAGTCGTTCGGGTCGTGTGCGGGGGTCACCTTGACGGCGCCGGTGCCGAACTCCGGGTCGACGTGCTCGTCGGCGACGACCGGGATCGTGCGGTCGGTCAGCGGCAGCTTGATCCGCTTGCCGACCAGGTGCTTGTACCGCTCGTCCTCCGGGTGGACGGCGACGGCGGTGTCGCCGAGCATCGTCTCGGCGCGGGTGGTGGCGACGACCAGGCTGTCCTCGCCCTCGCCGTACCGGATGGAGACCAGCTCGCCGGCGTCCTCCTGGTACTCGACCTCGATGTCGGAGAGGGCCGTCAGACAGCGCGGGCACCAGTTGATGATGCGCTCGGCGCGGTAGATCAGACCGTCCTCGTAGAGGTCCTTGAAGATCTTCTGGACGGCCTTGGACAGGCCCTCGTCCATGGTGAAGCGCTCGCGCGACCAGTCGAGGCCGGCACCGAGGCGGCGCAGCTGGCCGAGGATCCGGCCGCCGTACTCCTCCTTCCACTGCCAGACGCGCTCGACGAACGCCTCGCGGCCCAGGTCGTGGCGGGACTTGCCCTCCTCGGCGAGCTGCTGCTCGACCTTGTTCTGGGTCGCGATGCCGGCGTGGTCCATGCCCGGCAGCCAGAGCGTCTCGAAGCCCTGCATGCGCTTGCGGCGGGTCAGGGCGTCCATCAGCGTCACCTGGAAGGCGTGGCCCAGGTGCAGGGCGCCGGTGACGTTCGGCGGCGGGATGACGATGGTGTACGGCGGCTTGTCGCTCTTCGCGTCCGCCTCGAAGTACCCGCGCTCTACCCAGCGCTCGTACAGCGGCCCCTCTACCTCGGCCGGCGTGTACTGGGTCGGCAGTTCGGTGGTGGGCGCTGTCTGCTGCTGAGTGTTCTCGGTCACGGGCCCAGTTTAGGGGGGTGAGGGTCGAGTCCCGAAACGCGATGGTTCGGTAACGGTGTGCCCCCCGCCGCCCCATCGCCGAAAGCTTTCCGCCAGGATGTTCGCTACGCATAAACGTCCTGTGAGGGGAAGCAGTCGATGAGCTACAACCAGCCGGGTCCGTACGGGGGCCAGCAGCCCCAGCAGCCCGGGCCCTACGGCCAGCAGCCCGGCCCGTACGGCCAGCCGCAGGGTCAGCCCGGTTACGGCTACCCCCAGCAGGCCCCCCAGGGCGTGCCGCCGCAGCAGCAGCCGTACGGCTACCCCCAGCAGCAGGCGAACCCGTACGGCCAGCAGCCGCAGTACGGCGCCCCCCAGGGCCCCGGCGGCTACGTGCCCCACCCGCCGGCCCCGAAGAAGTCCAAGACCCCGATCGTCATCGGCGCGGTCGCCGTCGTCGCGGCGATCGCGGTCGGCGCGTACTTCCTGATCGGCGGCGGTGGCGGCGCCGACGTCGCGAACGACGGCCCCCACAAGCTGGTCACGCCGGAGACGGTGCTGACCGAGTACAAGAAGGACGCCTCCAGCGGGGGCGGCTCGGGCAACGACGACCTCGTCAAGGACGCCGCGAAGTACGGCGTCAAGAACCCTCAGGAGGTCAACGGCTCCTGGAAGGTCGAGGACAAGTCGAACCCGCTCGCCGGCAAGATGCTCCAGTTCGGCGGCGTGTACGGCGAGATCGAGGACCCGGAGAAGACCGTCGACGCCATCTTCGCCAACATGAAGGCCGAGGCCGAGGCGGAGAAGGACGAGAAGGAGAAGGGCGAGCTCGTCGGCGAGCCCAAGCCGTACACCCCCGAGGGCTTCGACGGCGCCGTGCTGAAGTGCCAGGAGGTCAAGGCCCCGACGGGTGCCGATTCCGGCGGCCTCGGCCCCAAGGAACTGACGATGCCCGTCTGCCTCTGGGGCGACCACAGCACCGTCGGCTACGTGATGCACTTCAATCTGGCCGACCTGATGACCGGCAAGGCCGGCACGCCCGAAGAGGTCGCCGCCATCGCCGCCAAGCTCCGCAAGGAAGTCCGCGTCAAGATCTGACGCGCACGGCGCAACGCGAAGGGGCGCCCCGCCGGGATTCCGGTGGGGCGCCCCTTCGGCGTGGTGCGGCGGTTACGCCGACTTCTCGTGGCGGCCGTCGTTCTTGACGATCCTGGGGACCAGGGTCGGGTTGACGTTGTCGCGGACGACGTCGGCGGTGATGACGACGCGGGCGACGTCCTTGCGGGACGGGACCTCGTACATCACCGACTGGAGGACCTCCTCCATGATGGCGCGCAGGCCGCGCGCGCCGGTGCCGCGGAGGATGGCCTGGTCGGCGATGGCCTCCAGGGCCGGGCGGTCGAAGTCCAGCTCCACGCCGTCGAGTTCGAAGAGGCGCTGGTACTGCTTCACCAGTGCGTTGCGCGGCTCGACGAGGATCTTCAGGAGGGCCTCGCGGTCCAGGTTGTGGACCGAGGTGATGACGGGGAGACGGCCGATGAACTCGGGGATCATCCCGAACTTCACCAGGTCCTCCGGCATGACCTCCTGGAACTGGTCGCTCGCCTCGATCTCGCGCTTGGAGCGGATGGTCGCCCCGAAGCCGATGCCCTTGGCGCCCGCCCGCGACTCGATGATCTTCTCCAGGCCGGCGAAGGCGCCGCCCACGATGAAGAGCACGTTCGTCGTGTCGATCTGGATGAACTCCTGGTGCGGGTGCTTCCGGCCGCCCTGCGGCGGGACGGAGGCCGTGGTGCCCTCCAGGATCTTCAGGAGGGCCTGCTGCACGCCCTCGCCGGAGACGTCGCGCGTGATCGACGGGTTTTCGCTCTTACGGGCGACCTTGTCGATCTCGTCGATGTAGATGATGCCGGTCTCGGCCTTCTTGACGTCGTAGTCCGCGGCCTGGATCAGCTTGAGCAGGATGTTCTCGACGTCCTCGCCGACGTAGCCGGCCTCCGTCAGCGCCGTCGCGTCGGCGATGGCGAACGGGACGTTGAGCATCCGGGCCAGCGTCTGGGCCAGGAGCGTCTTGCCGGAGCCCGTGGGGCCCAGCAGCAGGATGTTGGACTTGGCCAGTTCGATGGCGTCGTCACGGCCCTGCGCGCCGCCGTTCTCGCCGGCCTGGACGCGCTTGTAGTGGTTGTACACAGCGACCGAGAGGGCCTTCTTCGCCGGCTCCTGGCCGACGACGTAACCCTCGAGGAACTCGTAGATCTCGCGGGGCTTGGGAAGTTCTTCCCAGCGCACCTCGCTCGTCTCCGCGAGTTCCTCCTCGATGATCTCGTTGCAGAGGTCGATGCACTCGTCGCAGATGTACACACCGGGTCCCGCGATGAGCTTCTTCACCTGCTTCTGGCTCTTTCCGCAGAACGAGCACTTGAGCAGATCGCCGCCATCACCGATGCGTGCCACGAGGTGCTTCCCCTTCGCCTGGGAGCGCTTGGTTCAGCGACTCCTGGTGCCTCATATTCGACGGTACCTTGCCGGGCCCCCCGTTCGGGCCCCCCTTGGCACGGTTCACATGGTCGTGATTCGGCCACACGAGCCGCGTGGACCGTGCCGAGGGAAGGTCGGGCGTCAGTGCGCCGCGGCGGCCGTGCTCTTGCGGGTCGAGACGATCTGGTCGATCAGGCCGTACGCGAGGGCGTCCTCGGCCGTCAGGATCTTGTCGCGCTCGATGTCGTCGCGGATCTTCTCGATCGGCGTCGTGGAGTGCTTGGCCAGCATGGTCTCCAGCTGGTCACGCATGCGCAGGATCTCCTTGGCCGCGATCTCCAGGTCGGAGAGCTGCTCGCGGCCGGTGCCGCCGGAGGGCTGGTGGATCAGCACACGGGCGTTCGGCAGGGCCATCCGCTTGCCGGGGGTGCCGGCGGCGAGCAGCACGGCCGCGGCGGAGGCCGCCTGGCCCATGCAGACCGTCTGGATGTCCGGCTTCACGAACTGCATCGTGTCGTAGATGGCCGTGAGCGCCGTGAAGGAGCCGCCGGGGCTGTTGATGTAGATGGAGATGTCCCGGTCCGGGTCCATCGACTCCAGGCACAGCAGCTGCGCCATGACGTCGTTGGCCGAGGCGTCGTCGATCTGCACGCCGAGGAAGATCACGCGCTCCTCGAAGAGCTTCGCGTACGGGTCGTACTCGCGCACGCCCTGCGAGGTGCGCTCGACGAAGCGGGGCACGACGTAGCGGTTGTCCATCGGCGCGCCGGTGTACAGGCCGCTCGGGGAGAGGTTGTTCTGCATGTGGGTGTTCACCGTCCTGGTGGCGTTCGGCGGGGGGCTGGGTCTCTTCGGCGGGCCTGGGACGCTCAGGCGCCCGTGCCGCCGCCGCCCGGAACACCCGCGGCGTGCGTGATGATGTCGTCGATGAGGCCGTACTCCTTGGCCTCCTCCGCGGTGAACCAGCGGTCACGGTCGCCGTCGCGGATGATCGCCTCGACGGTCTGGCCGGAGTGGTGCGCGGTGATCTCGGCCATACGCTTCTTCGTGCGAAGGAGGTACTCGGCCTGGATCTTGATGTCGGAGGCGGTGCCGCCGATGCCGGCGGAGCCCTGGTGCATCAGGATGTCGGTGTTCGGCAGCGCGAAGCGCTTGCCGGGGGTGCCGCCGGTGAGCAGGAACTGGCCCATCGAGGCCGCCATGCCCATACCGATGGTCACGACGTCGTTGGGGATGTACTGCATGGTGTCGTAGACGGCCATGCCGGCCGTCACCGAGCCACCGGGGCTGTTGATGTAGAGGAAGATGTCCTTCTCCGGGTCGGCGGCCAGGAGGAGCATCTGGGCGGTGATCTTGTTGGCGATCTCGTCGTCGACCTGCTGGCCGAGGAAGATGATGCGCTCGCCGAGCAGCCGGTTGTAGACATGGTCGCCGAGGCCGCCACCGATGGACGGCTCACCCGCGGCGTAAGGCTTCAGATTCGTCACGTATCCACCTGCTCGTCTCCGACGGCCCCGGGCCGTCTCAGCGTCTCGTTCAGAGGGCAGTGCCCCCGTATCCATGGACCCTAACGCGCAGGTAGGACAACGCCATCCCGGTTCCCGAACTGTTCGCTGGGAGCGCAAGGTAGTTGGCGGCGCATAAAGAGCCCGCGTACGTCCACGGGCCCGGACGCACTGCTGTGCGTCCGGGCCCGTGGCGCGGTACGGAGCGCGCGGGGCGGGGCCCCGGCGTCGGCCTGGTGGGGCCTACTTCTCCTCGGCGACCTCGGCCTCGCCGGTGACGGCCTCGACCGTCTCGGCGGCGGCCTCGACCTCGT
This sequence comes from Streptomyces sp. NPDC047974, assembly GCF_040653375.1. Taxonomy (NCBI): domain Bacteria; kingdom Bacillati; phylum Actinomycetota; class Actinomycetes; order Kitasatosporales; family Streptomycetaceae; genus Streptomyces; species Streptomyces sp. NPDC047974. Next base: position 276,589 of record NZ_JBEZNU010000004.1, read on the forward strand.
CCTCGTCCTCGTCGTCGGAGAGGTCGACGACCTCACCGTTGGTGTCGACGACCTTGGCGGCCTCGACGACGACCGCGAGGGCCTTGCCGCGGGCGACCTCGCCGACCAGCATCGGCACCTGGCCGCCCTGGACGACGGCCTGGGCGAACTGGTCGGGGGACATGCCGGAGGAGGCGGCACGGCGGAAGAGGTGCTCGGTGAGCTCCTCCTGCTCGACGTTCAGCTCCTCCTTGGAGACCAGCTCGTCGAGGAGGAACTGGGTCTTGATGCCCTTGACCGCCTGCTCCTTGGTCTCGGCCTCGAACTCCTCGACCGTCTTGCCCTGGAGCTCCAGGTACTTCTCCAGGCTCAGGCCCATCTGGCCGAGCTGGTGGTGCTCCAGGTTGTGCTTGCGGGTGTTGACCTCGTCCTCGAGCAGCTTCTCGGGGACGGGGATCTCCGCCAGCTCCAGGAACTTCTCCAGGACGCGCTCCTGGGCCTGGGTGGCCTGGTCGAACTGCTTCATGTTCTCGAGGCGCTTGCGGCTGTCGGCCTTGAGCTCGTCGAGGGTGTCGAACTCCGAGGCCATCTGCGCGAACTCGTCGTCGAGCTCGGGGAGCTCACGGGCGGCGACGGCGGTGACCTTGACGGTGACCTCGGCCTCCTTGCCCGCGGCCGAGCCGCCCTTCAGCTCGGAGGTGAAGGTGGCCTCGCCGCCGGCCTCCAGGCCGGTGACGGCGGCGTCGATGCCGTCGAGCAGCTCGCCGGAGCCGATGGTGTACGAGACACCGTCGGCGATGCCGTCGGGCAGCACCTCGCCGTCGACCTTGGCGGTCAGGTCGACGGTGACGACGTCACCCTCGACGGCGGCGCGCTCGACCGGGTTCGTCGAGGCGAAGCGCTCGCGGAGCTGCTCCACGGACTTCTCGATGTCCTCGTCGGTGACCTCGATGGCGTCGACCTCGACCTCGATGCCGGAGTAGTCCGGGATCTCGATGGTCGGGCGGACGTCGACCTCGGCGGTGAAGGAGAGCAGCTCGCCGTCCTTCAGCTCCGTGATGTCGACCTCGGGCTGACCCAGCGGGTTGACCTCGGCCTCGGTCACGGCCTCGTTGTAGAACTTCGGGAGCGCGTCGTTGACGGCCTCCTCCAGCACGGCGCCACGGCCGAAGCGCTGGTCGATGACGCGCGCGGGGATCTTGCCCTTGCGGAAGCCCTTGACCGTGACCTGCTGGTTGATCTTCTTGTACGCCGCGTCGAGGCTGTCCTTGAGCTCCTCGAAGGGCACCTCGACAGTGAGCCGAACCCGGGTCGGGTTCAGGGTCTCCACGGCGCTCTTCACGGTTCGGTCTCCTTGGTGGCTGATTCCTGGATTCCGGACGGGCCGCGCGATGCGGTTCCGGCCGATGGGCCCGGTCAGAAAGACACACGGGCACGCAGCTTGCATAGTAACCGCACGTGGGATGGGGCCCACAACGTGATCAAGAACCCGCGAGGTCGGAGCCCCGGGTGCGCGAGGCGCGGATCATGCTGGTCGGGGTGGCGGGATTTGAACCCACGGCCTTCCGCTCCCAAAGCGGACGCGCTACCAAGCTGCGCCACACCCCGTCGGTGCGACACGTAGGGTACATGCACGCGGACGCTGTGACGTCCCCCGTTTTCAAGGGCGTGCACGGACGGCTCCGGACCGGCTACGATGCTTCCCGTGCCGCCCTGGTTCCGACCTGCGGCGCGTGCTGTGCGGGCGTAGCTCAATGGTAGAGCCCTAGTCTTCCAAACTAGCTACGCGGGTTCGATTCCCGTCGCCCGCTCTGTGTACGGCTCCGGGCCCGGTTCCTCGACGAGGAACCGGGCCCGGAGCCGTTTTCCGTCAGAACCTGATGGCGCTGATCGTCTGGGTCACGGAGTTCAGGAAGCGTTCGATGTCGTCGGCCATGCCCGTGGAGGCGAGGAAGAAGCCGAAGAGGACGGCGATCACGGCGGGGCCTCCCTTGAGGCTGCCTCCGCGGATCAGCACCACGAGGACGATTCCCAACAACAGCACCACGGACAGCGATATCGCCACAACTGATCACACCCTAGGTCGGTCCCGCCTGGCCCCGGGGTGTATATCCGGACACCCCCGCGCCTCTATCGTGCCACCAACCCCGTTGCCCCCGACGGCGGGTGACGAATCGTGGGACGCCGGGCGGGGCCGGAAGGTTCAGGCCGGGCGGGAGAGGATGAGGAGGGCGCGGTCGTCGTTGACGTCCTTGGCCACCGCCTCGATGAGGTGCCAGGCGACGCCCTCGAAACCGGCCGGAACACAGCGGTCGGCCTCGCCGGTGAGGCGGTCGATGCCCTCGGCGAGGTCGCGGTCCGCGGCCTCGACCAGGCCGTCGGTGAAGAGCATCAGGACGTCGCCCTGGTGCAGGGTTCCCTTGACCGGGTGGAACTCCGCGCCGTCGTAGACGCCGAGGAGGGGTCCGTCGCCGTCCTTCTCCTCCCAGCGGCCGGTGCCGGCGTGGAGCTGGAGCGCGGGCAGGTGGCCGGCGGAGAAGAGCTCGTAGTCGCCGGAGTCCAGGTCGAGGACGAGGTGGATGGAGGTGGCGAAGCCCTCGTCCCAGTTCTGCCGGAGCAGGTAGCCGTTGGCGGCGGGCAGGAAGCCGTGCGGCGGGAGCGAGCCGAGGAGGCCGCCGAAGGCGCCGGAGAGCAGCAGGGAGCGGGAGGCCGCGTCCATGCCCTTGCCGGAGACGTCGGTGAGGACGACCTCCAGGGTGCGGCCGCCGTGGGTGCGGGCGGCGACGACGAAGTCGCCGGAGAAGGACTGGCCGCCGGCCGGGCGCAGCGCCATCTCGCGGTGCCAGCCGCGCGGCAGCCGCGGCAGCGCGCTCTGTACGCGGAGCCGTTCGCGCAGGTCGAAGAGCATCGTGCCGCCGCGCCGCCAGGGCACCCCGACGCGGGCCCGGAACTGGGCGATGAGCAGCCCGAAGAGGCCGCAGGCGGCGACCACGAGGACGGTGCCCGGGGTGACGCGGGCGGGACCCTCGCCGTACGGGCCGAGGATGGCGGACTCGACGATCAGGCCGCCGGCGGACGCCGCGTACAGGCCGAGGAGGCTGGCGGGGCGCAGCAGCAGCCCGCCGGCCACGATCGGCAGGACGAGGGCGGTGGGCGAGCACCAGACCGGGTCGAGGACGGTGCCGCAGACGATGGCGGGGATGGTGAGGAGCAGCCCGGCCAGGGCGAGGCGGTCGGAGGCGCCGCCGCGGAAGTAGTCGACCCCGGTCCGGCGCAGCGCGACGCGGGCCCGGCGGGCGCGCCTGCGCAGCCGGGCCGCGTACGTGTCGATCGCCGTGCCGTCACCCATTGGCCTGGACCCTATCCACCCCGGCCGGTCCCGTGCAGGGGTACCCCCGTGACAAGGTGCGTGAAATCGGGTCGCCTCGGGCAGAGACCGCTGATATCGATGGCATATGACGACTGAGATGCGGGTGCTCGACCCTTCGGAGTGGGATCGCTGGTTCGCGACGCTGGAGCTCGCCTTCGGGGGCGTGCCGGAGGAGCCGGAGGAGCGGGCGCTGTGGCAGGACCTCACCGAGTGCGGGCGCTCGCTGGCGGTCTGGGACGGCGGCGCGCCGGTGGCGACGGCGGGGGCGTTCTCGTTCCGGGTGACCGTGCCCGGCGGGGCCTCGGTGCCGGCGGCGGGCGTGACGATGGTGAGCGTGGCCGGAACGCATCGGCGGCGCGGGATCCTGACCTCGATGATGCGCCGGCAGCTCGACGACGTGCGGGAGCTGGGCGAGCCGCTGGCCGTGCTCACCGCCTCGGAGGCCGCGATCTACGGCCGGTTCGGGTACGCGGCGGCGAGCTGGGCGCAGCGGGCCGTCATCGACACCACGCGGGTGCGGCTCTCCGTGCCGGCCGGGACGGACGCGGTGACGCTGCGGATGGTGCCGCTCGCGGAGGCCTCGGCGGTGGTGGAGTCGGTGTACGCGCGGATGGTGCCGCGCCGGCCCGGGATGCTGGCCCGCCGGCCCGGCTGGGAGCGGCTGCCGCTGCTCGACCCGCCGGGGTCGAGGGAGGGCGCCTCGCCGAGGCTGTGCGTGCTGGCGGAGCGGGACGGGGAGGTCGTCGGGTACGCCCTCTACGCGATCAAGGCGGAGTGGGGCTGGGCCGGCGCGGACGGCGCGGTGACGGCGCACGAGCTGTACGGGCTCGACCCGGCGGCGGAGGCGGCGCTGTGGCGGTACCTCTGCTCGGTCGACCTGACGTCGAAGGTGCGGGTGAACAGCGCGCCGGTGGACTCGGCGTTGCTGCACCTGGTCTCCGACGTCCGGCGCTGCGAACCGACCGTGCGGGAGCAGCTGTTCGCGCGGCTCGTGGACGTGGGGGCGGCGCTGGAGGCGCGGACGTACCGGGCGCCGGTGGACGTGGTGTTCGAGGTCGAGGACGCGTTCTGTCCGTGGAACGCGGGGCGGTGGCGGCTGTCGGGGGACGCGAAGGGGGCGACCTGCACGCGGACGTCGGACGCGGCTGATCTCGCGCTGTCCGCGCGGGAGTTGGGGGCGGCGTATCTGGGCGGTACGTCGCTGGCCTCGCTCGCCCTCGCCGGGCGCGTCACCGAACTGCGGGACGGCTCCCTCGCGGAGGCGTCGCTCGCGTTCGGGTCCGGCGTCGCGCCGTGGCTGCCGCACGGCTTCTAGGCGCGCCCTGATTGCCGCACGGGGTCCGGGCGCGCCCTGATTGCCGCACGGCTCCTAGGCGCGCCCCGCGGGCTGGCAGGTGGGGCACCAGAAGAGGTTCCTCGCCGCCAGGTCGGCCGTGCGGATCCCGGTGCCGCAGAGGTGGCAGGGCTGGTTCGCGCGGCGGTAGACGTAGACCTCGCCGCCGTGGTCGTCGACCCTCGGGGGGCGGTTCATCGCCTCGGGGGTGTGTTCCGGGCGGACCGTGTCGATGCGGTTGTGGCGGACGCCTTCGCGCATGAGGGCGGCCAGGTCCTGCCAGATCGCGGTCCACTCCCCCGCCGTCAGGTCCTTGCCCGCGCGGTAGGGGTCGATGCCGTGGCGGAAGAGGACCTCGGCGCGGTAGACGTTGCCGACGCCCGCGATGACCTTCTGGTCCATGAGCAGGGCGGCGATCGTGGTGCGGGACCTGGCGACGCGGCGCCACGCCGTGTCGGGGTCGTCCCCGTCCCGCAGCGGGTCCGGGCCCAGGCGGGCGTGGATCGCCCGCTTCTCGGCGTCGGTGATGAGCGCGCAGGTGGTGGGGCCGCGGAGGTCGACGTACGACTCCGGGTTCGCGAGCCGCAGGCGGACCGTGTCGGTGGGCGGGGGCGCGGGGGCGTCGCCGAAGTTCACCTTGCCGAAGAGGCCGAGGTGGATGTGGATCCACTCGTCGCGCGGGAAGCCGAGGAAGAGGTGCTTGCCGTGGGCCTCGGTGGTCTCCAGGACGGAGCCGTCGAGGAGGGCGGCGGAGTCGGAGAACTTGCCCTGCGGGCTGCTCGCGCGGACGGGCCGGCCGCCGAAGCGCTCCCGGTGGTCCTGGGCGAGGCGGTGGATCGTATGCCCTTCGGGCACGGCGGTTCTCCTGGGTGACGGAACGGCGCGGCCGTGCCGCCGGGTTCGGCCGGCGGCACGGACGGGCGCGGGCTCAGCCCTGCTGCGGGTGGTGGGCCGGGATCGGGGGCATGACGCCCTCGGTCTCGTACGCGCTCAGCATCTCGATGCGGCGGGTGTGGCGCTCGTCGCCGGAGTACGGGGTGGCGAGGAAGATCTCGACGAACTTGGTCGCCTCCTCCTCGGTGTGCATGCGGGCGCCGACCGCGACCACGTTGGCGTTGTTGTGCTCGCGGCCGAGGGCGGCGGTCTGCTCGCTCCAGGCGAGGGCGGCACGGACGCCCTTGACCTTGTTGGCGGCGATCTGCTCGCCGTTGCCGGAGCCGCCGATGACGATGCCCAGGCTGTCCGCGTCGGCGGCCGTCTTCTCGGCGGCGCGCAGGCAGAACGGCGGGTAGTCGTCGAGGGCGTCGTAGATGTGGGGGCCGCAGTCGACGGGCTCGTGGCCGTGGGCCGTGAGCCACTCCACGAGGTGGGTCTTGAGTTCGTAGCCGGCGTGGTCGGAACCGATGTAGACGCGCATGGCTTCGAGTGTGGCACGGCCGGGACGGGGCAGGGGTCAGCGGGGTCGGGACCTTGGTCCCGGCGGGTCACGGACCTCCGTCCCGGCTGGTCTGGACCTTATGACCCGAATATGTCCTGAATCACGATCCGGAGTCAAAGCTTCCGTACCGGCCGGTCGCCGGGTTTCATATCTCAGGCTCGCGACCCGAGCCACCCCCACACTCGAAGGAAGCGTTCATGAACACGCAGCCGACCCTCGCCAAGGAAGGCGGCACCACCGGCGACCCCGGTGAGACCCCGCAGTCCGACGGCCTCAAGGCCGGGCTCAAGAACCGCCATCTGTCGATGATCGCGATCGGCGGCGTCATCGGCGCCGGCCTCTTCGTCGGCTCCGGCTCCGGCATCGCCGCGGCCGGCCCCGCGATCCTCCTCTCGTACGCGCTCGTCGGCGCCATGGTCGTGTTCGTGATGCGCATGCTGGGCGAGATGGCCGCCGCGCGGCCGTCCTCCGGCTCTTTCTCCGCCTACGCCGACCAGGCGCTCGGCCGCTGGGCCGGATTCACCATCGGCTGGCTGTACTGGTTCTTCTGGGTGGTCGTGCTGGCCGTCGAGGCGACCGCGGGCGCGGTCATCCTGGAGAGCTGGATCCCGGCGGTTCCCCAGTGGGCCTGGGCGCTGATCGTGATGGTGGTGCTCACCGCGACGAACCTGGCCTCGGTCGCCTCGTACGGCGAGTTCGAGTTCTGGTTCGCCGGCATCAAGGTCGTCGCCATCGGCGCCTTCGTGGTGATCGGCCTGCTCGCCGTCTTCGGCGTGCTGCCGGGCTCGGACAACCCGGGCGCGGGCTTCGCGCACCTCACCGACGCGGGCGGGTTCATGCCGATGGGCGCGGGCGCGATCCTCACCGGCGTGCTGATGGTGGTCTTCTCCTTCATGGGCAGCGAGATCGTGACCCTCGCGGCCGGTGAGTCGGAGGACCCGCAGCGGGCCGTGACCAAGGCGACCAACAGCGTGATCTGGCGGATCGGCGTCTTCTACCTGGGCTCGATCTTCGTCGTCCTGACGCTGCTGCCGTGGAACGACCCGTCGATCGTGGAGAAGGGCTCGTACGTCGCCGCCCTCGACTCCATCGGCATCCCCGCGGCCGGCCAGATCATGAACGTGATCGTCCTGACCGCCGTGCTGTCCTGCCTCAACTCGGGCCTCTACACCGCCTCCCGGATGGCCTTCTCGCTCGGTCGGCGCGGGGACGCGCCGAAGGGCTTCGCCAAGGTCGACAAGCGGGGCGTGCCGAAGGCCGCGATCCTCTCCTCGGTCGTCTTCGGCTTCGTCGCGGTCTTCTTCAACTACCAGTGGCCGGACACCGTCTTCGCCTTCCTGCTGAACTCCTCCGGCGCGGTGGCGCTCTTCGTCTGGCTGGTCATCTGCGTGACCCAGCTGCGGATGCGCGGGATCATCCTGCGCGAGTCGCCGGAGAAGCTGGTCGTGCGGATGTGGCTCTTCCCGTACCTGACCTGGGCGACGATCGGCATGATCGTCTTCGTCCTCGGCTACATGATCTACGACGGCGGCAGCGCCCGGGAGCAGGTCGTGCTCTCGCTGCTGGTGGCCGCCCTGGTGCTGGCGATCGCGCTGGTCCGCGAGCGGGTCAAGAAGACCGCCGCCGCCCGCGACTAGTCGCGCCCGCACGGGAAAGGGCCCGCCGCTCCGGGGAGGAGCGGCGGGCCCTTCGCGTACGTACGGCTCCGGGGGTGTCAGCCCTTGCGGCCGAGCAGCTTCCAGGCGGCCGGGAGGGCGCCCATGGCGAGGGCGGCCTTGAGGGCGTCGCCGATGAGGAAGGGCGTCAGGCCGGCGGCGACCGCCTGGCCGAGGCTCATGCCGGTGGCGAGGGCCAGGTAGGGCACGCCGACCGCGTAGATGATCGCCGAGCCGAGGACCATGGTGCCGGCGGTGCGCAGGACCGAGCGGTCGGCGCCCCGGCGGGCGAGGGCGCCGACGACGGTGGCGGCGAGCAGCATGCCGAGGATGTAGCCGAAGGACGGCATCGCGTAGCCGGAGCCCGCCTCCGCGAACCACGGGACACCGGCCATGCCGACGACGGCGTACAGGGCGAGGGAGAGGAAGCCGCGGCGGGCGCCGAGGGCGGTGCCGACGAGCAGGGCGGCGAAGGTCTGGCCGGAGACCGGGACCGGCGAGCCGGGCACCGGGACGGTGAGCTGCGCGGCCAGGCCGGTGAGGGCGGCGCCGCCGACGACGAGGGCGACGTCGCGGACGCGGCTCGCCGGGAGGAGGTCGGCCAGGACGGTGCCCGCACGGAGGGTGCGGACGGGGGCGGCGGCGGTGCTCATCGGTACTCCGCGGGGGTGAGGGTGTCAGGACTCATCGACGCTATGCCAGGAGTGAACGGCCGATCACCGTCAGCCGCCGACAAAGCCTCGGGCCGGGGCTTCATCGGTTTCCGACAAAGAGCCGGGAGGGCAGCACACGCCACGTGATGCTTGTCACTGGCGCAAGACAACTTCTGGTCCCTTTTGCGTCAGGAGCGTGTCAACAGGGAGACTGTGGGGTCTCCATAAAGCCCGACCGAGGCTCCCCCCGCACACCGTCCTTCTCCCAGAGCGCGAGCCCCCACCATGCGCGACGCCGCACCGCCCACCCCGCTCACCGAACCGGAGCCGCTCTCGCACGGCCTGAAGCAGCGTCATCTGACGATGCTCGGGCTCGGCGGGGTCATCGGCGCCGGTCTCTTCGTCGGCTCGGGCGCGGGCATCGCGGTCGCCGGGCCCGGCATCGTGCTCTCGTACCTGATCGCGGGCGCGCTCGCGATGCTGGTGATGCGGATGCTGGGCGAGATGTCGGCGGCGATGCCGGCGTCCGGCGCGTTCTCGGTGCACGCGGAGCGGGCCCTCGGCCGCTGGGCCGGGTTCTCGGTGGGGTGGCTGTACTGGTTCCTGCTGGTGGTCGTCCTCGCCGTGGAGGCGACGGGCGCGGCGCGGATCGCGCACGGCTGGGTGCCGGGGGTGCCGCAGTGGGGCTGGGTACTGCTCTTCATGGTCGTCTTCACGCTGGCCAACCTGGCGGCGGTGAAGAACTTCGGCGAGTTCGAGTTCTGGTTCGCCGCGCTGAAGGTCGGCGCGATCGTGCTCTTCCTGGCCCTCGGCACGCTCGCGATCGTCGGGTGGCTCCCCGACACGGATCCGGTGGGGCTCGCGAACCTGACCGGGCAGGGCGGCTTCCTGCCGAACGGCTGGTCCGGAGTGATCTCCGGGGTGCTCGCCGTGGTCTTCGCCTTCGGCGGCCTGGAGGTCGTCACCATCGCCGCAGCCGAGTCGGAGGACCCGGCGCGGAACGTGGCGCGGGCGGTGCGCAGCGCCGTGTGGCGGATCCTCCTCTTCTACGTGGGCTCGATGCTGGTGATCGTGACCCTGCTGCCGTGGACGTCGATGGTGCCGGGCGAGTCGCCGTACGTGGCGGTGCTCGACGCGATCGGGGTGCCGGGCGCGGGCCAGATCATGAACGTGGTGGTCTTCGTGGCGCTGCTCTCGGCGCTCAACGCCAATCTGTACGGCTCCTCCCGGATGGTGTTCTCGCTGGCCGAGCGCGGCGAGGCGCCGAAGGGGCTGCTGAAGGTGTCGGCGGGAGGGGTGCCGCGGCGCGCGGTGCTCGCCTCGGTGGCCTTCGGCTTCGTCTCCGTGCTGCTGAATCTGAAGTGGCCGGATTCCGTCTTCCTCTACATGCTCAACGCGGTCGGCGCGGTGCTGCTCTTCGTGTGGGCGCTGATCGCGGTGTCGCAGCTGCGGCTGCGGCCGAGGATCGAGCGGGAGGCCCCGGAGACGCTGACGCTGCGGATGTGGGGCTTCCCGTGGCTGACGTGGACGGCGCTGGCGGCGATGGGCGCGGTCCTCGTCCTGATGCTGACCGACGACGGGGCGCGGCCGCAGGTGCTGTGGTCGGCGGGGGCGACGGCCCTGGTGCTGCTCGTCGCGTGGCTGAGGGAGGTCCGGGCGTCGCGGGGGGCCCGCGCGGCCGCGACGAAACGGAACTGAATCTTCACCTTGTGTGAAGGTCGTGACCGTATAGCGGACATCGGTTCCCTCTGAGCGGTGCGGACACCCAGACTGTGGGCTTCCCTCCCCGTCTCAGCTGATGAACAGGGTTGCCCATGTCCCGGACCACCGCGCCCGCGCAGGCCGACCGCGAGGGCGGCGCCGCCGCTCCCGCCGAGGGCCTCTCCCACGGCCTCAAGCAGCGCCATCTGTCGATGATCGCCCTCGGCGGCGTCATCGGCGCCGGCCTCTTCGTCGGCTCCGGCGCCGGCATCGCCGCCGCCGGCCCCTCGATCGTCGTCGCCTACGCGATCTCCGGCGTGCTCGTCATGCTGGTGATGCGGATGCTCGGCGAGATGTCGGCGGCCAACCCCGCCTCCGGCTCCTTCTCCGTCCACGCCGAGCGCGCCTTCGGCCCCTGGGCCGGCTTCACCGCCGGCTGGGCCTTCTGGTTCCTGCTCTGCGTCGCCGTCGGCCTGGAGGGCATCGGCGCCGCCAACATCATGACCGGCTGGTTCCCGGGCACCCCCGAGTGGGCCTGGGTGGCGCTCTTCATGCTGGTCTTCTGCGGCACCAACCTCGCCGCGGTGAAGAACTTCGGCGAGTTCGAGTTCTGGTTCGCCGCGCTGAAGGTCGGCGCGATCGTCCTCTTCCTCGGCATCGGCGTGCTCGCCATCGCCGGCGTCCTGCCCGGCTCGGACGCCCCCGGCACCGCCAACCTCACCGGTGACGGCGGCTTCTTCCCGCACGGCTCCGAGGGTCTGATCATCGGCCTGCTCGCCTCCGTCTTCGCCTACGGCGGCCTGGAGACGGTCACCATCGCGGCGGCCGAGTCCGAGCACCCCGTGCAGGGCGTCGCCAAGGCGGTCCGCACGGCGATGTGGCGCATCGCGCTCTTCTACATCGGCTCGATGGCGGTCATCGTCACCCTCGTCCCCTGGGACGACCAGGCGGTCGTCGAGAAGGGCCCGTACGTCGCCACCCTCGACCACCTGGGCATCCCGGCCGCCGGCCAGATCATGAACGTGGTCGTGCTCGTCGCCCTGCTCTCCGCGATGAACGCCAACATCTACGGCGCCTCCCGCATGGCCCGCTCGCTGATCGGCCGCGGCCAGGGCCCGCAGGTGCTGGGCCGCACCTCCGGCGGCGTGCCGCGCCCGGCCGTCCTGCTCTCCTCGGTCGTCGGCTTCGGCGCCGTGCTGCTGAGCTACTGGTCGCCGGACAAGGCCTTCGTCTGGCTGCTCAACACGATCGGCGCGATCATCCTCGTCGTCTGGTTCTTCATCGCCGCCTCCCAGCTGGTGCTGCGCCGCCGCACCGAGCGCGAGGAGCCGGAGAAGCTGGTCGTGCGGATGTGGGCCTTCCCGGTGCTGACCTGGGTGGCGCTGGCCGGCATGGCCGCGATCTTCTTCCTGATGGCCCGTGAGGAGGGCACCCGGATCCAGCTGTACGCGACGGGCGCGCTGACGCTCTGCCTCGCGGTCGTCGGCTTCGCGCTCCAGAAGTCGCGCGAGAAGGCGGTCGGGGCCGAGGCCGAGAAGGTCTGAGCCCTCCGCCGCTCCTCGTACGAACGCCCCGCCGGGCACGGACCCGGCGGGGCGTTCGCGCGTACGGGGCCGGGTCAGCCGCCGCAGTAGGGCGCGGTGCGGACGTACCCGCCCCGGTTCTCGTCGTCCGTGCCGAGGAGCGCGTCGCCGGTGCCGGGGAGGCACTCGACGGCCTCGACCTTGTGGCCGGGGAAGGTGCCGAGCGGGACCGGCCGGGCGGTGAGGGAGATCCGCACCCGGCCGGTGGCGGTGAGGACGACCTGTCCGGCGTCGGTGACGGCGGAGTCGAAGGGGCCGTCGTCGCCGGCGTCCGCCGCCGAACCCACCAGGATCCGGCCGGAGTCGGTGACGGAGATGTCGGAGACGTGCCGCGTCCCCGCGTCCGTGGGGTACGGGGCGGTGAAGGGGCGCCGGGAGACGGCGCCGAACCTCGGCTCGCCCCAGGCGGCGAAGGCGAGCGGGGCGGCGTAGAGCGTGGCGGGCCGGCTCTCGCCCTCGCCGCGGTCGGCCCACAGGGCGGCGAACCGGCCGTCGCGGGCGACCAGTGCGAAGCCCTCGACGTCGTCGCCCTCGCCGATCGCCGGCAGCGGGGTGTACTCGACGACCGTCGCCGTGGTGCCCGCGACCCTCAGCCGGTAGACGATCCCGCGCGCGGCGACGGCGAGGTACTCCCCCGGCATCCCGGGGATCGCCTCGACGGCCTCCAGGTCGACGGGTTCGGCCCCGTCCCAGACCAGCGGGGTGACGGTGACGGGGTCGGTGCCGTACGCGAGCCGGGAGAGGCGCGGCTGCCCGGGGCGCTTGTTGTCGTGGACGACGAGGGCGGTGCCGGTACCGGCGCCCTCGGCGGCGAGGCCGCTGACGCCGCTCCGGGCGTCGGCGCCGGCCTGGCGCCAGGGGGCGGCGGCCTGGGCGGTGCCCGCGAGCAGGGCGACGAGGGCGCCGGCGGCGGCGAGTCTCAGGGGGAGCTTCATGCCCGCACGTTATGGATCTTGAACGGGCCGGGAACAGCGGCGGTGTCCGCCGATCGGCGGAGCGCGCGGAAGCAGTCGGGCGCGCGGCGGACGGAAGCGGACGGCAGCGGACGGCAACGGACGGTGGGACTACGACCAAGGACTGATCAACTTCTCCCGCAGGTGCTGTTAGCCTGCACTTGCATAGAGGTTGCAATAAGAAGTCGGTCGAAGGGCTTGGCACACATGGCGATCTACACACTTCCGGAGCTGCCGTACGACTACGCGGCGCTGGAACCGGTGATCAATCCGCAGATCATCGAACTGCACCACGACAAGCACCACGCCGCCTACGTCAAGGGCGCGAACGACACCCTGGAGCAGCTGGAGGAGGCCCGCGACAAGGACCAGTGGGGAGCGGTCAACGGCCTGGAGAAGAACCTCGCGTTCCACCTCTCCGGCCACATCCTCCACTCCATCTACTGGAACAACATGGCGAGCCCGAAGGGCGGCGAGGGCGGCGGCGAGCCGCTCGCGGCCGACGGCGTGGGCGAGCTCGCCGACGCGATCACCGAGTCCTTCGGCTCCTTCGCGAAGTTCAAGGCCCAGCTGACCAAGGCCTCGGCGACCACCCAGGGCTCCGGCTGGGGCGTCCTCGCCTACGAGCCGGTCAGCGGCCGCCTCATCGTCGAGCAGGTCTACGACCACCAGGGCAACGTCGGCCAGGGCTCGATCCCGGTGCTGGTCTTCGACGCCTGGGAGCACGCCTTCTACCTCCAGTACAAGAACCAGAAGGTCGACTTCATCGACGCCATGTGGCAGGTCGTCAACTGGCAGGACGTGAACAAGCGCTACCAGGCCGCGAAGGCCAGCGTTCCGCTGATCTCGTTCTGACCCCGCTCGTCCCGACCCCCCGCTCGTCCTGCTCGTGATCGTCTTCTCAACCTTCACCGGGCAGGCGGATGAAAGAAGGGCCCCCGCGATGACGTGAATCGCGGGGGCCCTTCCATGCGCGGGTGACCGGGCGGGGTGGCCGGACGGGGCGGCCGGCCGGGGCGGCTACTCGAAGCTCGGCGCCGCCGTCCGCGTGCGCTTGATCTCGTAGAAGCCCGGGGTGGACGCCACGAGCAGCGTGCCGTCCCAGAGCCGGGCCGCCGCCTCGCCGCGCGGGGTGGGGGTGACGACCGGGCCGAAGAAGGCGACCTCGTCGCCGTCCGGGCCGGGCACCGCGATCACCGGGGTGCCGACGTCCTGGCCGACCTTCCCGATGCCCTCCGCGTGGGAGGCGCGCAGCTCGGTGTCGTACGTGTCCTTGTCGGCGTACTCCGCCAGGTCCTCGGGGAGACCGGCGTCGCGCAGCGCTCCGACGACGGCCTCGCGGGTGGGGCCCTCGCCGTTGTTGTGGAAGCGGGTGCCGAGCGCGGTGTAGAGCTTGCCGACGACCTCGTCGCCGTGCAGCCGCTGGGCCGCTATGACCACGCGGACCGGGCCCCAGGCCTTGGTCTCCAGCATCTCCCGGTACTCGGCGGGGACCTCGTCCAGGCGGTCCTCGTTCAGGACCGCGAGGCTCATCACCTTCCAGCGCACGTCCACCGGGCGGACCTTCTCCACCTCCAGCATCCACCGGGAGGTCATCCACGCCCAGGGGCACAGCGGGTCGAAGAAGAACTCTGCGGTGGTCCTGCTCTCGGACATGTCACTCCTCGGGGCGGCGGAAAGGGGGGATGTGCACCGACTTGGCGCAACACCGACGGACCGTGTCGGCATTCCCGTGCGCCCGGTGAAAGGTGCGCATGGGAGGATCGGTGCTGTTTCGAACACGCCACGAAGGAGTGACCGTGCCCGGTGAGAACCTGTCCCGCGACGAGGCCCACGAGCGGGCGGCGCTGCTGTCCGTCGACGGCTACGAGGTCGCCCTCGACCTGCGCTCGGCGGTCGGCGAGTCCACGGAGGCGGTACGCACCTTCCGCTCGGTGACGACGATCCGCTTCCGCCGCACCGGCGACGGCGACACGACCTTCGCCGACCTGGTCGCGCCGTCGGTCACCTCCGTCACCCTCAACGGGCGGGAGCTCGACCCGGCGGCCGTCTTCGACGGGGCCCGGATCGCCCTGGACGGCCTGGCCGACGAGAACGTCCTGGTCGTCGACGCGCAGTGCGCCTACAGCCGCACCGGCGAGGGCATGCACCGCTTCGTCGACCCCGAGGACGGCGAGGTGTACCTGTACACCCAGTACGAGCCGGCCGACGCCCGACGGGTCTACGCCAACTTCGAGCAGCCCGACCTGAAGGCGCCGTACCGCTTCGAGGTGACCGCGCCCGACGCGTGGACGGTGTGGAGCAACGGCGCCGGCGAGCGGGGCGCCGACGGTGTGTGGCGCTTCGCGGAGACCGCGCCGATCTCCACGTACATCACCTGCGTCGTGGCCGGCCCGTACCACTACGTCACCGACACCTACCGGCGCGGCGACGTCGAGATCCCGCTCGGCGCGATGTGCCGCAAGGGGCTCGCGAAGCACTTCGACGCGGACGACGTCTTCCTGATCACCAAGCAGGGCTTCGACTTCTTCCACGACAACTTCGACTACCCGTACCCCTTCGGCAAGTACGACCAGGCCTTCGTGCCCGAGTACAACCTCGGCGCCATGGAGAACCCCGGCATGGTCACCTTCACCGAGGAGTACATCTACCGCGGCAAGGTCACGCGGGCGGCGTACGAGCGGCGCGCCAACACGATCCTGCACGAGATGGCCCACATGTGGTTCGGCGACCTCGTCACCATGGTCTGGTGGGACGACCTGTGGCTGAAGGAGTCCTTCGCCGACTTCATGGGCTCCTTCTCGCTCGCCGAGGCCACCCGCTTCACCGACAGCTGGGTCACCTTCGCCAACAACCGCAAGGCGTGGGCCTACCGCGCCGACCAGCTGCCCTCCACCCACCCGGTCACGGCCGACATCCGCGACCTGGAGGACGC
This sequence comes from Streptomyces sp. NPDC047974, assembly GCF_040653375.1. Lineage (NCBI taxonomy): Bacteria > Bacillati > Actinomycetota > Actinomycetes > Kitasatosporales > Streptomycetaceae > Streptomyces > Streptomyces sp. NPDC047974. The sequence continues at coordinate 292,189 of NZ_JBEZNU010000004.1, forward strand.
CAAGCTCAACTTCGACGGCATCACCTACGCCAAGGGCGCCTCCGTCCTCAAGCAGCTCGTCGCCTACGCGGGCCGGGACGCCTTCCTGGAGGGCTCCCGCCGCTACTTCAAGCGCCACGCCTACGGCAACACCCGCCTGCACGACCTGCTGTCCGTGCTGGAGGAGACCTCGGGCCGCGACATGAAGGCCTGGTCGAAGTCCTGGCTCCAGACCTCCGGCGTCAACGTCCTCGCCCCCGAGGTCACCTACGACGCCGAGGGCCGGATCACCGAGCTCGCCGTCCTCCAGGAGGGCGACGAGCTGCGCCCGCACCGGATCGCGGTCGGCCTCTACCGGCTCACCGAGGGCGCTCTCGTGCGGTACGCGCGCATGGAGACGGACGTCGCCGGACCGCGCACGGTCGTCGCCGAGCTGGCCGGCAGCGAGCAGCCGGACCTGATCCTCGTCAACGACGACGACCTCACCTACTGCAAGGTCCGCTTCGACGAGCGCTCCCTCGACACCCTCCGCGAGCACCTCGGCTCCGTCACCGACCCGCTGGCCCGCGCCCTGTGCTGGTCGGCGCTGTGGAACCTGACCCGGGACGGGCTGATGCCGGCCCGCGACTTCGTCGCCGCCGTGCTCGCCTTCGCCGGCCGCGAGACCGACATCGGCGTCCTCCAGATGCTGCACGCCTGGGCGCGGACCGCCGTCACCCACTACGCGGCCCCCGCGTGGCGCGCGGAGGGCGGGCGGCGGCTCGCCGAGGGCGGGCTGCGCGAGCTGCGGCTCGCCGAGCCCGGCAGCGAGCACCAGCTGACCTGGGCCCGCTTCCTCGCCGCGACCGCCTCCTCCGACGCGGACCTCCAGCTCCTGGAGGGGCTGCTCGCCGGCACCGCCCGGATCGACGGCCTCGACGTCGACCAGGAGCTGCGCTGGGCGCTGCTCTCCCCGCTCGCCGAGTACGGCCGGGCCGACGAGACCCGCATCGACGAGGAGCTGGCCAGGGACGACACCGCCAGCGGCAAGCGCCACCAGGTGCGCCTCCTTGCCGCCCGGCCGTCGGCGGCCGTCAAGGCGCAGGCCTGGGCGCAGGTCGTCGAGTCGGACACGCTGTCGAACGCGCTGGTCGGCGCGGTCATCGGCGGTTTCGCGCAGCCCTCGCAGCGCGAGCTGACCGCCCCGTACGCGGAGAAGTACTTCGCGGTGATCGAGCGGATCTGGTCCGAGCGGTCGATCCAGATCGGCATGGACGTGGTGCGCGGGCTCTTCCCGGCCCACCAGGACCGTCCGGAGACCCTGGCGGCCACCGACGCCTGGCTGGCGGAGCACGCGGACGCGGCTCCGGCGCTCCGCCGGCTCGTCCTGGAGTCCCGCGACGACCTGGCGCGCGCGCTGCGGGCGCAGGAGTGCGACGCGCTGGAGGACTGAGCCGCCACCGGCGGGAGGGTCCGGGCGTTTGCGGACCCTCCCGCGCGGGTCTCTCTCGGCAGTCGAACGCGCGTACTTTAGTGCGGGCTTGTCCGGGTTCGGCCACCGCCTTGTAACAGGCCGTTAGGGCCGGGCCGGGGTGCGGAAGACCCCCGGCATGAACCACGACACCCCCATCAGCCCCCGCCCCCTCGCCTCCCCCGCGGGCATCGCCCGACGACTCGCCTCCACCGGCCAGTTGCGGGCCATGGGCGTGCCCGCCGCCGAGGTCGCCGGACGGGTCGCGGCCGGCGGCGACTGGCAGCAGCTGCTGCCCGGCGTCTTCCTGCTCCACCCCGGCGCGCCGACCAGCGACGACCGGCTGCGGGCCGCGCTGCTCTACACCCGCAGGGACGGCGAGGCGCCCCTGTACGGCCCGGGCGCGATGCTCACCGGGCTCGCCGCGCTCGCCCTGCACGGCTTCTCCTCCGCTCCCCCGCCGGCCGCCCTGGAGCGGATCGACGTCCTGGTGGGCCGCACCCGGCGGCTGCGGTCGACCGGCTTCGTACGGGTGGTGCGGGCGCCGGAGTCCCCGGAGCCGGTGGAGCTGGACGGGCTGCCGGTGGCACCGGTCGCCCGGGCGCTGGCCGACGCGGTCTCGGGGATGCAGGACGCGGAGGGCGTCCGCCGTCTGCTCACCGAGGCGGTGCGCGGCGGCCACTGCGAACCGCCCGTCCTGGTCCGGGAGTTGAGCCGGCTGCGGCTGCTGACCCGGTCGCACGTGGTGGACGCGGTGGACTCGCTCCTCGTGGAGGGGCGGGCGCTGTCGGAGGAGCGGCTGTACGAGATGGTGCGGGACTTCGCGCTGCCGGACCCGGTGTGGAACGTGGACCTGCGGCTGCCGGGCGGCCCGCACCTCGGCGGGGTGGACGCCTACTGGCCTGACCAGGCGGTGGCGGTGGAGCTGGACACCCGGGCGCCGCGGCAGGACGAGGACGCGCTGTGGTCCGAGTACACCCGCAAGCGGGAGCACCTGGAGCGGCTCGGCATCACGGTGGTCCACCTGACCCCGCGCAAGCTGCGCGAGGCGATGGACCAGCAGGCCACCGTGGTCCGTACGGCCCTGATGGCCGCGGCGGAGCGGCAGCCCGCCGCGTACGTCGTCGTCCTGCCCCGGTGAGCGCTACTTCTTCGCCGGGACCGTGCCGCAGAACTCGGCGTCGATGACGGCCTGGGTGTCGCCGGTCCAGTCGGCGTTGATGTTGGCGGCGAGGGTGTGCCGGCCGTCGCGGGTGGTGTACGCCTCCGACAGCGAGCCGTGGATGCCGCCGCCGTGGCCCCAGACCTCGGTGCCGCAGCTCAGCTTCTGCCAGGAGATGCCGAGGCCGTAGCGGAAGTCGGGGTACTCGGCGGAGACCGGCACGGTGGTGGTGAGTTCGCGCAGCTCGGCCTTGGGCAGGAGCCGGCCCTTGAGGAGGGCGCGGTAGAAGGTCTGGAGGTCGGCCGAGTCGGAGATCATCTCGCCGGCGGCGTGGGCGAGGGAGGGGTTGAGCTCGGTGACGTCGTGGACGGGGGCCGTCTTCTCCGGGGCGAGGGTGGAGTAGGCGCGGCTGCTGGGCCGGGGGACGTTCACCCGGGTGCCGGGGACGCTGGTGGCGCGGAGCTTGAGGGGCTTGATGATCCGGTTCTCGACGGCCTTGCCGTAGGGGCGGCCGGTGACCTCCTCGATGACGAGCCCGGCGAGGACGAAGTTGGTGTTGGAGTAGCGCCAGGAGGTGCCGGGGGCGAACTCGGGGGCGTGGCCGGTGGCGACGGCGACGAGGTCGCGCGGGTTCCAGGTGTCGTAGCGGTGCTCCAGGAAGCCGGCCCCGAAGACCTTCTGCTGGAAGGCGGGGTCCTCGGTGTAGCTGTAGACGCCGCTGGTGTGGTTGAGGAGCTGGCGGACGGTGATCTTCCGGCCGTCGTGGCCGTTGCCGCGGACGAGGCCGGGGAGCCACTTCTCGACCGGGTCGTCGAGGTCGATGCGGCCCTCGGCCTGGAGCTGGAGGAGGACGGTGGCGACGAAGGTCTTGGTGATGGAGCCGACGCGGTACCGGTCGTCGCCGCCGCGCTCGCCGGCCGTGCCGGTCCAGGAACGGCCGTCGACGCGGGCCTGGGCGACGGCGCCGGGCACGCCGGCATCGACGTTGGCCTGGAGGGCCGCCTGGGTGGCGGCGTGGTCCTTCTTCGCCGGGGCCGCGGGCGCGGCGGGGCCCGCCGCGAGGGCGGGGGCGGCGAGCGCGGTGACGGTGAGGCCTGCGGCGAGGGCCGTGGCGACGACGGTACGGGCGGTGCGGGCGGTGGCCATGCGGGTTCCCCTGTTTCCGTGGTGATCCGGTGATCCGGACGTGCGGTCGGCGGGGAGGACCACGGGGGGTGCGGAAGGGTTGAGCGCCCGCGGGACGGTTGAGCCCTTTTCAGCCGTTCGCCGGACCCGTGAGGCGGGAGCGGCCCACGGGGGGCCGTTCCCGCCACAGGTCGAGGCCGATGTCGACGAGTTCGACCCGGGGCAGGTCCGGCACGGAGTCCAGCGGGTGCCAGGCCGCGAGGTCGGTGGAACCGCCGGTCTCGCTGCGGAGTTCGCCGCCGGTGATCCGGGCCTCGTAGAGGATCCGGAGCCCCTGGAAGGAGCCGGGCGCGCCGATGCGGGCGATCCACTGGCGCATGATCGAGTCGATGCCGAGGAGGGCGGTCGGCTCGACCGCGTACCCGGTCTCCTCCTCGACCTCGCGGACGACGGTCCCGACGGGTTCCTCCCCGTGGTCCATGCCGCCCCCGGGCAGGGTCCACCGCTTGGTGCCGTCCTTGGCCACCCAGCGGGCGAGCAGTATCCGATGGTCCCGGACGACTACGGCGTAGGCCGCCACCCGCAGCTCCTGCTTCATGGGCAGCAGGCTAGGGGCCCGCAGGGAAGCAGGATGCCGCTTTCACTCGGGTGCGTCGGCGGTGGGTCAGAAGATTGTCCGACCGTTCTTCCACTCGTGTCATGGTCGGACGTGCCGCACCGCGTGCAGTCCGCAGCCCACCCTTTGGTGAATCGCGGACCACGTCTTAGATCCAGTACACGGGGTACGTACGGCGGGTGGCCTTGGCCATGAGCAGGCCGGCGGCGACGAGCAGCGCGCAGGAGGCGAGCAGCAGGCCGGTGAAGGTCCAGAACGGCGGGCTGCCGAGGGCGACGATCACGGCGGTGGCGGCGGCCGGGGAGTGCGGGGCGCGGGCGAGCATCATCGCGCCGAGGGCCAGGCCGCCGGCGACGGCCGCGCTCCACAGGCCGGGGCCCGCGACCGCGAGGACGGCGAAGCCGGTCAGGGCGGAGAGGAGTTGCCCGCCGACGACCGACCGCGGCTGGGAGAGCGGCAGGTCCGGGGAGGCGGCGACCAGCGCCATGCTCGCGGCGAGCGGCGGGATGAGCAGCGGGTGGTGCAGCACGGTGCCGAGGGCGACGAGCAGGAGGAGGGCGGCGGTGCTGGTGCCGGTGGCGACGAGGACCGCGAGCGGGCGGGGCCGGGGCGGGGGCCCGGGGCGGCGTACGGGGGCGGGGGCGGCGGCGGGTGCAGGGGCGGGTGCGGGCGTGGACGGCGCGGGCGTGGTGGCCTCGATCGTCCGGGCGGCAGTGGTCACGGGTTCCTCGGGATCGGGGATCGGGAGTCCGCGTGCGGGCGGCGGGGTGCGCGATCAGGGGGTGGTCGGATTGGCCGGGGAGTATTCCGGCGCGGACCAGCGCAGGGGGCTGGCGGCCGGGGTCTCGACGACGCTGTCGACCCGGAAGCGGACGTACCGCTCCTCCAAACGGTATACCGTTTCCGCCCGGCCGCTGAGCTGGAGGGTCGTGCCCTTCTCCCAGTCCAGGAAGAGGAGACCCGCCCTTTCGTCGGTCTCCAGGTTGCCGAGTGTGAGGAACATCGCGTTGCCGGGGTAGTCCCGCCAGAGGAGTTCGCGGGGGCCCTCGGTGTGGACGAAGCCGGGGTTGCCGCCGCGGTGGCTGGCGTCGGCGCCGTCCGGTCCGACAGTGGCGACGAAGAAGGTGTCGGCCGCGCGGACGGCGGCGAGCTGGTCCTCGGTGAGGGCGTCGCCCCGGTGGGCGGGCGCCCGGCCGGGCCCCGCGGGATCGGGGGCGTACAGCTCGCGCTTCTGGAGGTACTTGGGGCAGTTGGCGAAGACCTGCTCCGCCTCGATCAGCAGGCCGCGGGCGCTGGGGCGGGCGGTGCCGTTGAGGCGCATGCGGCGGCGGGTGCGGGGGTCCAGGGCGAGGGTGCCGACCGGGGCCTCGGCGGTCAGGGCCTCCGCGAGCGGGTCGTCGGGACGGAGCGCCGCCGCGACGGAGACGGTGTGCGGGTCGGTCGCGCGGGCGAAGCCGGGCGCGCCGGCCAGCAGGCTCGCCCAGACGCGCCCGTCCGGGGCCGCCGCCCCCAGCACCAGCATGGGCTGGAGCTCCAGGAAGGCGGCGGCGACCGGACGGATGCCGGGACGGACGCTGGGGGCGATGTGGGCGGCGGCCTCCTGGACGCCGAGCTTCTGCTGCACGGCGAGCGAGCCGTGGTGGTAGGCGGTGCTGCTCATGGCGGGCTCCAGGTGGGTGCGGGCGCGGGGTGCGCGCGGCGGGCGCGGGGCGCGTGGTGCGCGGGCTCCGGGTGCGGGCGCCGGACTCCGGGCGCGGGCTCCGAGCGCCGGACTCCGGGCGCGGACTCCGAGCGCCGGACTCCGGGCGCGGACTCCGAGCGCCGGACTCCGGGCGCGGACTCCGAGCGCGGGGCTCCGGGCGCCGGGCGCCGGGCGCCGAGTGGCTAGAAGAAGCCGCAGGTCGGGGCCGTGGCGCTGGGGGCCGGGGCGCCCTCCGCGCCCTTGGGGACGTTGATCTCCAGGCGCGTGCCGTCGGGGTCGTGGAAGAAGATGCCGGCGGCCGTGGCGCCTTCGCCGAGGGCGACGACGCCGTCGTAGGCGAAGGCGACGCCCTCGGCCTTGAGGGCGGTCTCCGCCTCGCGGACCTTCTCGATGGACTCGGCCTCGAAGGCCAGGTGGTGGAGGCCGGCGCGGTTCGCCTCGTACCCGCCCTCGGCCTGCTGCCAGAGGGTGAGCGTGAGCCGGCCGCCCTGGCCCAGGAAGGCGTAGCGGCGGCCGTCGGCGTCGCCGGAGCCGATGACCTCGAAGCCCAGGACCTCCCCGTAGAAGCGGAGCGAGCGGTCCAGGTCGGTGACGTTGATGCCGATGTGTGCCGTGTTCAGCGTGCCGATCGCGGACATGACGGTCCCCTCGTCTTCGGTCGCCCCCTTCGGGCTAACCGCTTAACTCGACTTTAGAGGTTAGAACTCTCGGGGCGCAACCCGTCACGTACGCTTAAGGGGTTAGATCGCCCCGGGGGTCGAGGAGGATGCCCGTCATGACCGTCACCGACCCGCGGCCACTGACCGGCGAACCCCTCTCCCTGGACCTGCTCAACACCCGGTGGATGAGCGAGGGGGAGCCGCGGGACCTCCTCGCCGACACCGAGGGGCTCGCGGTCTGGCTCGCCGCCAACGGGCTCGACGGGCGGTTCGCCGCCGACGAGGACACGCTCCGGCACACCCGCACCGCCCGCGAGGCACTGAAGGCGCTGGTCGACCGGCCCGGGGACCCGGACGCGACCGCCCGGGTCGACGCCGTCCTGGAGCACGGCCGGATCCGCGTGGAGCTCACCGCCGACGGGCCCGGCGAGCGCGCCGAGTTCGCCGACCCGGCGTGGGGGCCGGGATGGACGGCCGCCCGTGACCACCTGGACCTGCTGCGGACCGTGCCGGACCGGATCAGGGTCTGCGCGCACGAGGCGTGCATCCTGCACTTCCTGGACACCTCACGGAACGGCACCCGGCGCTGGCACTCGATGGCGACCTGCGGCAACCGCGCGAAGGCGTCCCGGCACTACGCCCGCGCCAAGGAGCAGTGAGAGCCGACAACCACCCGCCGAATCGCCCTCATTGAGGGCGATTCGTGCTCTGTGGCGGAGGACGCGCCGTGGCGGATGTACGCCATGGACACAACATGGCCTCCAGGAACTCTCCACAAAACCCTGTCACTTGCGAAAGGCTGAGCGGTCATCCGGTACCGGAATCCGGACTCTCTCCTTTCACAACAGGGATGTAAATGACCACCCCCGAAACCCAGAGCTCCATACCCGGGCGCTCGACCGGGACCGGACGGGCGGCGCGGATCGCCGCCGCCGCCGGCCTGGTGACCGCGCTCGTCGCGGCCGGTGCCGCCCCGGTCCTGGCCGCCGACGACCCGGCGGCCACCACTCCCCCGGTGAAGACCGCGGAGCCCGCCGACAAGCTCGGCGCCATCGACGCGCAGCGCCTCTCCGAGGCCGAGGCCGCCGGCGAGTCGCACGTCACCATCCTCGTCGCCACCGCGCCCGGCGCGACCGAGCAGGTAGCCGGCCAGCTCGACGCCGTCCCCGGCGCCTCGGTCGGCAACCGCAACGACGAGCTCGGCTACGTCCGCGCGACCCTGCCGACCGGCAAGGCCGACGCCGCCATCAAGGCGGCCACCAAGCTCTCCGCCGTCCAGTCGGTCGACCTCCAGGCCGAGATCGAGCTGGACGACCCGCGCCCCGACGCCGGTGTCCCCGGCGCCGTCGAGGGCACCACGGTGACCCGGACGTACCCGGCGCCGTCGAAGTACACCCCGGCGAAGAACCCGTACAACCCGTCCCACGAGACGGGCGCCGTCGAGTTCGTCGAGGACCACCCGCGCGCCGACGGCCGCGGCGTGACCATCGGCATCCTCGACTCGGGCGTCGACCTGGGCCACCCGGCCCTGCAGAAGACCACCACCGGCGAGCGCAAGATCGTCGACTGGGTGACCGCCACCGACCCGCTCACCGAGGGCGACGGCACGTGGCGCGCCCAGATCACCCCGGTCGCGGGCCCGGTCTTCACCGCCGCCACGCAGTCCTGGAAGGCGCCCGAGGGCTCCTACCAGTGGAGCCGCTTCAGCGAGTCGGTCACCGCGGGCGGCGACCCGGCCGGTGACATCAACCGCGACGGCGACACCACCGACGTCTTCGGCATGCTGTACGACCCCGCCGCCGGCACCGTCCGCGTCGACACCGACCAGGACAACGACTTCACGGACAACGAGCCGATGAAGCCGTACAAGGACGGGTACGGCATCGGCTACTTCGGTACCGACGACCCGGCCACCGAGGTCGCCGAGCGCACCCCGTTCGTCGTGGAGATCCGCAAGGACGTCCCGATGGACCCGCTGGGCGGCACCTGGGTCGGCCAGAAGCGCGACTTCGTCAACATCGGCATCGTCGAGTCCTCGCACGGCACCCACGTCGCCGGCATCACCGCCGCCAAGGGCCTCTTCGGCGGGAAGATGAACGGCGCCGCGCCCGGCGCGAAGATCGTCTCCTCGCGCGCCTGCACCTGGACCGGCGGCTGCACCAACGTCGCCCTCACCGAGGGCATGGTCGACCTCGTCGTCAACCGCGGCGTCGACATCGTCAACATGTCGATCGGCGGCCTGCCCGCGCTGAACGACGGCGACAACGTCCGCGCCCGCCTCTACACCCGTCTCATCGACGAGTACGGCGTGCAGCTGGTGATCTCGGCCGGCAACTCCGGCCCGGGCACCAACACGATCGGCGACCCCGGCCTGGCCGAGAAGGTCCTCTCGGTCGGCGCGGCGGTCTCCCAGTCGACCTGGGCCGCCAACTACGGCTCGGCCGTCGAGAAGAAGTACGCCATGTTCCCGTTCTCCTCGCGCGGTCCGCGTGAGGACGGCGGCGCCGCCCCGCTGGTCACCGGCCCGGGCTCGGCCGTGAACACCATCCCGACCTGGCAGGCCGGCTCCGGCGTCGCCGAGGCCGGCTACGCGCTGCCCGCCGGCTACGGCATGCTCAACGGCACCTCGATGTCGTCCCCGCAGGTCGCCGGCGCGAGCGCGCTGCTGCTCTCCGCCGCCAAGCAGCGCGGCATCGAGCTCTCCCCGCTGACCCTCCGCACCGCCCTCACCTCGACCGCCAAGCGGATCCCGGGTGTCGCGGCGCACGAGCAGGGCGCCGGTCTCGTCGACGTCGTCGAGGCGTGGGACTCGATCAAGGACGGGGCCACCGCCCACTCCTACAAGGTCGAGGCCCCGGTCGACACCGTGATCTTCCCGGCCCCGCACACCGGCACCGGTGTGTACGACCGCGAGGGCGGCCTCAAGGTCGGCCAGAAGAAGGTCTACGACGTCACCGTCACCCGCACCAGCGGCCCGGACCGTGCCATCGAGCACGAGCTGGACCTCAAGTACAACGACGGCACCTTCCGGATCCTCGGCGACGACGAGATCGACCTGCCGCTGAACAAGCCGGTCACCGTCAAGCTGGAGGCCCGTCCGACCACCGCCGGTGTGCACAGCGTGCTCCTGGAGGCCGACGACGAGCGCACCGAGGGCGTCGACAAGCAGATCATGGCCACCTCGGTCGTCGCGAGCGACCTGGTCGCCCCCGGCTACTCCTTCTCGACCGCCGGCTCGGTCCAGCGCAACAGCACGAAGTCGTACTTCGTGACCGTGCCGCAGGGCGCGACCTCCCTGGAGGTGGCGATCGGCGGCCTGAAGGCGAAGAGCCAGACCCGCTTCATCGCCATCCACCCGTACGGCGTCCCGGTCGACCCGACCGCCACCACGGGCTGCTACCCGCACTACAACCCGGCGAACACCTGCCGCCCCGACCTGCGGTCGTACACCAACCCGCAGCCCGGCGTCTGGGAGATCGAGGTCGAGGCGCGCCGCACCTCGCCGGACCTCGACAACCCGTTCAAGCTGGACGTCGCCGTGCTCGGCGCCTCCTTCGACCCGGCCGTCCAGACGGTCGCCGAGGCGAAGGTCGGCACCCCGGCCGCCGTCGAGTGGACCGTCACCAACGGCTTCGCCGGCCTCGACGGCAAGCTGAAGGGCGGCTCGCTCGGCTCGGCCAAGGTCGAGACCCCGACCATCCGGCACCACGAGCAGCAGACGAAGACCCTCACCATCGGTGAGGGCGTCGAGCGCCTCGACATCGCGATCGGCAACACCTCCGACAAGGCCGCCGACCTCGACCTGACCGTGCTGCTGAACGGCAAGCAGGTCGGCCAGTCCGCCGACGGCGACTCGGAGGAGTCCGTCTCCCTCGTCAAGCCGGCGGCCGGCACCTACAGCGTCGTCGTCGACGGCTACGCGGTCCACGCGGAGGGCGGCACGACCTACGACTACAAGGACGTGTACTTCTCCCCGTCGCTCGGCACCGTGAAGGTCGACGAGGCCAAGACCTACCCGCTCGCCAACGGCGCGAGCACCGAGGTCGCGGCCGAGGTCGTCGTCGGCGGCCCGGCCCCCGAGGGACGCCAGTTCTTCGGCCAGGTCCAGCTCCTCAACGCCCGCGGCACCGTCGCCGGCACCGGCAGCGTCCTGATCGGCAGCGTCACCCCGTAACACCCCGGCACGAAGAGGGGCGGGCGTCCGTACGGGCGCCCGCCCCTTGCGCGTTCAGCCCCGGCCCGGGCACTCCGCGACCCCCTCCGAGAGGGCCTTCGCGGTCCACTTCCGCCCGTACTCCAGCTCGTCGCGGACCGGACCGACGTCCTCGCCCAGGTCACCGGGCGGCTCCATGTCCTGGCGGAAGGTGAGCGCCGGCTCGTCCGGGAAGCGGGAGACGACGACCAGCATCCGCGTCCCGGGGCGGTAGAACGAGTCGTCGGCCGCCACGCCCGTGAAGGCCAGCTCTCCCGGGCCGCCGGCGGCCGGCTTGTACGTGCGCTCCACCCGCAGCACCACCCGGTACTCCCCCTCCCCCGGAAGAGGCTCGACCCGCGCGACCGTCCCCTCGGCGACGTCCGTGGCGCAGGCCGCGATCCCGCCCGGGGTGAGCTTGGCGTCGATCACGCCGCCGTCGGCCGGCGTCCAGGGCCGCGCGGCGAGCCAGGCGCCGCCGGTCCCGAGCACGCCGAGCGCCACGCAGGCGGCGAGCACCCAGGCCACGGTCCGGCCCCGCCGCCGGGGCCGTACGACCGGCGCCGGGGATACGGGCTCCGCCGTCAGGGCGGTCGCCAGGACGCCCAGCTGCTCGCGGATCAGGGCCACGTCCGCGCGGGCGCGCCCTTCCGTCCCTGTGGGCACGCGGGCCCTCCGTTCCTGTGGGCAGGCGTCCCGCAGGGCGGGACGGGTGGGCACAGGGACGGCGCCTCGTGCCGGGCCCCGGCTTTCCGAGCCTGAACCCGCACCCCTTGTACAGCGCCGTACGGGTGCGGGTCCAGGCCCGGGAGCGGAGACACCCGCAACGGTGCCGTTCCGTTGTGCCCACCCGTTCCGCCCTGCGGAACGATTGCCCACAACGAAACGCCGGCAGCGCGGTCAGGCGCTCGTCGCGGCGGCGGGCCCGGTGCCAGTCGGCGGCCACCCTGGTGGCGACCACCGCGCACCAGGCGGCCGGGGAGCGCGGCGGGTCCCCCTTCGCCCGGGCCTCCAGCAGCCGCAGGCCCACCTGCTGCACGCCGTCCTGGAGTTCCGCGTACGGCACCCCGCCCAGCGCCAGGACCGCCCGCACCCGGTCCACCAGTGCCGCGTCCATCTGCTCCACCCCGCCCCCTTCCCTCGTCCGGTCCCCCTTCGACGCGTCGGCCCTCCGAAACGTTCACCCTTCGTCCCGCCCCTCGGACAATGGATTGGACAAGGAACGGCAGGCGGCACGCATCATGGGGGGCGGCAGCACCTGCACACACGTATGGAGGAGTCCCCGTGAAGGTCGGAATCGTCGGAGCCACCGGTCAGGTCGGCACAGTCATGCGCAAGATCCTGGCCGAGCGGAACTTCCCGGTCGACGAGCTGCGGCTCTTCGCCTCCGCCCGGTCCGCCGGCACGGTCGTGGACGGCGTCACCGTCGAGGACGCCTCGACGGCCGACTACACCGGCCTGGACATCGTGCTCTTCTCCGCCGGCGGCGCCACCTCCAAGGCCCTCGCCGAGAAGGTCGCCTCCCAGGGCGCCGTCGTGATCGACAACTCCTCCGCCTGGCGCCGCGACCCCGAGGTCCCCCTCGTCGTGTCCGAGGTCAACCCGCACGCGATCAAGGACCGCCCCAAGGGCATCATCGCCAACCCGAACTGCACCACGATGGCCGCCATGCCGGTCCTCAGGCCGCTCCACCAGGAGGCCGGCCTCACCGCGCTGGTCGCCACCACCTACCAGGCCGTCTCCGGCTCGGGCGTGGCCGGTGTCGCCGAGCTGCGCGGCCAGGCGTGCGCGGTGGCCGAGCAGGCCGACCGGCTGGCCTTCGACGGCGAGGCCGTCGAGTTCCCCGAGCCCGCCGTCTACAAGCGCCCGATCGCCTTCAACGTGGTCCCGCTGGCCGGCTCGATCGTCGACGACGGCTCCTTCGAGACCGACGAGGAGCAGAAGCTCCGCCACGAGTCCCGCAAGATCCTGGAGATCCCGGAGCTGAAGGTCTCGGGCACCTGTGTCCGCGTCCCGGTCTTCTCCGGCCACTCGCTCCAGGTGAACGCCCGCTTCGACCGCCCGATCAGCGTCGAGCGCGCCTACGAGCTGCTGAAGGACGCCGAGGGCGTCGAGCTCTCCGAGATCCCGACGCCGCTCCAGGCGGCCGGCAAGGACGCCTCGTACGTGGGCCGCATCCGCGTCGACGAGACGGTCGACAACGGCCTCGCGCTCTTCCTCTCCAACGACAACCTCCGCAAGGGCGCCGCGCTCAACGCGGTGCAGATCGCGGAGCTCGTGGCGGCCGAACTCAAGGGCTGACCCAGCCCCCGCGCGAGGAACGGCGGCCGTCCGGGTGGACGGCCGCCGTTCTTGCGTGTTCGCCCTGGGAAATGTGCCGTGCGTCTCCGCCACGCCCCGTGGAAGGATGGCCCAAACGTCACGAAACCGAGGAGTTGACCGGGTGCCTGGTACGAACCTGACCCGTGAAGAGGCCCAGCAGCGGGCGGCGCTGCTGACCGTGGACGCGTACGAGGTCGAACTGGACCTCACCGGTGCGCAGGAGGGCGGCACCTACCGGTCCGTCACCACCGTCCGCTTCGATTCCGCCGAGGAGGGCGCCGAGAGCTTCATCGACCTCGTCGCCCCCGCCGTGCACGAGGCCGTGCTCAACGGGCACTCCCTCGACGTCGCCGCCGTCTTCCGCGACTCGCGGATCGCGCTGCCCCGCCTCAAGCAGGGCCGCAACGAGCTGCGGGTGGTCGCGGACTGCGCGTACACCAACACCGGTGAGGGCCTGCACCGCTTCGTCGACCCGGTCGACGGCCAGGCGTACCTGTACACCCAGTTCGAGGTGCCGGACGCGCGCCGGGTCTTCGCCTCGTTCGAGCAGCCCGACCTGAAGGCGACCTTCCAGTTCACCGTGAAGGCGCCGGAGGGCTGGAGCGTCATCTCCAACTCGCCGACCCCGGAGCCGAAGGACGGGGTGTGGGCCTTCGAGCCGACCCCGCGGATCTCCTCGTACATCACCGCCCTGATCGTCGGCCCGTACCACGCGGTGCACTCGACGTACGAGGGCCCGGACGGGCAGGTCGTGCCGCTGGGCATCTACTGCCGTCCGTCGCTGGCCGAGTTCCTCGACGCGGACCACATCTTCGACGTGACCCGGCAGGGCTTCGACTGGTTCCAGGAGAAGTTCGCCTACGCCTACCCCTTCGCCAAGTACGACCAGCTGTTCGTGCCGGAGTTCAACGCGGGCGCGATGGAGAACGCGGGCGCGGTCACCATCCGCGACCAGTACGTCTTCCGCTCGAAGGTGACGGACGCGGCCTACGAGCGCCGCGCCGAGACCATCCTCCACGAGCTGGCCCACATGTGGTTCGGCGACCTCGTGACCATGGAGTGGTGGAACGACCTGTGGCTGAACGAGTCGTTCGCCACCTACACCTCGGTCGCCTGCCAGGCGTCGGTGACGGGCACCCGCTGGCCGAACGCCTGGACCACCTTCGCCAACGCGGAGAAGACCTGGGCCTACCGCCAGGACCAGCTGCCGTCGACGCACCCGATCATGGCCGAGATCAACGACCTGGAGGACGTGCTCGTCAACTTCGACGGCATCACGTACGCCAAGGGCGCCTCGGTCCTCAAGCAGCTCGTCGCCTACGTCGGCCAGGACGAGTTCTTCAAGGGCGTGCAGGCGTACTTCCAGCGCCACGCCTTCGGCAACACCCGCCTCGGCGACCTGCTCGGCGCCCTGGAGGAGACCTCCGGGCGCGACCTGAAGACCTGGTCGAAGGCGTGGCTGGAGACGGCCGGCATCAACATCCTGCGCCCGGAGATCGAGACCGACGAGAACGGCTCGATCACCGCCTTCGCGGTGCGCCAGGAGGCCCCGGCGCTGCCCGCCGGCGCCAAGGGCGAGGCCGTGCTCCGCCCGCACCGCATCGCGATCGGCTTCTACGACCTCGACGCCGCCGGCAAGCTGGTCCGCGGCGAGCGCCTGGAGCTGGACATCGAGGCGGCCGAGCTGACCGCGGTGCCGGCGCTGATCGGCAAGTCCCGCCCAGCGGTCGTCCTGCTGAACGACGACGACCTGTCGTACGCCAAGGTCCGCCTCGACGAGGTGTCGCTGCAGAACGTCACCGCGCACCTCGGCGACTTCGCCGAGTCGCTGCCGCGCGCCCTGTGCTGGGCCTCGGCCTGGGACATGACCCGCGACGGCGAGCTGGCCACCCGCGACTACCTGGAGCTGGTGCTCTCGGGCATCGCCAAGGAGTCCGACATCGGCGTGGTGCAGTCGCTCCAGGGCCAGGTCAAGGCCGCCCTGGAGCTGTACGCGGCGCCGGAGTGGCGCGCCGAGGGCCTGGCCCGCTGGGGCACCTTCGCCCAGGAGCAGCTGCGTGCCGCCGAGGGGGGCGGCGACCACCAGCTGGCGTGGGCGCGGGCCTTCTCGGCGACCGCCCGCACGGACGCGGAGCTCGACGTGCTCGCCGGGCTGCTCGACGGCTCCGTGGTGATCGAGGGCCTGGCCGTCGACACCGAGCTGCGCTGGGCGTTCGTCCAGCGGCTCGCGGCGACCGGCCGCTTCGGCGAGGCGGAGATCGCCGCCGAGCTGGAGCGCGACCGCACGGCGGCGGGCGAGCGGCACTCGGCGACCGCGCGCGCGGCCGTTCCGACGCCGACGGCGAAGGAGGCGGCGTGGGCCGCGGTCGTCGAGGACGACAAGCTGGCGAACGCGGTGCAGGAGGCCGTCATCGGCGGCTTCGTCCAGCCCGACCAGCGTGAACTGCTCCACCCGTACACGGCGAAGTACTTCGCGTCGATCAAGCGCGTCTCGGAGACCCGCAGCCACGAGATCGTCCAGCAGATCGTGGTCGGTCTCTACCCGAGCCTCCAGGTCTCGCAGGAGACCCTGGACGCGACGGACGCGTGGATCGCCGAGCACAACCCGGCCCCGGCGCTTCGGCGCCTGGTGACGGAGAGCCGCGCGGGCGTCGAGCGCGCCCTGCGCGCACAGGCCGCGGACGCGGCCGCGGCGAAGTAGCGCACCCCGTAGGGAGGAAGGGGCCCCGGACCGTGTCGGTCCGGGGCCCCTTCGGCGTACCGGCGATCCGGCGAGGCGGCCGGGTTCAGCCGCCGAGTGCCGTGAACCGGGCGCGCAGGTCGGCCGCGCCCTGCTCCGTCAGTTCCCCGTGGAGGCGCATCCGGGCGACGCCGCCGTCGGGGAAGGCGTCGAGGCGGACGTGGGTGACGACGGCCTGGGCAGGCAGCTTGAAGCGGTGCAGGGTGTCGGGCTGGAGCTTGGTCCGGGGGATGATCTCGAACCACTCGCCCGTCTCGCCGTTGCGGCCCTGGAGGGCGATCCAGCCCGCCGAGTTGCCCTTGAGGTAGGCGGTGTCGATCTCGACGGCGCGGACGGCGCCCTGCGCGGCGAGCCGGAATCGCACCCAGTCGTTGGTGCCCCGGACGCGGCGGCGGCGGTTCTCCCAGCCGTCGTCCATCTTGCGGGAGGTGCCGGGCAGGATGATCTGGGTCGGCGAGGAGTAGAACTTGTCCGACGCGTCCTCGTACGAACCGCCGTTCAGTACGGAGATCAGGTCGAGGGTGCCGAGCAGTTCGAGCCACTCGGGGTCGGGGACGACCTCGCCGTGGACGCGGAGGCGGGCGATGCCGCCGTCGGGGTGCTGGCAGAGCCGCAGGTGGGTGTAGCGGCGCTCGGCGGTGATCTCGAAGCCGTTGGCGGCGTGGCCGCGCACGGGCGTCGGCGGGACGAGTTCCTCCCACGTGGCGTCGAGCAGGTCCTCGGGGCTCGGGGAGCCTTCGACGGAGGTGGCCTGGATGCTGACGCGCTGCGGGTAGTTGCCACGGAAGTGGGCGGTGTCGACGATGATCCCGCGGATCACGCCGGGGGCGCCGAGGCGGACGATGGCCCAGTCGTGGTCCTCGGGGGCCGGGAAGACGTTCTCGGCGTCGGCGCCGCGGCGGCGGCGGGTCTCCCAGCCGTCCATGATCTTGCCCTTGTGGCCGAAGTGCTCCGGGTCGAAGACGGCCCGCTCGCGGACGAGGAGGTTCTCGCGCTCGGCGAAGAACTCGTCGTTGGCGGCGACGACGCCGGCGCCGAGGCGGCGGTCGGCGAGGTCGACCAGTTCGGTGAAGGGGAAGTCGCCGGTGCGGTAGTCGGCGTACGGGTCGCCTCCGCCGTAGGGGGCGGCGTCGTTGGCGTGCGGGTCCTGGATGTCCTCGGTTCCGGTCATGCTTCGACTGTCGCGCGCCGGAGGCCCGGGGTCCATCGAATGTTTTCGACGATGTCGTTCAGTTCCGCTGAACGGTCCGGCGGGCGGCGGCCTCCTCGCGGAGCGCGGCGAGCACCCGCGCGACCGCGGGTCCGTCCTCGGCCCCGCGCCGGACGGCCGCGACGACGTGGCGGCGCGGCTGGTCGGCGGAGAGCACCCGCATGACGACCCCGGTGCCGCCGCGCCGGTCGGCGGAGGCCATCCGGGGCACGAGGGCGATGCCGAGTCCCGCCTCGACCATGGCGAGGATCGCGGTCCAGCCCGAGGCGCTGTGGGCCTGCTCGGGCACGAAGCCGGCGGCCTCGCAGGCGGCGGTGGTGATCTCGGACCAGGGGCCGGAGCCGCCGAAGATCCACGGTTCGGCGGCGAGGTCGGCGAGGCGGAGGCCGGGGGCGTCGGCGAGCGGGTGACCAGCCGGCAGGGCGACGTCGAGGGGGTCGGCGAGCAGCGGCAGCCGGGTGTACTTGGGGTCGCGCGCGGTGGGCGCGTGGGCTGCGAGCGAGAGGGCGAGGTCGACCTCGCCCGCGGTGAGCAGTTCGTACGCCTCCGCCGCCTCGGCCTCCCGGATCCGGACGGCGAGCCCGGGGTGGGCGGTGCGGAGCCGGCGTACGGCGGGGACGAGGAGCGCGGGCACGGAGGTGGAGAAGGCCGCGACCCGGACCTGGCCGGCCTCGCCGCGCAGATAGCCGTCGAGTTCGGCGTCGGCGCGCTCCAGCTGGGCGAAGACGGCCTCGGCGTGGCGCAGGACGAGGTGGGCGGCGTCGGTGAGCCGGACGCGCCGCCCGTGGGCCTCCAGGAGCGGCACGCCGAGCTGCCTGGCGAGGTTGGTGAGCTGCTGGGAGACGGCCGAGGGGGTCATGAGCAGCGTCTCGGCGGTGGCGGTGACGGTGCCCCGGTCGCGCAGGGTGCGCAGGATGTGCAGCTTCTTGATGTCCCACTCGGTCATGGGCGCAACCTATCCGCCCCCGGTCACCGGGCCGAACCGAGCGCCACCCCGCCGAGGATGAGGGCCATGCTGGCGCCGCCGGCGAGGCCGAGTTCCTCGCCGAGGAGGGCGTACGAGAGGAGGGCGACGCAGACGGGCTGGAGGTAGTAGACGACTCCGGCGCGGGCGGCGCCGACGAGGGAGATCGCCTTGTTCCAGGAGAAGAAGGCGACGGCGGAGGAGAACACCCCGAGGTAGAGGAGGGGGCCGACGGTGCCGGGGGTGGCGGGGAAGCCGCCCTGGACGGCGAGGGAGACGGCGTAGGCGGGGGCGAGCATCAGCGCGCCGAGCACGAAGGTGGTGAAGAGGAAGGCGAGTCCGTCGATCTCCGGGGGCCTGCGCTTGAGGAGGGCGCTGTACGAGGCGAAGGAGAGGGCGGCCGCGAACATCCAGAGGTCGCCGGCGGAGAGGTCGAGCGCGAGGGAGCCCTTGCCGACGAGGAGGAGCACGCCGAGGACGGCGGTCGCCAGGCCGAGGAGGCGGCGGGCGCCGAGGCGTTCGCCGCCGAGCCGGGCGTAGACCGCCATGATCACCGGGGAGGCGGCCATGATCATGCCCATGTTGGTGGCGGAGGTGGTGAGGCCGGCCTGGTGGACGAGGGTGTTGTAGAGGGCGACGCCGAAGAGCGAGGCGAGGGCGGTGTAGCCGAGGTGGCGGCGGAGGAGGGCGCGCTGCCGCCAGAAGGGGCGGGCGGCGAGCGGGGCGACGGCGAGCAGGGCGATGGTCCAGCGCCAGAAGACCGCCTGGACGGGCGGGACGGTGTCGGCCATGTCGCGGGTGGCGACGAAGCTGCCGGACCAGACGACGGTGGCGATCAGGGCGAGGAGCACGCCGAGACCGGCGCCCTTGGCGGGCGCCGGTCTCCGGGTGGCTTCTTCGGGTGCGGTCGGGTGGCGTGCGGTCGTGAGGGTCATGCGGCCTACCGTCGCACCCCCGAAACCTCCAGGTCCATCGAAACTTCCTGACCGTTCTTTTCAGGAGAACTGAACGATACGGGCTCGGTGGCGACGGGCTTGGGCTTCGCGGGGGCCAGCTGGCCCGCCAGGGTGGCGCCGAAGGCGATCGCCATGCCGAGCACCTGCACCGGGCCGAGGGCCTGGCCGAGGGCGGCCCAGCCGATGACGGCGGCGGTGATCGGGGAGAGCGGGCCGAGCAGGGTGACCGAGGAGGCGCTCAGGCGCTCGATGCCGCGGAACCAGAGGAAGTACGAGATCGCGGTGTTGCCGAAGGCGAGGTAGGCGTAGCCCGCGAGGTTCGTGCCGGTGAGGGCGGGCGGGGCGCCCTCGACCAGGAAGGCGATGGGGAGGATGACCAGACCGCCGGCGGTGAGCTGCCAGCCGGTGAGGGCGAGCGCGCCGACGCCCTCGGGGCGACCCCAGCGCTTGGTGAGGACGACGCCCGCGGACATCGAGAGGGAGGAGAGCAGCCCGGCCCCGACGCCGATCAGGTCGAACGCGGCGCCCGCCTTGAGGACCACGAGGCTGACGCCGAAGGCGGCGGCGACCGCGGTGAGCAGGGTCCGCACGGTGGGCTTCTCGCCGAGGAGGAGGGCCGCGAGGCCGACGACGAACAGCGGGCCGACCGAGCCGACGACGGCGGCGACGCCGCCGGGCAGCCGGTAGGCGGCGAGGAAGAGGAGCGGGAAGAAGGCCCCGATGTTCAGGGCGCCGAGGGCCGCCGACTTCCACCACCAGGCGCCGCTCGGGAGCTTGCGGGTCAGCGCGAGGAGCAGCAGCCCGGCCGGGAGGGCCCGCATGAGCCCGGTGAAGAGCGGCCGGTCGGCCGGCAGGAACTCGGTGGTCACGAAGTAGGTCGAGCCCCAGGAGATCGGGGCGAGGGCGGTGAGCGCGACGACGGCGGCTTTGCGGGACATGGCAGGACTCCCCCTGAAGCGGCTGCGCCCCGGCGGTCCGGAGCGCCACTGGCTTGGCGGTAATTAACTTAGCACTAAGCTACTTACTTGCAAGTGGCTTTCTTGCCATCGACCCGGAAGGAACGGAACACTGAGGTCATGAACACGCAGCCGCCCGCACACGACCCCGTCGACGCCATCGCCGCCCAGTGGGCCGTGGTCCGCCCCGATCTCGACACGCTCCCCATGGCGGTCTTCGGGCGGATCTACCGGCTGGCCGCCGCCATGCGCGGCAAGGTGGACAAGGCGTACGCGCCCTACGGCATGGCGCTCGGGGAGTTCGACGTGCTGGCGACCCTGCGCCGCTCCGGGGAGCCGTACACGCTCTCGCCGCGCGAGCTGACCGCCACCCTGATGATCACCACCGGCGGGATGACCGGCCGCCTGGACAAGCTGGAGAAGGCCGGACTGCTCACCCGCAGCCCCGACCCGAACGACCGGCGCGGACTGCGCGTCACGCTCACCGAGCGCGGCCGGGAGCTGGTGGACCAGGCGGTCGGCGCGGGCCTGGCGCGCCAGCGGGAGGCGCTGGAGGGCGCACTGACCGAGGAGGAGGCGCGGCAGCTGGCCGGCCTGCTGCGGAAGCTCCTGGCGACGACCGCCTGAGAGCGGCGGAGAAAACGCGAGGGCGCCGCACGGCCACGGTGGCCGTGCGGCGCCCTCGAAGGACGGGCGGAGGCGGTCGCGCCCTCCGCGATCGCGCCTTCTGCGTTTCCGCCTGCGGCGGTTACGCCTTCTTGCGGGACTTGTCGAGGACCATCACCAGGCCGGCGATGACCGCGAACAGCACCAGCGGGGCCACCACGAACAGGCCGAGGGTCTCGATGACCTCCAGCTTGGGGGCCGGGTCGTCACCGTCGTCGCGGGTCAGCGCGAGCGCGGGGGACGACATGAGCAGCATCATCAGCGTCGTACCGGCCGCGACGGCGCCGGCGCGCAGGGCGTTCTTCTTGTCCACGGTGCAAAAGTAGCGAACACCTAAACGGCCCGCGCGCCCGGGGGTGCCGTACGGGCTCCGACCCCCTCGGCGGCGGTCCTCAGGAGGGCGTGCGCGCGGGGCGAGGCGGCGATCCGCTCCAGGGTGAGCGGCTGTCCGTCGGGGCCCGCGACCGGCAGCCGCCAGTTGGGGTACTCGTCCCAGGTGCCCGGCAGGTTCTGCGGCCTGCGGTCCCCCACCAGGTCCGGCAGCCACACCCCCACCATCCGGGCCGGGGTGCGGGCCAGGAAGCGGTGGACGGCCCGGATCTCGGCCTCCTCGCCGCCCGGCCCCTCCGGGAGCAGCCCGAGCCGCTGGAGGACCGCGCGCCACTCGGCGGTCTCCGCCGCGTCCGCCGCGCGCTCGCGGGCCAGGTCGCCGGGGAGCAGCCCGAGCCGGTGGCGCAGCAGCACGTGGTCGCCGGAGAGCCGGGCGGCGGTGGACGGCAGGTCGTGGGTGGTGGCGGTGGCCACGCAGTCGGCCCGCCACGCCTCGGGCGGCAGCGGGGCGCCGCCGCCCGCCCAGTCCCGCTCGAACCAGAGCACGGAGGTGCCGAACACCCCGCGCGCGGCGAGGGCTTCGCGGACGCCGGGCTCGACGGTGCCCAGGTCCTCGCCGACGACGAGGGCGCCGGCCCGGTGCGCCTCCAGGACGAGGACGGCGAGCATCGCCTCGGCGTCGTACCGCACGTAGGTGCCCTCGACGGGCTCCCGGCCCTCCGGCACCCACCACAGCCGGAACAGGCCCATGACGTGGTCGATGCGCAAGGCGCCCGCGTGCCGCAGGAGTTCGCGCAGCAGGCCGCGGTACGGGGCGTAGCCGGCGGCGGCGAGGGCGTCGGGGCGCCACGGCGGAAGGCCCCAGTCCTGGCCGCGGGCGTTGAAGGCGTCGGGCGGGGCGCCGACCGACATCCCGGCGGCGAAGTCGCCCTGCCGGGCCCAGACGTCGGAGCCCTCCGGGTGGACGCCGACGGCGAGGTCGTGGACGATCCCGACCGCCATCCCGGCCTCCCGGGCCGCGTCGGCGGCCTCGCCGAGCTGCCGGTCCGTCAGCCAGGCGAGCCGGCAGTGGAAGTCGACCCGGGCGGCGAGGACCGCGTCGGCGAGGACCGCCGCCGCCGCGCCCTCGGGGGTGCGCAGCGGCTCGGGCCAGGAGCGCCAGTGGGGGCCGTGGAGTTCGGCGAGGGCCTGGTAGGTGGCGTGGTCCTCCAGGGCGCGGCCGCGCTCGGCGAGGAAGTCGTGGAAGTCGGCGCGGCGGCCGGGGCCGGGCTCGACGCCTCCGAGGAGTTCCAGGGCGCGGAGCTTGAGCGCCCAGACGGCGTCCCGGTCGATGGCGGTGCCCTTGCCGAGGACGCTCTCGCGGAGTTCGGCGGCGGCGGCGAGGATCCGGTCCAGCTCCTCGCGGTGGCCGGGGCCCAGGTGGGCGTACTCGGGGATCCGCTCGATCCGCAGGTGGACGGGGTCGGGGAAGCGGCGCGAGGAGGGGCGGTACGGCGAGGGGTCCGAGGGCTCGCCGGGCACGCCCGCGTGCAGCGGGTTCACCTGGACGAAGCCGGCGCCGTGCGCGCGGCCCGCCCAGGAGACGAGTTCGCGCAAGTCGCCGAGGTCGCCCATGCCCCAGGAGCGTTCGGAGAGCAGCGAGTAGAGCTGGACGAGCAGGCCGTACGCGCGCGTGGCGGGGGCCGGGACGCGCGCGGGGGCGACGATCAGGGTGGCGCGGGCGGTGCGCCCGTCGGGGGCCTCGGCGTCCACGGTGTGCACGCCGAGCGGCAGCCGCTCCCAGTCGCCGCCGGCGTGGACGGCGCCCGACTCCGTGGTGACCCGCAGCAGGGTCCCGTCGGGCAGTCCGTCCGGGGGGCGCACCGGCCCGTCGCCGGTGTGCCGGACGAGGGTGGGCGGGAGCAGCCGCTCCCGGTCGGCCCGCTCCGCCGCGCCGAGGGCGGCGGCGACCGCCTCCGGGGTGGACGCGTCGACCCCGAGGGCGCCGAGCACCGCGACCACGGTGGCCTCGGGCACGGGCGTGGTGACGCCCTCGGACGGGCTGAACGCGGTGGCGACGCCGTGACGGGCGGCGAGGCGGGCCAGGGTCACTTCACACTCCGGGGGGCTCCGTGCCGCACCGGCCGGAGGGGGCGGCGGGCTCGCTGGTGAGGGGTGCCGCGCCGGTGAGGGGCGGCTCGCTGGTGAGGGGCGCGGCGCCGGCGAGCGGGGGCTCGCTGGTCAGCGGCGCGGGGGCGGCGCTCGGGGGCTCGCTGGTCAGCGGCCCGGCGGCCGGGGCGGGTTCGCCGGGGGCGGACTGGCGTGGGATCCGTATCCGCTCGGACTGCTGGCGGTCGGTCGTGGTCACGGGGGTCTCCCGGGTCTGGTCTCGACAGGGGCGGCCGGGCGCGGCGGGTGGCCGGCGTCCGCGGGGTGGGACGAGTGAGCCCTACCCACCGTGCCTGCCTTTGCCCCTTTTACCGGGGGGACGTGGCAAAAGGGCGACAGCTCGCCGGTGGTTCACCGGGCAAAGCCGACACTTCGCCCCCTCGCATTGACACCTCCGTGCGACGGGTGGTGGGCTCGTAACCCCCTCGTTATCAACCTGCCGGGTGGGGCCCGCTCCTGACGGACCGGCGGGCCCGGGGCCCCGGCGAAGGGAGCCCCCTTGACCCCCGTGCGTTCCGGACGCGGACCGCGCACGGCGACCGCGGTCGCCGCCGCCGTGATCGGCGGCCTGCTCGGCGGTGCCGTGCCCGGCTCGGCGGCCGCCGTCCCCCTCCCGGTGGCGGTGCCCGACCTGGCCGCCGCGCCCCAGGACCTCGTGCGCGCGCCCGCCGGGCCCGTCGCCCGCCCGGGCGTGCCCGCGCCCCGCATCGGCACCGCGTACACGGCGCCGGCGCCGCCCGCCGTCTGGCCCCGGCCGCAGTCGCTGACGGCCGCCGGGCCCGCCGTGCGCCTCGGGGACCGGGTGACGCTGGTCGCGGACGAGGACGCCGATCCGTACGCCCTCGCGGCGCTGCGGGGGCTGCTCGCCGCCGCCGGGGTGCGGACCGTCCACGAGGGGCTGCCGGGCGCGGGCCCGGTCGTCCGGGTCTCGGGGCCGTCCGGGGAGGCGGCGCAGGAGGCGCTGGCCTCCTTCGGGGTGGCCGAGCGGGCCGATCTGCCGTACGGCGGCTACCGGCTGGCCACCGGCCGCTTCGGCGGGCGGGAGACGGTGGTCCTGGACGGGACGGGCGAGGACGGCCTCTTCCACGCCGTGCAGACGCTCCGCCAGCTCCTCGGCGAGGGGCCGGACGGCGTCGGCGGCGAGGTGCCGGGCGTCGTCGTCCGGGACTGGCCCGGCACCGCCGAGCGGGGGCTCGCGGAGGGCTTCTACGGCACTCCGTGGACGACCGCGCAGCGCCTCGGGATGCTCGACTTCCTGGGCCGCACCAAGCAGAACCGCTATCTGTACGCGCCGGGTGACGACCCGTACCGCGCGGCGCTGTGGCGCGAGCCCTACCCGGAGGCGCAGCGGGCCGGCTTCCGGGCGCTCGCCGAGCGGGCCCGGGCCAACCACGTGACGCTGGGCTGGGCGGTGGCGCCCGCGCAGTCGATGTGCCTGTCGTCCGACGAGGACGTGGCGGCGCTGACGCGGAAGCTGGACGCGATGCGCGAGCTCGGCTTCCGCTCCTTCCAGCTGCAGTTCCCGGACGCCGGGTTCGGCGAGTGGACCTGCGACGAGGACGCCGACGAGTTCGGCCGGGACGCGGCGGGCGCGGCCCGGGCGCACGCGCGCGTGGCGAACACGGTGGCCCGGCACCTCGCCGAGCGCTTCGGCGACGACTCCGCCGCGGAGCCGCTGACGGTGCTCCCCACGGAGTACTACCAGGAGGGCACCAGCGAGTACCGCTCGGCGCTCGCCGGCGCCCTGGACCCGCGCGTGCGGGTGGCGTGGACGGGCGTCGGGGTGGTGCCGCGCACGATCACCGGCGCCGAACTGGCCGGGGTGCGGGCGGCCCTGGGGCAGCGCCCGCTGGTCACCATGGACAACTACCCGGTGAACGACTACGCGCAGGACCGGCTCTTCCTGGGGCCCACCAGGGGCCGGGAGCCGGTCGTGGCGTCCGGTTCCGCCGCCTATCTGGCGCACGCCATGGAGCAGCCCGCCGCCTCCCGGATCCCCCTGTTCACCACCGCCGACTTCGCCTGGAACCCGCGCGGGTACCGGCCCGGGGAGTCCTGGCGGGCGGCCGTCGCCGACCTGGCGGGCCCCGCGCCGGCCGCCCGCGCGGCGCTCGGCGCCCTGGCGGGGAACGCGGCCTCGTCGATCCTCGCCCCGGACGCCGAGTCGGCCGGTCTGAAGCCGCTGATGAGCGCCTTCTGGGCGGCCCGGGCCGGGGGCTCGGCGGCGGCCCGGGAGAAGGCGGGGAGCGAGCTGCGGGCCGCCTTCACGGTGATGCGGGAGGCGCCCGGGCGGCTCGCCGGCACGGCGGACGGCGCGCTGAGGGCCGAGTCCGGGCCGTGGCTGGAGCAGCTGTCCCGGTACGGGGCGGCGGGCGAGGCGGCCGTCGACATGCTCCTCGCGCAGGCGCGCGGGGACGGCCCGGCGGCCTGGCAGGCGCAGCTGCGCCTGGAGCCGCTGCGGCCCAGGATCGAGGCGAGCGAGGTCACCGTCGGCGCCGGGGTCCTGGACCCGTTCCTGGACCGGGCGGCGAAGGAGGCGGCGGCCTGGACGGGCGTCGACCGGGACCCGGAGCGCGCGGTGGACCGGGCCACCGGCTCGTACACGGTGAAGCTGGACCGGGCCCGTCCGGTGGAGTCGGTGACGGTGCTGACCGGGAAGCCGGCGGAGGGCGCCGACCGCGCCGCGCGGCCGGGTGCGGAGAAGGCCCCGCGGGCGCGCGTGGAGGCGCTGGTGACGGGCGAGGGGTGGCGGTCGCTTGGGCCGCTCGACTCCTCCGGCTGGACACAGACCGAGCTGAAGGGGCTGCGCGCGGAGGCGCTGCGGATCGTCTGGGACGGCGGGGGCCCGGCGCCCGACGTGCGGTCCCTCGTGCCGTGGTTCGCGGACGGCCCGAAGGCGGGCCTGGAGCTGGCCCGCACCGAGACGGACCTGGAGGCGGGCGGCCCGGCGGGCCGGGTGGACCTGGAGCTGACGGGGCGGCGGGCGGCCGAGGTGCGGGGCCCGCTGACCGCGCGGGCGCCGAAGGGCATCACCGTACGGCTGCCGAAGGAGGCCTCGGTGGAGCGCGGCGGCACGACGACGGTGCCGATGGAGGTGTCGGTGGCACCGGGCACGCCGTCCGGGGAGTACCGGGTGCCGGTGGCGTTCGCGGGCGAGGAGCGGGTGCTGACGGTGCGGGCCTTCCCGCGTACGGGCGGCCCCGACCTGGCCCGGTCGGCGACGGCCTCCTCCTCCGCCGACGAGACGCCGGACTTCCCGGCGGCGCTGGCCGTGGACGGCGATCCGGCGACCCGCTGGTCCTCTCCGGCGGAGGACGGCGCCTGGTTCCAGCTGGAGCTGGCCGAACCGGCCCGGATAGGGCAGCTGGTGCTGCACTGGCAGGACGCGCACGCCTCCCGCTACCGCGTGCAGGTCTCGGCCGACGGCCGGAACTGGCGGACCGCGGCGACCGTCGCGGACGGGCGCGGCGGCCGGGAGTCGGTGCGGATGGACGCGGCGGACACCCGCTTCCTGCGCGTGCAGGGCGAGAAGCGGGCGACGCCGTACGGCTACTCGCTCTGGTCGGTGGAGACGTACGCGGTGACGCCCGAGCCGAAGGCCCCGGAGGCCCCCGAGGCCCCGGAGACGCCCGGGGCGCCGGAGACACCGGAGACGCCGGAGACCACGCCGCCGCCGGAGCAGCCGGAGCAGGACGCGCCGGAGGAGGGCGCCGCCCCCTGAGCGGCGCCCTCGCCTCCGCGCCCTGTCCCGGGGACGGACAAGGCCCGGATCTCAGCCGGTCGTCAACGCCCCCGCGGGGATGTCGGCGACGGAGTCGATCCGGGCCATCGCGTCCTCGGCGCCGTACGGCGTGAGGTAGGGCAGCCACCGTGGGTCCCGGTGACCGGTCCCGATGATCCGCCAGGCCAGGCCGGTGGGCGGCGCGGGCTGGTGGCGCAGCCGCCAGCCGATCTCCCGCAGGTGCTTGTCGGCCTTGAGGTGGTTGCAGCGGCGGCAGGCCGCCACCACGTTCTCCCAGGCGTGCGTCCCTCCCCTGCTGCGCGGGATGACGTGGTCGACGCTGGTCGCCACTCCCCCGCAGTACATGCAGCGCCCGCCGTCGCGTGCGAAGAGGGCCCTGCGGGTCAGGGGAACGGGCCCCCGGTAGGGGACCCGCACGAACCGCTTCAGCCGTACCACGCTGGGCGCGGGGACGATCTGATGCTCGCTGTGCAGGAAGGCGCCGGACTCCTCGATGCAGAGGGCCTTGTTCTCCAGTACGAGGACGAGTGCGCGGCGGAGCGGTACGACGCCCAGGGGCTCGTACGACGCGTTGAGGACCAGGACATGCGGCACGGATGCCTCCTATGACGCCGGCGGCGCGTGGCTCGCGCCGGGACGAACTGCTCTCAGTCTCTCCTCATGCCTGGTCGGAGCGCCACCACGTTCGTGCGATCCCCGGGGGCGGACCGGACGTGTTCTCGACCACATCGGCATGTCTCCCGGAGATGTGCCCGGGTGAGGTCGGTCTCTCCCTCGAACAGGGCAACGGGTACACGTCCGATGCCCCGTTAGGGTGGATGGCCTGCGTACGCGATGCCTGGAGGTTGTCCCTTGTCCTGGTCCGTCCTGGCCGCCGCCACCGAACCCGAGCCCCTTCCGGTGACTCTGGACGAGGCGGCGGAGAAGGCCTCCAACGCGGCCGGCTGGGTGGAGGAGAACTGGTCCACCTGGCTCAACACCGGTCTGCGGATCCTGCTGATCGTGGTCGTCGCCCTGCTGCTCCGGTGGGCCGTCCGGCGCGCCCTGACGAAGCTGATCGAGCGGATGAACCGCTCCGCCCAGGCGGTGGAGGGGACGGCGCTCGGCGGACTGCTCGTCAACGCGGAGCGCAGAAGGCAGCGGTCGGAGGCGATCGGCTCCGTGCTGCGGTCGGTGGCCTCGTTCCTGATCCTGGGCACCGCGGGGCTGATGGTCCTGGGCGCCTTCGACATCGACCTGGCGCCGCTGCTCGCCTCGGCCGGTGTGGCCGGTGTGGCGATCGGCTTCGGCGCGCGGAACCTGGTGACGGACTTCCTCTCCGGCGTCTTCATGATCCTGGAGGACCAGTACGGCGTCGGCGACTCGGTCGACGCGGGCGTCGCCTCCGGCGAGGTCGTCGAGGTGGGGCTGCGGGTGACGAAGCTGCGCGGCGTCGACGGCGAGATCTGGTACGTGCGCAACGGCGAGATCAAGCGCATAGGGAACCTCAGCCAGGGCTGGGCGACGGCGGCGGTGGACGTGACCGTCCGGCCGACGGAGGACCTGGACAAGGTGCAGTCCGTGATCACGGCGGCGGGCGAGGCGATGGCCAAGGACGAGCCCTGGAACGAGCGGCTGTGGGGCCCGGTGGAGGTGCTCGGCCTGACCGAGGTGCTCCTCGACCAGATGACCGTGCGGGTCTCGGCGAAGACCATGCCGGGGAAGAAGCTGGGCGTGGAGCGCGAGCTCCGCTGGCGGATCAAGCGGGGCCTGGACGAGGCCGGGATCCGGATCGTCGGCGGACTGCCCGCGCAGGCGTCGGAGGAGACGCCGGCCGATCCGACGGCGGGCATGGCGGCGCCCTCGGCGTTCTCGAACACGACCTCGCCGCAGTCGGCGGCGGCCACGCCGCTGCCGAGGACGGACCTCAACAAGTCCTGACCGGGACCCGGGCCCCTCAAGGGGCCCGACGGACGGGTCCCGACCCGGACGTCCCACGACACCCCCGCCGGTAACGCTTCGGTTGCCGTCGGGGGTGTCGTGCGTCCGCGGGTATTGACGCCCGGCGACGCCCGTCCTACCTTCCTCCCACCGGATAGGAAACTTTCCTAACAGTGCACGGCATACGGTGTGACGAACGGCGTGACGAGGAGAACGGCATGGCAGGCATCCAGGGAACCCCTGGCACCCCGCGCGTCCTGCGCGCCATGAACGACCGCGCCGCGCTCGACCTCCTCCTGGAGCACGGCACCCTCTCGCGGACCCGGATCGGCAAGCTGACCGGCCTCTCCAAGCCGACCGCCTCCCAGCTCCTCGCCCGCCTCGAAGCGGCGGGCCTGGTCCGGGTCACCGGCACCACCGAGGGCCGCCCCGGCCCCAGCGCCCAGCTGTACGCCCTCGACCCGAGCGCCGGGTACGCCGCCGGGCTCGACGTCAACCAGCACCGGATCCGCGCCGCCGTCGCCGACATCACCGGCGCCGTCGCCGGCGAGTACGAGCTCCGCACCGGAGGACGCACCGGCGACGGCGTGGTCCGGCAGGTCACCGAGGCCCTCGACGGGGCCGTCGAGGCCGCCGGGCTCACCCGGGCCGACGTCCGGCGCCTGGTCATCGGCACCCCCGGCGCCTTCGACCCGGCCACCGGACGGCTCCGGTACGCCTCCCACCTGCCCGGCTGGCACTCCCCCACGCTCCTGGAGGAGCTGGCCGCGGTCCTGCCCATGCCCTTCGAGTACGAGAACGACGTCAATCTGGTGGCCATCGCCGAGCGGGCCGTCGGCGCAGCCCGCGGCCACGAGGACTTCGTCCTGCTGTGGAACGAGGAGGGCCTCGGCGCCGCCCTCGTCCTCGGCGGCCGGCTGCACCGGGGCTTCACCGGCGGCGCCGGCGAGGTCGGCTTCCTGCCGGTCCCCGGCACCCCGCTGGTCCGCCAGGTCGCCAAGGCCAACTCCGGCGGCTTCCAGGAGCTCGCCGGCGTCCAGTCGGTGCCCCGGATCGCCCGCGCGGCCGGCCTCGACACCCCCGACCGCCCCTATGTGCCGGTGGCGTGCGAGCTGCTCGCCCGGGCCGCCGGGAGCCCCGACGAGGGGCCGTACGCGGAGCTGCTCGACCGCTACGCCGAGCGGCTCGCCACCGGTCTCGCCTCGCTCACCGCCGTCCTCGACCCCGAACTGATCGTGCTCTCCGGGGACGTCCTCGTCGCCGGCGGCGAGCCGCTGCGGGCCCGCGTCCAGGCCGAGCTCGCCGACCTCGCGGCCTCCCGGCCGCGCCTCGTCCTCACCGCCGTCCCCCGCGAACCCGTGCTCCGCGGCGCGCTGGAGAGCGCGCTCGCCACCACCCGCGACGAGGTCTTCGACACCTCGCGCTGACCGGCCCCCGCCTGCCCCTTCACCCCCCCTTTCCCCTCAGCCCGCCCAGGGAGACCTCGCCATGCCCGTACGCCCGCGCAGAGCCGCAGCCGCGCTCGCCGCCACCGCCTCCATCGCCCTCTTCGCCTCCGCCTGTACCGGCTCCGCCGGCACCGCGGCGAGCGACGACCCCAAGGCCGAGACCACCATCACCTTCTGGCACGGCTGGTCGGCGCCCTCCGAGGTCAAGGCGATCGAGGAGAACGTCGCCCGCTTCACCAAGGCCCACCCGAACATCAAGGTGAAGGTCGTCGGCAACATCAACGACGACAAGCTCGGCCAGGCGCTGCGCGCGGGCGGCTCCAACGGCCCGGACGTGGTCGCCTCCTTCACCACGGCCAACGTCGGCAAGTTCTGCCACACGGGCGCGCTCGCCGACCTCAAGCCCTTCGTCGAGAAGGACAAGCTGGACCTCGACGCGATCTTCCCGAAGGTCCTCCAGGACTACACCCAGTTCGAGGGCAAGCGCTGCACGCTGCCGCTGCTCTCGGACGCGTACGGGCTCTACTACAACAAGGACGCCTTCAGGAAGGCCGGGCTCGACCCCGAGGCCCCGCCGAAGACGTGGTCCGAGTTCACCGAGGTCGCCAAGAAGCTGACGAAGGCCAAGGGCGACTCGTACGAGCAGCTCGGCTTCATGCCGAACTACCTCGGCTACGAGACGGTCGTCTCGCACTACATGTCGCAGTGGGGCCACGGCGGTTACTTCGACGAGGCCGGCAAGTCGACGGCGGCGTCCGACCCGGCGTTCGCCGAGATGATGACGTACCAGAAGTCGCTGGTGGACGCGCTGGGCGGCTTCCCGAAGCTGGACAAGTACCGCACCACCTTCGGTGACGAGTGGGGCGCCAAGCACCCCTTCCAGACCGGCCAGGTCGCCATGCAGCTGGACGGCGAGTGGCGGCTGAACTTCATCAAGGAGGCGAAGGTCCCGTTCGAGGTCGGCGTCGCGCCGCTGCCGGTCGCCGACGACGAGGCCGCCGAGTACGGCAAGGGCTACCTCTCCGGCACGATCATGGGCATCGCGCCGCAGTCGAAGAAGCAGAACGCCGCCTGGGAGCTGGTCAAGTACATGACCACGGACACCGAGGCGGTGGTGGGCTTCGCCAACGCCATCGGCAACGTCCCCTCCACCCTGGACGCCCTGAAGTCCCCCGACCTGAAGTTCGACGCCCGCTTCAAGACCTTCCTGGACATCGCCCGGCACCCGAAGTCGACCACCTCGGACGGCGCGGTGAACGGCTCCGCCTACCAGGACACCCTCCAGAAGTTCGCCCAGCAGTACGAGAAGGGCCAGGTCACCGACCTGAAGAAGGGGCTCGCCGACACCGCCGCCCAGATCGACCGCGACATCGCCGCGGCGAAGTGACGGCCGGAACCCGCCCATGAGCACGGACACCCTGCCCGCGACGGAGGCGGCCGCCCCGGCCGCCTCCGCCCGCGGGGGAAAGAACACCCTTCGGTCCAGGCGCAGGCGCAACGCCCTGCGGACGCTGGTCTTCATGTCGCCCTGGCTGATCGGCTTCGGCTTCTTCTTCGCCTATCCGCTCGTCTCGACCGTCTACTTCTCCCTGATGAAGTACGACGGGCTCAACCCGCCCGAGTGGCGGGGCCTCGCCAACTGGGAGTACGTCCTCACGTCCTTCCCGCAGTTCTGGCCCGCCCTGCGGAACACCCTCTGGCTCGGCGTCGTCATGGTGGGCTGCCGGGTCGTCTTCGGACTCGGCATCGGGATGCTCATCACGAAGATCAAGACGGGCGCGGGGATCTTCCGCACCCTCTTCTACCTGCCGTTCCTGGCCCCGCCGGTGGCGGCGACGCTCGCCTTCGTCTTCCTGCTCAACCCCGGCACCGGGCCCGTCAACGCCCTCCTGGAGGGCATCGGGCTGCCCGCCCCCGCCTGGTTCACCGACCCGGCCTGGGCCAAGCCGGCCCTGACCCTGCTCGCCGTCTGGGGCATCGGCGACCTCATGGTCATCTTCATGGCCGCCCTGCTCGACGTGCCCAAGGAGCAGTACGAGGCCGCCGAACTGGACGGCGCCAACGCCCGGCAGCGGTTCCGGCACATCACGCTGCCGAACATCTCGCCGATCATCCTCTTCGCGGTCGTCACCGGGATCATCGGCGCGATGCAGTACTACACGCAGCCGATCGTGGCCTCGAAGGTCGCCTCGGGCGTGATGGGCGGCTCCGGCGTCACCTTCGTCCCCGGCTATCCGGACGACTCCACGCTGACCCTGCCCCAGCTCGTCTACAGCCTCGGCTTCAGCCAGTTCAACTACGGCACGGCCTGCGTGGTGGCGCTCGTGCTCTTCGCCTTCTCCATGGCCTTCACCGCGCTGCTCCTGCGCCGGCGCGGCGGCCTGATCGGCTCGGGTGACTGAACCATGACCGTGTCCCTGACCGCACCCGCCGAGCGGACGGCCCGGCGCAAGGCCCTGCTGCACTGGATCGCCGTGCACTCCCTCGGCATCGCGGCGGCCCTCTTCTTCGTCCTGCCGTTCGTCTTCGTCCTCCTCACCTCGCTGATGAGCGACCAACAGGCACTCACCCGCGATCTCACCCCGGACTCCTGGCACTTCGAGAACTACCTCAAGGTCTTCGAGACCGACGGCTTCCTCACCTGGTGGCGGAACTCGCTGCTGTACGCGGGCCTCGGCACCGTCCTCGTCGTGGTGTCGTCCGTGCCCGTCGCGTACGCGCTCGCCAAGTTCCGCTTCCGCGGCCGGCACCTGTCGCTGCTGCTCGTGATCTCGATGATGATGCTGCCGCCGCAGGTCGTGATCATCCCCATGTACCTGTTCTGGGCCCAGCAGATGGACCTGTCCGGGACGCTGTGGCCGCTGATCGTCCCGATGGCCTTCGGCGACGCCTTCGCGATCTTCCTGCTGCGCCAGTTCCTCCTCACCATCCCCGACGAGTACGTCGAGGCGGCCCGGATCGACGGCTGCGGCGAAGTGCGGATCCTGCTGCGGGTCGTGCTGCCGATGGCGAAGCCGGCCATCGCCGCCGTCGCCCTCTTCCAGTTCTTCTACTGCTGGAACGACTACTTCGGGCCGCAGATCTACGCCTCCGAGAACCCGGCCGCCTGGACGCTCAGTTACGGCCTGGAGTCCTTCAAGGGCGCGCACCACACCGACTGGAACCTGACCATGGCCGCGACCGTACTGGTCATGGCCCCCGTGATCCTCGTGTTCTTCTTCGCCCAGAAGGCGTTCGTCGAGGGAGTCACCCTGACCGGAGTGAAGGGCTGATACCGGAATGAAGCTCGCTGTCGTGGGGGGCGGATCCACCTACACCCCCGAACTGATCGACGGATTCGCGCGGTTGCGCGACACCCTGCCCCTCACCGAACTCGTCCTCGTCGACCCGGCCGCCGACCGGCTCGACCTCGTCGGCGGACTCGCCCGCCGGATCTTCGCCAAGCAGGCGCACGAGGGCAGGATCACCACCACGACCGACCTCGACGCCGCCGTCGAGGGCGCCGACGCCGTCCTCCTGCAGCTCCGCGTCGGCGGCCAGGCGGCCAGGAACCAGGACGAGACCTGGCCCCTGGAGTGCGGCTGCGTCGGCCAGGAGACCACCGGCGCCGGCGGCCTCGCCAAGGCGCTGCGCACCGTGCCCGTGGTCCTCGACATCGCGGAGCGGGTCCGGCGCGCCAACCCGGACGCCTGGATCATCGACTTCACCAACCCCGTCGGGATCGTCACCCGCGCCCTGCTGCGGGCCGGGCACAAGGCCGTCGGCCTGTGCAACGTGGCCATCGGCTTCCAGCGGAAGTTCGCGAAGCTCCTCGACGTGGCCCCGTCCGAGGTCCACCTCGACCACGTCGGCCTCAACCACCTCACCTGGGAGACCGGCGTCCGGCTCGGCGGCCCCGACGGCGAGGACGTGCTGCCGCGGCTGCTCGCCGAGCACGGCGACGCCATCGCCGCCGACCTGCACCTGCCGCGCCCGGTCGTGGACCGGCTCGGCGTCGTCCCCTCGTACTACCTGCGCTACTACTACGCGCACGACGAGGTCGTCGGGGAGCTGCGCACCAAGCCCTCGCGGGCCGCCGAGGTCGCCGCGATGGAGAAGGAACTCCTGGGGATGTACGGCGACCCGGCGCTCGACGAGAAGCCCGCGCTGCTCGCCAAGCGCGGCGGCGCCTTCTACTCGGAGGCGGCCGTGGACCTGGCGGCCTCCCTGCTCGCCGGCGGGGGCTCGCCGTACCAGGTGGTGAACACGTACAACAACGGCACGCTGCCGTTCCTGCCGGACGACGCCGTCATCGAGACGCAGGCGGCGGTGGGCACGGGCGGGGCGGTGCCGCTGCCGGTCGCGCCGGTGGACCCGCTGTACGCCGGACTGATCGCGAACGTGACGGCCTACGAGGACCTGGCGCTCGACGCGGCCCTGCGGGGCGGCCGGGAGCGGGTCTTCAAGGCGCTCCTCGCGCACCCGCTGGTCGGGCAGTACGCGTACGCCGAGCAGCTCACCGACCGGCTGATCGCGCACAACCGGGAGCACCTGGCGTGGGCGTGAACGGGACGCTGCTCGCGGTCGACGCGGGCAACAGCAAGACCGACGCGGCGGTGCTCGCGCCGGACGGCACGGTGCTGGGCTCCGCGCGCGGCGGGGGGTTCCAGCCCCCGCTGGTGGGGGTGGCGGAGGCGGTCGACGGGCTCGCGGAGATCGTGGGGCGGGCGGCGGCCGACGCCGGCGTCCCGCCGTCCTTCGCGCACGTCACCGCCTGCCTCGCCAACGCCGACCTGCCGGTCGAGGAGGCCGCCCTGGAGCGGGAGCTGCTCGGGCGGGGGTGGAGCGCTTCGGTACGGGTCCACAACGACACCTTCGCGATCCTGCGGGCCGGGATCGACGAGCCGCGCGGTGTGGCCGTGGTCTGCGGTGCGGGCGTCAACTGCGTGGGCATGACCCCGGACGGCCGGACCGCCCGCTTCCCGGCGATCGGGAAGATCTCCGGAGACTGGGGCGGGGGCGGGGGCCTCTCCGAGGAGGCCCTGTGGTTCGCGGCCCGCGCCGAGGACGGACGGGGCGAGCCGACCGAGCTGGCCCGGGCGCTGCCCGCGCACTTCGGCCTGGAGTCGATGTACGCGCTGATCGAGGCGCTGCACCTGGAGCGGATCCCGCAGGCGCGGCGGCACGAGCTGGCGCCGGTGCTGTTCCGGGTGGCGGCGGAGGGCGACCCGGTGGCGCTGGACCTGGTGCACCGGATGGCCGAGGAGGTCGTGGCCCTGTCGGCGGTGGCGCTGCGGCGGCTCGGACTCCTCGACGAGGAGGCGCCGGTGCTCCTCGGCGGCAGTGTGCTCGCCGCCCGGCACCCGCAGCTGGAGGAGCGGATCCGCGAACTCCTGGCCGTGCGGGCCCCGAAGGCGGTGGTGCGGTTCGTGACCGCGCCGCCGGTGCTCGGTGCGGGGCTGCTCGCGCTGGACGAGTGGGGCGGCGCGGAGCCGGGGGCGGCGGAGCGGCTGCGGGAGCAGTACCCCCACTGACCCCTCGTCACGTTCACCAGTTCGAGCGATCCCCCGGGTGGAACCGATCCGGGGGATCGGGCGTTTTCGGAGTGAAGGACGTTCGAGTCGGGTTCGAGTCGCGTGCGAGCTCGATTCGAGTGGTTTTCGAGAGGGGTTCGAGGAGAGCCCGAGGAGCGCCCGAGGGGAGTCCGGGCAGGGTCCGGGGCGACGGCGAGCAGGGGCTCGCCTGCGGAAGTCCCGTGCGCGTGGGGCACGATAGGCACAAGATCGTGTCATTCCCGGTGTGCGGGCGGGCCGCCGGCGGCCATACTGCTCGCCGGGGTCGATCGACGTCGAGACCGAGGGGGAGGTCACGTGACACAGCCACCGAGCGCGCCCGCCGCGGCGCCGCACGGCCCGGCGGCCGCGCCCGCGCGGCCGGTCGTGCCGGGGCAGGTCTCGCGCGCCGCCGCCGTCGGGGCCGCACCGCCGCCGCCCGCGCGAGGCGCCTGGGCCACCGGGCGCGAGGTGCTGCGCGAGGCCGCGACCACCGAGCCGGGACGGCTGCGGATCCTCGGCGCCGTCCTGGCGCTGCTCGTCCTCGCCCTCGGCACGGTCGCCGGCCTCGAAGCGGCCGACCGGGCCGACTCCGCCGAGGCCGTCGTCGGCCGCAGCCAGCCGCTGAGCGCCGACGCCGCCGCGATCTACCGCTCGCTGGCCGACGCCGACTCGACGGCCGCGGCCGGCTTCCTCGCCGGCACCCTCGAACCCGCCGAGTCCCGCGCCCGCTACGACCGCGACCTCGCCACCGCCTCCCGGCTCCTGGTGAAGGCCGCGGCGAACACCGACGGCTCGGACGAGTCGGCCCGCGAGATCACCGCGCTCAACGAACTCCTGCCGCGCTACGCCGGACTGATGGAGCGGGCCCGGGCCGCCAACCGGCAGGGCCTCCCGCTGGGCGGCGCCTATCTGCGGTACGCCAACCAGGAGATGACCACCCGGCTGCTGCCCGCCGCCGAGCGGCTCTACGCGGCGGAGACCGCCCGCCTGCACCGGGACGACGACGAGGCCCGCACCTGGCCCTACCTGGCGCTCGGCGCCGGAGTCCTCGCCCTCGGCGCCCTGGTGTGGGCGCAGCGGCGGGAGTACCGCCGGACCAACCGCGTGTTCAGCCGGGGCCTGCTCGCCGCCACCGCCGCCTCCGTGGTGGTGCTGCTCTGGCTCGCCGGGGCGCACGCCGTGGCCCGGGCCGGCCTGGGCGCGGCGCGGGCCGAGGGCCAGCAGTCGCTCCAGCTGCTCAACGAGGCGCGGATCAGCTCCCTCAAGGCCCGCGCCAACGAGAACCTGACGCAGGTCGCGCGGGGCGCGGTGCTCACCGAGGACGGCAAGGACGACAAGTACGAGGCGGAGTACGCGAAGGGCATGGCGGCGCTCACCGACGCGCTGGCCCGCGCGACGCGGCTCGCCGAGGACGAGGCCGGCCGGGCACCGCTGGCCGAGGCCGCGGCCCGGGCCGACGAGTGGCGGAAGCGGCACGCCGCCGCGCGGGAGCTCGGCGAGGCGGGCGACTACCAGGCCGCCCTGGACCGGATCATCGGCCCGAAGGGGACCGGCGAGGCGAAGGAGTCGGCCGGCTGGTCCTTCGACCAGGTCGACGCGGCCCTGGAGCGGGCCCTCACCCACGAGCAGGAGCAGTTCACCCGCTCCGCGGGCGGCGCGGTGGACGCGCTGACCGGACTGCCGCTCGGCGCGGCCGCGCTGGGCGCCCTCGGCGCCCTCGGCGCGGTGCTCGGCATCAACCGAAGACTGTCGGAGTACCGGTGAGAGGAGGCGGAATGACACCCGACGACGAGCCGATGGCCCGGCGGGCGGCCCGGCGGCTGCGCGGCTGGGGCGGGGTGGCGGCGATGGGCGTGGCCTGCGCGCTGACCGCCTCCCTCACCCTGCTGCCGCTGGCCCGGGGCGGGGACGACGCGACCGCGACCGCCGGCCCCTTCGGGCCCGGCCCCGGCGTGGGCACCGCCCTCCAGGTCAGGACCGACACCTGCGAGCACCCGGAGGCCTCGCTGCGGCCCTCGGCCGAGGACGGACCCTCGGTCGCCGTGATCAAGCGGCGGGGCAAGCTGATCGTGGGCGTCGACCAGTCCAGCTACCGCTGGGGCTTCCGCGACCCGGCGACCGGCACCCTGGAGGGCTTCGACATCGCCCTGGCCCGGGCGATAGCCAAGGACCTGCTGGGCAGCGAGGACGCGGTCGTCTTCCGCGCGGTGCCCACGAACCAGCGGATCGCGGCCCTCGACGCCGGGACGGTGGACCTGGTGGTCCGCACGATGACGATCAACTGCAAGCGGATCAAGCAGGTGGCCTTCTCCACCGCCTACTTCCGGGCCGGCCAGCAGGTCCTCGCCCCGAAGACCTCCCCGATCACCGGCCACGACGCCTCGCTGAAGGGCCGCCGGGTCTGCACCGCGGAGGGCTCCACCGCCCACGAGGCGCTGGAGGAGCGGTCCTTCGGCGCGGTCATCCGGGACGAGGGCGACGGCACGCCCGCCGACCGGAACCTCCTGACCGTGCCCAACCAGCTGGACTGCCTGGCCCGGCTCCAGATGGGCGAGGTCGACGCGATCGTCACCGACAACGCCCTGGCGGCCGGACAGGCCGCGCAGGACCCGGCGGTGGAGCTGAAGGGGAAGCCGTTCACCGAGGAGTACTACGGGGTGGCGGCCAAGCTCGGCAACGACGACCTGGTGCGCCGGGTCAACAAGGTCCTGGAGGACTACCGCAAGGGCCGCTGGCAGCAGGCGTACGCGGTCTGGCTGGAGGCCGGGCTCGGGAAGGCCGAGCCGCCCGAGCCGCTGTACCGGTAGGCCGCCGCAAGGCCCGCACGAAGCGAAGGAGATGAGGAGAGCGATGGGCGTCACGGGACCCCCTGGGCCGGTGATGGACCGGGACGAGGTGGACCGTGCGCTGGCGCGCCTCGGCGCGGAGCACAAGGCGGTCGAGGACTCGCTCCTCGCGCTCCAGGACCACGCCGGCCGGCGGCTCCTCGAAGGCGCCGGTCTGACCGGCACCACCCGGGAGCGCTGGGCGTCGACCGAGCGGACCATCACCGTGCTCTGGAGCTGCTTCGACGCGTACACGGCGGCGCTGCGCGGGGCCCGCGAGGTCCGCTCGCGGCACAAGTGGCCGAGCCGGGAGGAGCTGGCCGAGCTGACCGAGCGGCTGCGCGGCGACTCGGTGCACGTGCCGGGCGGCGCCGGCGAAGAGGCGCTGCTCGCCGAGCGGTTCACCCTCGACGCGCTGGTGCGGCGGATGAACGAGCTGTACGCGGCCTCCCTCGACGTGGTGGTCACGGCGGACGCGGTGTGGTCGGCGCTGCCCGCGCGGATAGACCTGCTCGCCGCCGAGCTGGGCCGGACGCGGTCCCTCGCGCACTCGGTGGGGGTGCGTCCCGGAGAGCATCCGGCCGGGGACGAGCTGGAGTCGATCACCGCCGAGCTGACCGAGCTGCGCTCCCTGGTGGTGACCGATCCGCTGGCGTTCTGGCGCCCCGCGGTGGGGAGTTCGGCGCCCGGCGGCGGCCGGCCGGACACCGCGCGGTACGACCGGGCGGCGCTCGCCCTGGAGGACGTGCGGCGGGAGATCGAGGCGGTCCTCGCGGTGCGGCAGGACTCCGAGGAGCGGCTGCTCCGGCTGCGGGACGTGCTGTCCCGGGCGGACCGGACGCTCGCCGAGGCGCGGGTGGCGCGCGGCGAGGTCCTCGCGAAGATCGCCGCCTCGGAGGTGCCGGCCGTGAGCGGGCCGCCGATGGCGCTCCAGGAGCGGCTCCAGGCCGCCGCCGAGTACCGCCGGCACGCCCGGTGGCACCGGCTTTCGCCGCTGCTCGACGCGCTGGAGCAGGAGGCGGAGGAGGAGTTGCTGCGCGCCCGCGACCAGCTGACGGCGGTGACGGCGCCGCTCGCGGTGCGGGCGGAGCTGCGCGGCCGGCTCGACGCGTACCGGGCGAAGGCGGCCCGGCTCGGCGGGGCGGACGACCCGTTCCTGACCGAGCGGTACGACACGGCGCGCCGCATGCTGTGGAGCGCGCCCTGCGACCTGCGGGCGGCGGAGCAGGCCGTGCTGCGCTACCAGCGGGCGGTGGCGGACCTGGTGTCCGGTCCGTCGGACGGTCCGTCGGACACGGGAGGACGACAGTGGTGAGCGGTCTCAGAGCGCAGGGGGGCTGCCAGCGGCCCGGCTGCGAGGGCGCGTACGAGGACGTCGGCGGCGGCGAGCTGTACTGCGACACGTGCGGGCTGGCGCCGGTGGTGGCGCCGAGCGGCCGGCTCCAGGCCAATCCGACCGGGGTCGCCGTGCCCGGCAAGCCCGGGACGGGTACGCGCGCCGGCACGGGCGCGGGCTTCGGCGCGCCGTCCGAGGCGACGGCCTGGGGGCCCGACTCGGCGTCCTCGCGCGGCGGTTCGCGGGCGTCCTCGCGGGCCTCGTCCCGCTCGTCGTCCTCGCGCCGCTCGGTGTCCGGGCGGCTGTCGCGGGCGCTGTCGGGGCGGAGCACCGGCCGTTCGGTGTCGGTGCGCAGCTCGGGTTCGTCGACCGGGCAGTCGGCACGGAAGCGGCTGGGCGCCGGGCTCGTCGCGATCCCGGAGGTGCCGCGTCCGGATCCGCGCGCGGCGGTGATGGCGGACCCCGAGGTGCCCGAGCGGAAGCGATTCTGCTCGCGTTCCGACTGCGGGGCGCCGGTGGGCCGTCCGCGCGGTGACCGGCCGGGCCGCACCGAGGGCTTCTGCACCTCGTGCGGGCACCCGTACTCCTTCGTGCCGAAGCTGCGCGCCGGTGACGTGGTGCACGGGCAGTACGAGGTGGCGGGCTGTCTCGCGCACGGCGGCCTCGGCTGGATCTACCTCGCCGTCGACCGGGCGGTCTCCGACCGCTGGGTGGTCCTCAAGGGCCTGCTCGACACCGGCGACCAGGACGCCATGGCGGCGGCGATCTCGGAGCGCCGCTTCCTCGCCGAGATCGAGCACGCCAACATCGTCCGGATCTACAACTTCGTCGAGCACCTCGACCCGCGCACCGGCTCCCTCGACGGCTACATCGTCATGGAGTACGTCGGCGGCAAGTCGCTCAAGGAGATCGCCAACGACCGGCGGACCCCCGAGGGCCGGCGCGACCCGCTCCCCGTCGAGCAGGCCTGCGCCTACGGCATCGAGGCCCTGGAGGCCCTCGGCCACCTGCACAGCCGCAACCTGCTGTACTGCGACTTCAAGGTCGACAACGCCCTGCAGACCGAGGACCAGCTGAAGCTCATCGACATGGGCGCGGTCCGGCGGATGGACGACGACGAGTCGGCGATCTACGGCACGGTCGGCTACCAGGCGCCCGAGGTCGCCGAGGTCGGGCCCTCCGTCGCCAGCGACCTGTACACGGTCGCCCGCACGCTCGCCGTGCTCACCTTCGACTTCCAGGGCTACACCAACGTCTTCGCGGACTCGCTGCCGGAGCCGGAGCACATCGAGGTCTTCCAGCGGTACGAGTCCTTCTACCGGTTCCTGGTGCGGGCCACCGACCCGGACCCGGCCCGCCGCTTCGCCTCCGCCGAGGAGATGGCCGAGCAGCTCACCGGCGTGCTGCGGGAGGTCGTCGCCCTCCAGTCGGGACGGCCCCGGCCGGCGCTCTCCACGCTCTTCGGCGCGGAGGTCCGGGTCACCGACACGGTCCTCTTCGCCGAACGGACCGAGGACGTGTCGGTGCTCGGCGCCCGCCGCACCGGCAAGGCCCGGCGCACCGCGCCCGCGGCGGCCGGCGTCCCCGCCGGACAGGGCCTCGGCACGCTGCTCGCCCCGCTCGACGTGGCGGCCACCGCGCTCGCGCTGCCGGTGCCGCGGGTCGACCCGGCGGACGCCAACGCCGGTTTCCTCGCCGGTCTCCTCGCCGCCGCGCCCGCCGAACTCCTCGGCGCGCTGCGGGCCGCGCCCGCCGACACCCCCGAACTCCGGCTGCGCGCCCTGCGGGCCCAGCTCGACCTGCGGGACACGGTCTCCGCCGGGCAGACGCTCGGCGCCCTGGAGCAGTGGGACGCCGACGACTGGCGGGTCGTGTGGCACCGGGGCGTGGCCTCGCTCGTGGGCGGCGACCTGACACACGCGGCGCTCGCCTTCGACGCGGTCTACGACGCCTTCCCCGGCGAGCCGGCGCCCAAGCTGGCGCTCGGCGTCTGCGCGGAGGTCCTCGGCCAGCTCGACAACGCCGCCGAGTACTACCACCTGGTGTGGGCGACCGACCCCGGCTTCGTCAGCGCCGCCTTCGGCCTCGCCCGGGTGCGGCTCGCCGCCGGGGACCGCACCGGGGCGGTCGCCGCCCTCGAATCCGTACCGGAGTCCTCCATCCACTACACGGCGGCCCGGGTCGCGGCCGTCCGCGCCCGGCTGCGGCTGCGCCCGCCGCGCGAACCGCTCGGCGCCGACCTCACCGCGGCCGCCGCGCAGGTCTCCGCGCTCGGCGGCTTCGGCCTCGACCCGGTGCGCCGGGAGCGGTTGTCGACGGAGGTGCTCGGTACCGCCCTCGACTGGGTACTCTCCGGAAGTCCCGGTGCCGCGCCGGGCGGCGGGGAGCCGCTGCTCGGGAGCGCACTGGACGAGAACGGGCTCCGCTTCGGCCTGGAGCGCGCCTACCGGGTGCTGGCCCGGCTCGCCCAGCGGGGCGAGGAGAGGATCGAACTGGTGGAGCGGGCCAACCGCTACCGCCCCAGGACGTGGGTGTGAGGATGGACCAGAAGCCCCAGCCGCCGTCGCACGGCCTCGCCGTCTGCCCGGACCCCGAGTGCGGGGAACCGGTGGACCCGAGAGACCGCTTCTGCGGGGCCTGCGGCCACGAACTGACGGCCGCGGCGGAGCTGCCGGCCGGGCAGGACCGGCCGACCATGCCGATCGCCGCGCCCGTCTGGCCCGAGGCGCCGCCGCGGGACCCCGGCTCGCTGTCGACGCTGACCCAGCACCCGGGCGAGCTGCCGGGCACCGACTCGGGCGGGCACGACCTGCCGACGGTGCCGGTGCGCACGGACGGTCCGCCGGCGGCGCCGCGCGGGGAGACCGTGCGCGGCGGGGGCGACTTCGAGCTCGCCGCGCCGGATCCGCGGGCGGCGGTGCGGGTGGAGCCGGACGCGGTCCCCGCCACGGCTCCGGAGCCCGCCGGGGACGCGTCCGAGGGGCTCTGCGTGGCCTGCCGGGCCGGGCGGGTCGACGGCGACGGCTACTGCGAGAACTGCGGGCACGCCCAGCCCCGCGAGCGCGACCACATGGAGCGGGAGCTCGGCACGGTGGCCGCCGTCAGCGACCGGGGGCTGCGCCACCACCGCAACGAGGACGCCTTCGCGATCACCGAGACCAGCCTGCCCGACGGCCGGCCGGCCACCGTCGCGATCGTCTGCGACGGCGTCTCCTCCGCCCACCGCCCCGACGAGGCGTCCGCCGCCGCCGCGCGCGCGGCCGGGTCCGTGCTCGACGAGGCCCTGCCCCGCGGCACCCACCCGCAGCAGGCCATGCACGAGGCGATCGTCGCGGCCGCCGAGGCCGTCACCGCGCTGGCCCGCGCGGAAACGGCGGGACCCGACGCCCCGCCCGGCGGCAACTCCCCCGCCTGCACCATCGTCGGCTCCGTCGTCACCGACGGGCTGCTCGTCGTCGGCTGGGTCGGCGACAGCCGCGCCTACTGGGTGCCCGACGACCGCACCGCGCCGGCCGCCCGGCTCACCGAGGACGACTCGTGGGCCGCGCAGATGGTCAAGGCGGGCCTGATGAACGAGGCGCAGGCGTACGCGGACGAGCGCGCCCACGCCATCACCGGCTGGCTCGGCGCCGACGCGTACGAACTGGAGCCGCACACCGCCGCGTTCAAGCCCGACCGGGCCGGGGTCGTCGTCGTCTGCACCGACGGGCTGTGGAACTACGCCGAGGCCGCCGAGGCGATGGCCGGCGCCGTGCCCGCCGACGCGGCGCTCCGTCCGCTGCACGCGGCCCGGGTCCTCGTCGGCCACGCCCTCGACGGCGGCGGACACGACAACATCACGGTCGCGGTGACGCCGTTCGCCCCGACGCCGTCGGGGGCACCCTCTCCCTGAGCCCCCGTCACCTTCCGTCGTTGCCCCCGAGGAGCCGAAACCAGATGGCGAACTTCGCCAAGCCGTCCGTGCCGCAGTTCTCGGTGGACGTCTACCAGAACGAGTACCTGCCGGTCGGCGGGCGGGACGTCGACGCCGTCGTCACCGTGACGGCGACCGGCGGCGGCACCAGCGGGGCGCGGGGCGTCACGGCCGGCGGACCCGC
Source organism: Streptomyces sp. NPDC047974 (assembly GCF_040653375.1). Taxonomy (NCBI): domain Bacteria; kingdom Bacillati; phylum Actinomycetota; class Actinomycetes; order Kitasatosporales; family Streptomycetaceae; genus Streptomyces; species Streptomyces sp. NPDC047974. Next base: position 336,268 of record NZ_JBEZNU010000004.1, read on the forward strand.
CGGAGTGGTGATCATGGTCGACTGCTCGGGCTCGATGGACTACCCGCCGACGAAGATGGAGGGCGCCCGGGCGGCGACCGCCGCCGCGATCGACACCCTCCGCGACGGCACGTCCTTCGCCGTCGTCGCCGGCAACCACGCCGCCGTCCCCGTCTACCCCGACCACGGCCGGCTGGCCGTCGCCGGGGCCCGGACCCGCGCCGAGGCCAAGGAGGCGCTGGGGCGGCTCGCCGCCGACGGCGGCACCGCGATCGGCACCTGGCTGCGGCTCGCCGACACGCTCCTCGACGGGGAGGACCTCGCCATCCGGCACGCGGTCCTGCTCACCGACGGGCGCAACGAGCACGAGACGCCCGAGGCGCTGCGGGCCGCGCTCGACGCCTGCGCGGGCCGCTTCACCTGCGACGCACGGGGCGTCGGCACGGACTGGGAGGTCAAGGAGGTCACCGGGATCGCCTCGGCGCTGCTCGGCTCCGCCGACATCGTCGCCGATCCGGCCGGGCTCGCCGCCGACTTCACGGCCATGATGGAGAACGTCATGGGCAAGGGCGTCGCCGACGTGGCGCTGCGGCTGTGGACGCCGGTCGGCGCGGAGCTCGTCTTCGTCAAGCAGGTCGCCCCGACGGTCGCGGACCTCACCGCCCGCCGCACGGACACCGGGCCGCGCTCCGGCGACTACCCCACCGGCTCCTGGGGCGACGAGTCCCGCGACTACCACGTGCGCGTCCGGGTCCCGGCGAACGCGGTCGGGCAGGAGATGCTCGCCGCCCGTGCCTCCCTGATCGTCCCCGACCCGCTGGGCGGCGACGCCCGGGTGATGTCCCAAGGACTGATACGCGCGGTGTGGACGCACGACGTGGCGATGACCACGGCCATCAATCCCCAGGTCGCGCACTACAGCGGCCAGGCGGAGCTCGCGGACGCCATCCAGGCCGGCCTGGACGCCCGCAAATCGGGCGATCAGGACGGAGCGACCGCGAAACTGGGCCGCGCGGTGCAGCTCGCGGCGGCCTCCGGGAACGCGGATACCGCGAAACTCCTTTCGAAGGTGGTGGACGTGGTCGACGCGGCGGCGGGTACTGTGCGGTTGAAGGCGAAGGTCGCGGAGGCGGACGAGATGACACTCGAGACGCGCTCCACCAAGACCGTTCGCGTCAAGAGGTAGCCCGGCCGCCGGGCCGGACGACGAGAGGGGGAAGCACCGACATGCCGACCTGCCCGAACGGACACCAGTCGGTCTCCGACGACTGGTGCGAGGTCTGCGGCCACCGCATGGCCGGGGCGGGTGCGCAGCCGGCCCCCGCACCCCCACCGCCCCCGCCGGGCCCTCCCGGCCCGCCCGGCCCTCCCGGCCCTCCCGGCCCGCCGCCACCGGCGTACGGCTACCCCCACCCGAACCCTCAGCCGAACGGCCCCGGCGCGCCCGGCGGCCCCGGCATGCCCGGTGGCCCCGGTGCGCCCGGCTTCTCCGACGGCCCGGGCGGAGCCGGTCGACCCGGTGGTCCCGGCTTCCCCGGTGCTCCGGGCGGTCCCGGCGCCCCTGGTCCGCAGGGCGGTCCCGGCGCTCCCGGCTTCTCCGACGGTCCCGGCAGGCCGGGTGGACCCGGTGCGCCCGGCTTCCCCGGGGCTCCGGACGCACCTGGCGGTCCCGGCTTCCCTGACGGCCCGGGCGGGGCCGGTCGGCCCGGCGGTCCCGGCTTCCCGGGCGCCCCTGGCGGGCCCGGTGGGAACGGCTTCTCCGACGGTCCCGGCGGTCCGGGTGCTCCCGGCGGTCCCGGCTTCCCCGGCGCGCCCGGGGGTCCGGGTGGTCCCGGCTTCCCCGACGGTCCCGGCGGGGCCGGTCGGCCCGGCGGCCCGGGGGCCGGCTTCCCCGGTGCTCCGGGTGCTCCCGGCGCCCCTGCCGGCCCCGGGTTCCCCGGTGCTCCGGCCGACGGCTCCGGTCCCGGCGGCCCGGGTGCTCCCGGCTTCCCGGGCGGCCCTGGCGCACCCGGCGGTCCCGGCTTCCCCGGCGCCCCCGGTCCGCAGGGCGGTCCTGGCGCCCCCGGCGCTCCCGGCGCCCCTGCCTTCCCCGGTGCTCCGGGCGGTCCCGGCTACCCCGGCGCCCCCGCCGGCTCGGGCGGTCCCGGCTTCCCTGGTGGTCCCGGTGGACCCGGTGGACCCGGGGCTCCCGGCTTCTCCGGTGGCCCCGGCGCCCCGGACGGCCCCCGTTTCCCCGGCGGTCCCGGTGCGCCTGACGGTGGTCCCGGGTTCCCCGGTGGCCCCGGCGCCCCGGCCGGTCCGGGTGGCGGGACGTCGTTCCCCGGCGGTCCCGGCGGTCCCGGTGGGCCCCACGGTGCCCACGGGTTCGGCGGGGATCCGAACGCGACCGCGCAGGCGGAGCTGTGTCCGCAGTGCCGGACGCCGCGCGAGCACATGGCGCCGTTCTGCGAGGAGTGCCGGTGGAACTTCCTGACCGGTACCGCGACCTCGTACACGCCGATCGCGCCCCCGCCGCAGGCCCAGCGTCCTTCGGCGCCGCCGCCGGGCTTCCCGGCCGCGCCGCCGGCGCCCGGGCCGGTCGCGCCGCAGGATCCGTTCGGGTACCACGACTCGCGGCCCTCGCAGGTGAACCGGCCGGCCGAGCCGCTCGGTGCCGAGCCGACGCACCACCAGGCACCGCCGCGCGCCGCCGCCGACGACGACTGGGTGCTGTCCCCGCCGTCGCAGGCGCAGCCCCCGCAGCCGCAGGCACCGCAGGGGTGGACGGCGTACATCGGGCCGGACCGTGACTACTTCATGGCGATGATGCGCCGCAGCGGCCCGGAGGCCTCGGGGCTCAACCTGCCCGCGTACGCGCCGCCGAAGCAGCTGCCGCTGCGGGGCAACCAGGTCTCCATCGGCCGGCGCCGGCACTCCACCGGCGAGGCACCGGACATCGACCTGGCCGTGCCGCCGGAGGATCCGGGCGTCTCGCACCAGCACGCCGTGCTGGTGCAGCAGCCGGACGGCTCGTGGGCGGTGGTGGACCAGAACTCCACCAACGGCACCACGGTCAACGGCGGCGAGGAGCCGATCCAGCCGTACGTCCCGGTCCAGCTCCAGGACGGCGACCGGGTGCACGTCGGCGCCTGGACGACGATCACCGTCCGGCGCGGCTGAGCCCAGGAGGGCCGGGGGTCCTAGACCTCCGGTCCTCCGCCGGTCCGTCTGAGACGATGGAACGGTGAACGAGCAGAGCTTCTACGAGCAGGTCGGCGGCGAGGATACGTTCCGCCGCCTCGTCCGGCGCTTCTACGAGGGCGTCGCCGGGGACCCGCTGCTCCGCCCGATGTACCCCGAGGAGGACCTCGGCCCCGCCGAGGAGCGCTTCGCCCTCTTCCTGATGCAGTACTGGGGCGGTCCCGGCACCTACAGCGAGCGGCGCGGCCACCCGCGCCTGCGGATGCGGCACGCCCCCTTCGCGGTCGACCGCGCCGCGCACGACGCCTGGCTGCGGCACATGCGCGCCGCGGTCGACAGCCTGGAGCTGGCGCCGGAGCACGAGGCGCAGTTGTGGCGGTACATGACGTACGCGGCGGCCTCGATGGTGAACACCGACGGCTGAGCCCCCACCGCTCCCCCCGCGGTACAGACCACTCCATGCCACCGGATGAACACATTCCGGGGATGAATGACCGATTAACGGTCACGATCCCATCAAGGTCGGTGCACAAGCGGTTTCCACCGACCCGTGGCCGATGAAAGCATTCCCGGAACGTTTCGAAGCTCAAGGCTTCGGGGGTTCGAGGGCGGCCAGGGGGATGGGTGACGGGGTTCGTACTTCTGCGCGTCAGGGCTCACCGGCTGCTGCTCGGCGCGGCCTTGCTCGCCGTCGTCCTGACGACGACCGTGCTCGCCACCCTCGCCGGCTTCTCCTCCTCCATCGGGAACGCCGCGCTCCACGCCGGCCTGCGTGACCGCTCGGCCGCCGCCGCGACCCTGCTCGTCTCCGGGCAGATCCCGGCCGAGCGGCGGACCGCCGCCGACGCGGCCGTCACCGACAGCGCCCGGCGCACCTTCGACGGACTGCCCGTCTCCGTGCGGCGCCTGGAGACCTCGGGGCCGTACGCGCTGCCCCGCTCGCTCCAGACTCCCGCGGCCCGCGCGGGCGACCCGGACCTGACCCAATTCGCGACGCTCGACCGCGCGCGGCTCACCCTCGTCCGCGGCGCCTGGCCCTCGGCCGCCCGCCCCGGCGGCGTGATCGAGACGGCGCTGCCCGAGGAGGCCGCGAAGCGGCTGAGCACCGGCCCCGGCACCGTCCTCGAACTCACCGACCGGCTCACCGACAAGACGGTGAGGGCCCGGATCACCGGCGTCTACAAGGCGACCGACCCGGACGACCCTTACTGGCTGCTCGACGAGGCCGGCGGCCGCGGCGTGCGGACCGTCTCCTTCACCACCTACGGCCCGCTGCTCGCCGACCCCGCCGTCCTCTCCTCCGGCGCCCTCGCCCCCGGCGACACCTCCTGGCTCGCCGAGGCCGACTTCTCCCGCCTCGACACCGGCGGCATCGCGCCCCTGCGCGAGGCGGCGACCGGGGAGCCGGCCCGGCTGCTCGCCGACACCACGACCTTCGGGACGACGATCAGCGTCTCCACCGGTCTGCCGACCGTCCTCGCGCAGACCGAGCGCGCCCTCGCCGTCTCCCGCTCCACCCTTCTCATCGTCGCCGTGCAGCTGGTGCTGCTCGCCGCCTACGCGCTGCTGCTCGTCGCCCGGCTGCTGAGCACCGAACGCTCCGGCGAGACCGCGCTGCTGCGCGCCCGCGGCGGCTCCCGGCGCAGGATCGCCGGACTCGCCGCCGCCGAGGCCCTGCTCCTGGCCCTGCCCGCCGCGCTCCTCGCGCCGCTGCTCACCGGCCCGCTGACCCGGCTCTTCGCCGAACGCTCCGGGCTGTCCTCGCTCGGGGTGCGGCTCGACTCCTCGCCCGGCGCGACGGTCTGGCTGGTCTCCGCCGGGGTGGCGCTCGCCTGCGCGGCGGCGGTCGTCGCCCCCGCGCTCGCCACCCGCGACGGCGACGCCGTCTCGCTGCGCACGGCGCGTGCCGGCACACTGCCGTGGCCGGTGCGGGCGGGCGCGGACCTCGGTCTGCTGCTCATCGCCGGCATCGCGCTCTGGCAGCTCCGGCGGACCCCGGAGGCCGCCGCCGACGGCTCCGGGATCGACCCGGTGCTCATCGCCGCGCCCGCCCTCGCGCTGCTCGCCGGCACCGTCCTGACGCTGCGTCTGCTGCCGCCCGCCGCGAAGCTGGCCGAGCGGCGCGCGGCCCGCGGCCGGGGCCTGTCGGCCGCGCTGGCCGGCTGGCAGTTCAGCCGCCGCCCGCTGCGCGGCGCGGGCCCGGTGCTGCTGCTCGTCCTCGCGGTGGCGATGGGCATGCTGGCGATCGGTCAGAGCCGCTCGTGGGAGCGGTCGCAGCACGACCAGGCCGACTTCCGGGCCGGCACGGCGCTGCGGGTCCTCGGCGTCGGCCCCGGCGACCCCACCCGGTCCGCGCGGCTCGCCCGCGTCCCCGGGGTGCGCGAGGTCGCCCCCGTCCACCGGTCCGGCATGGACGTCGCCGGCCGCAACGCGACCGTGCTCGCCGCCGCCACCGGCCGGCTCCCCGGCGGCCTGCTGATGCGCGAGGACCTGGCGGGCGGCACGCCGGCCGAGCTGCTCGCCCCGCTCGCGCCCCGCAACGACGCCCGGCCCGGGTTCGCGGTGCCGGAGGGCAGCCGTTCGCTCGTCGTCGAGCTGCGGAGCACCGCCCCGCGCGGCAGCACGGCCGCCCGGGTCACGCTCACCCTGGAGGACGCGTACGGGGTCCCGTCCCGGCAGCCGGTGGGGCAGCTGCCCGCCGACGGCCGTGCCCACCGCTTCACGCTCGACCTCGGCCCGCTGGCCTCGGACGGCGTCCGCGCCGACGCCGGTCTCGTCCTCACCGGCATCGAGCTCACCGCCCGCTTCTCCGAGGGCCGGCAGCGCGCCCAGGCCCTCCACGTCGACCTGCTCGGCACCACCGGGAAGGACGGGGCCCTGCGCACCGCCGACCCGGCGGACGCCCTGTCCCGCTGGTCCGCCGCCTCCGAGCAGACCTTCCACGGCACCAGGGAGAAGGCGCGGCTGATCGGCTCGGCCGGCTCTCCCCCGGCGGACGGCGGGCAGCGCCCGTACTCCGCCCCGTACACCCTGCTGGGCGACTTCTCCGGGATCCACTCCGCGCTGGCGGAGGAGTACGAGGTGCGGCTGACCGCGCCCGTGCCGCAGCGGCCCGGGCGGGTGCCGGCGATCGCGTCCGCCGCCTTCATGGAGGCGTCCAAGGCGAAGCCCGGCGACACGGTCCGGCTCTCGCTCGGCGGCCGGCCGGTCGAGGTGACCCTCATCCGGGTCGTCGAGGACCTGCCGACGACCGGGCCCTCGGGCCGGACCACCGACGCGGAGGCCGCCGGGCAGGTGCCCCAGGACGGCGGCGCCGTCCTCGTCGACCTGACCGCCGTCAACCGCTCCCTGTCCACCGCCGACGTGGCGGACCCGGTGGCTCCCACCGAGTGGTGGCTGACGCCCGAACCCGGCCGCACGGACGCCGTCGTGGCGGCGCTGCGCGACCGCGCCGACGAGGAGCCCGGCGAACTCGTCGTCCGCGACGCCATCGCCGAGGACCTGCTCGGCGACCCGCTCGGCGCGGGCCCCCACACCGCCCTGATGGCGGTGGCGGCCGCCGCCGCGGCCCTGGCCGCGGTCGGTTTCGCGGTCGGCTCGGCCGGTTCCGTACGGGAACGCGCCGCCGAGTTCGCCGTCCTGCGGGCCCTCGGCGCGCCGCGCCGCCGGCTCGCCCGGCTCCTCGCGGCCGAGCAGGGCGTCCTGATCGGGGTGGGCCTCCTCGTGGGCGTCGCCCTCGGTGCCCTCCTCGCCCGGGTGGTCGTCCCGCTCGTGGTCCTCACCGGCCGGGCCACCCGGCCCGTGCCACCGGTCCTGGTCGAACTGCCCCTCGGCGAGGTGGCCCTGCTCCTCGCCGGGGTCGCCGCCCTGCCCCTCGCGGTCGTCGCGGCCATCGCCCTGCGCCGCAACGAACCGGCGGTGACCCTGCGCCACCAGGGAGACAACTGATGTCCGACGTCCCGCGCGAGGAGTCCCGCCCGATGCAGCCCGCAGGCGAGTCCCCCGGCCACCGGCCGGCCCCGGCCGAGAAGGACCCGTCGCGGGCCGTCGCCCCCTGGGTCAGGACCCGGCTGCGGGCCGCGCCCGGCGCCGCCGCCGGACTCGCCCTGCTCGTCTTCGTCACCGCGCTCCTCGCCGCCGCGCTGCCGCGGGTGATCGACGCGTACGAGACGGAGGGGCTGCGGCACGGCATCCGGACCGCTCCCGCCCACCGCTCCCAGGTGGAGATCACCTACCCGCTGACGCAGGACTCCCCGGTGTCGCCCGCCGGCCTGCGCGAGGACCAGGAGGAGCTGCGGGGCCTGCTGCCCGCGCCGCTGCGCACCGACCCGGAGCAGACCGTCCACGGCGTCCGGACGATGGAGACGGTCCCGGGCCTCGACGCGTGGCTGCCCCAGCCGGACCACGTGCCGGTCGCGTTCGTCCTCTCCTCGCCCTCGGACCCCGCCGCGCACACGGTGCTGCGGCAGGGGCGGATGGCCAAGGGCGACGCGGCGCGCCCGGAGGCGGTGGCGACGACGGCGATGGCCGAGGCCCTCGGGCTCAAGCCCGGTTCCGTCGTGCACGTGCCGGGCGTCGCCGCCGAACCGGTCGCCGTCACCGTGACCGGCATCGTGGAGCCCCGTGACCCGACGCGACCGTACTGGGCCGTCGAACCGCTGCTGTCCACGCCGGTGCTGGCGCTGACGGACCACCCGACGGAGCCGCGGCGCTACTGGCGGGCCGGCCTCCTCGTCGCCCCGGAGTCGGGGTCCGCCCTCGTCTCCACCACCGTCACCTCCGAGGTCTACTGGCGCTTCCCCGTCGTCGCCGACCACCTGACCGCGCGGGACGCCGGGCCGCTCGCCGCCGCCGTGGACTCGACGCGCAGCGGCCCCGCCGCGGTCAGGATCCGAGAGATCACCGGCGACACCGGCCTGGTCACCACCGGACTCCACGAGATCTCGACGGCCTATGCGGCGGCCAGGTCCGCCATCTCGCCCGTCGTCGCCGTCGCCGTCTTCGGCATCGGCGCGGTCGCCGTGGTGGTCGTGGCCATGACCGGCGGGCTCTTCCTCTCCCGCCGGGACGGCGAACTCACCCTGCTGCGCGCCCGCGGCGCCTCGCTGCCCGGCATCGGGCTCCGGCTGCTCGGAGAGACCGCCGCGGTCACCACCCCGGCGGCGCTGCTCGGCCTGGTGGCCGCCGTCGCGCTGGTCCGCGGCCCGGACACCCCCGGCTCCCCGGCCCTCACCGGCTCCGCGCCGCTCCTGCCGTCCGTCCTCGCCACCGCCCTGGTGGCCCTGGTCGCGGCCCTCGTGCTGCCCGCCCGGGCCGTGCTGCGGCACCGCAGGCTCCGGCTGCACGGCGCCCGCGAGGACATGGTGGACGCCAAGCCGTCCCGGCGCCGCCTCGTCGTCGAGCTGACCGTGCTCGTCCTGGCGGCGGGCGCGATCGCCTCGCTGCGGCTGCGCGGCACCTCCGACTCCGGCGACCACCTGGTCAGCGCGGCACCGGTGCTCGTCGGTGTGATCGCCGCCTTCGTGCTCGTACGCCTCCAGCCGCTGCCGCTGCGCTGGCTGGCCCGGCCTGCCCGCCGGATGCGCGGCGCCGTCGGGCCGCTGGCCATCGCCCGCGCCGGACGGGCCTCGTCCACCGGTGTGCTGCCGCTGCTCGCGCTCGTCCTCGCGCTGACGACGGCCGCCTTCGGCGGCTCGGTCCTCGCCGGGGTCTCCGAGGCCCGCGACCGGGCGGCGGTGCTCGCGATCGGCGCCGACGTCCGGATCGAGGGGACCACGGAGAACGTGCCGGTGACGTCCGAGGTCATGGAGGCGGTGCGCGGCACGAAGGGCGTGCGGGAGGCGCAGCCCGTACAGGTCGAGTACGGCCTCGAACTGCCCTCGCCGGTCGCCACCGACCAGCCGATGAGCTCCGCGCTCGTCGCCGTCGACCCGGCCGCGTACGCCCGCCTCGCCGGACGGACCGACAACGGCGCCTTCCCCGCCGAGCTGCTCGCCTCCACCGGGAAGGGCGGCCCGGAGGTGGTCGGCGACACCGACCGGGTGCTGCCCGCGCTCGCCTCCCCCGACGTCGCCGCACGCCTCGGCGAGCGGCCCATGCTGCTGATCGCGGCGGCCGGCTCCTTCCACGTGAAGGTGGTGGCGGTACGGGACTCCACCCCGGCGATTCGCGGTGAGAACTTCCTGGTGGTCAACGCCGCCGACGTCACCAACCGGCGGACGACCGTCGTGCTCGCCACCGGCACCCCCGACGGTCCGGCGCTGCGGGCGGCCGTCGCCGGGAAGTCGAAGGACCTGGCGGTGGCCCTGCGGGGCGAGACCCGCGGCTCCTACGTGGACTCGCCGCTCCAGTCCGGCGCCGAGGGCCTGTACGCGGCGGCCATCGGGGCGGGCGCGGCCTACGCCGTGGTCGCCGTGCTGCTGTCGCTGACGCGGAGCGGGCCCGAGCGGGCGACGCTCCTCGCCCGACTGCGGACCATGGGCCTGACCCGCGCGCAGGGCCGGCGGCTGCTCGGCCTGGAGGCGCTGCCGCCCGCCGTCTTCGCCGCGCTCGGCGGGGCGCTCGCCGGGTGGGCGACGGTGCCGCTGCTCGCGCCGGGCGTCGACCTGCACCGGCTGGCGCTCGCCATGGCGGACGGCGGCGTCGCGCTCGGCGGTACGGGGCTGCGGGCCGACCCGTGGTCGCTGGTCCTGCCGGCCGTGGCCGTGGTCCTCCTGACCGCGGTGGCGGCGGGCGTACAGGCGTGGTGGACGGGGCGGAAGAGCTCGGTGAAGGAACTCAGGGCAGGAGACGCACGATGACGACGACCGCGAACACGACCCTGGAGGAGCTGGAGCAGCGGGCCACCGCGCACCGCGACCGGCCCTCGTACGGCCACGACGCGCTGATCGCCTGCGACCGCCTGGTGCGGATCTTCACCACCGACGGGGTGGAGGTGCAGGCGCTCCAGGGGCTCGACCTCCTCGTCAAGGAGGGCGAGTTGATGGCCCTCGTCGGGGCGTCCGGCTCCGGCAAGTCGACCCTGATGAACATCCTCGCGGGCCTGGACGTGCCCACCGCGGGCGCCGCCCGGGTCGCGGGCTGCGACCTGCTCGCGATGACCGGCAAGGACCGGCTGCGCTACCGCCGCGAGGTCGTCGGCTTCGTCTGGCAGCAGACCGCCCGCAACCTCCTCCCCTATCTGACGGCGGCCCAGAACGTGGCGCTGCCGATGCAGTTGGCGGGCAGCAGGAAGAAGAAGGCCGAGCGGGCCGAGGAGCTGCTCGCGATGATGGACATCGCGCACTGCCGGGACCGGCGGCCCCACCAGCTCTCCGGCGGCCAGCAGCAGCGGGTCGCGATCGCCGTCGCCCTCGCCAACGACCCGAAGGTCCTCCTCGCCGACGAGCCGACCGGCGAGCTGGACTCGGCCACCGGCGAGCAGGTCTTCGCCTCCTTCCGCCGGGCCAACGAGGAGCTGGGCACCACGATCGTCATCGTCACCCACGACCAGGCGGTCGCCACCGAGGTGCGCCGCACGGTCGCCATCCGCGACGGCCGCACCTCCTCCGAGGTGCTGCGCCGCACCGAGGTCGACGCGGAGGGCCAGGAGTCGCTGGTGGCGCGGGAGTACGCGATGCTCGACCGCGCGGGCCGGCTCCAGCTCCCGGCGGACTACACGGCGGCGCTCGGCATGGAGCACCGGGTGGCGCTGGAGCTGGAGCAGGACCACATCGGAGTGTGGCCGGACGACGCGGAGCGCTGAGGAACCGGCCTTCCGCCCCCCGCGTCCAAGCCCGGGGGTGGTCGGGATGGGACGCGTGCTCGCGTACGCCGGGGCGGTGGCCGTGCCGCTCGGTGCCGGGGTGCTGCTGCACCTGTGGGGAAGCTGGTCGATGCACTCGCCGCTGGGCACGCCGACCGCGCTCGCGGTCCTCGTCGGCCTGGTCCTCGCCGGGCTCGCGGTGGCGGCGCACAACGCGCTCTTCCGCGAGGGCGGCAGCGTCCTGGCGCTGATCCTGCTGCTCGCGGGCCTGGGCGCGGTGTGGATCGAGGCCCGGGACTCGCGGGTGCGCGGGGCGACGGTGGAGTGCGTGGTGGTGGGGAAGGTGCGGGTCACCGACCATCCCACCTTCGGCGAGGGCGGTCCCGAGCCGAAGCGGCTGTACCACCACACGCTGGACTGCCCGGGCGGCTACCCGCAGCGGTTCGCCTGGGAGGAGAAGCTCGGCGAGGCGGGCAAGCGGCTCACGATCGCCTACGACCCGGCGCGCCGGATGGACCCGGTCCCGGCCGACGAGAACGTCGCCCGGGGGTCGCTGGTGATCCCGGCGGTGCTGCTGGTCCTCGCGGCGGCCCTGTCGGTGACGGCGGTCGCCCTGGAGGGCACGGGCGAACGGGTCTGGTGACGGCCGGGGGGCGCCGGGGGTACGGGGGGTGCGCCGCGGGGCCCACGGGGCCCACGGGGCGCCGCGGGGCCTGGACGGCGCGCGGCCCACGGCGCGGACGGTGCGCGGCCCACCCGCGGGTGCGGGTGCGGGTGCCGCGCGGCCTACGGCGCCGGGGTGACCGTCAGCGAGGCCGGGGCCGTGCGCAGGGCGACGGAGCCGTACGGGGTGCGCAGCCGCAGCCACGGCCCGGCGGCCATCAGGGCGACCGGCACGTCCCGCGGCGGGAGGAAGCCGAGCGACTGGGCGGCGTGCACGGCCCGCAGCGGCAGGCCGGTGGTGCCGAGGACGCGGGACCAGATCTCCCGGCCGACGCGGTCGCGCTCGGCGCGGGTGCGCCGCTCCTCGGGCAGCTCCTCGTCGCGGCGGCGGAACTCGGCGACGGCGGCCGCGACCGCCCCGCGCAGCTCCGCCGCGTCCGGCAGGCCCTCGACGGGCCGCCAGCCGGTGCGCGGCGGCAGGACGCCGGCCCACGGCGGGCCGGTGACGGCGGCGGGGACGACGGCTTTGCCGGACGTCTCCTCGACGCCGTCGAGCAGCTCGCCGGCGGAGACGGTGACGTCGAGGTCGACCGCGTCCTCCAGGCGGGCCGTGCGGATCGCCAGGACCTCGAAGGACGGCGGGCGTCCGAAGACGGCGAGCGCGCCGCCGGCGGCCTGGAGGCGGACGGCGGCGGCGCGGTCGTAGTGCACCAGCCGGGTCAGGAAGGCGGCGAGGGCCGCCGCCTCCCTGGGGTCGGCGAAGTGCAGCGGGGCGAGCACGGTCATGCGGCGGACGTCATCCCGTCGTCGACGTACTCCTGGAGGAAGCTGCGCTCCTCCTCGGAGATGCGGCGCGGCCGCTGCGTCTCCAGGTCGAAGGGCACGACGACCGTCGAGGCCCGTACGTAGGTGACCTCGGGGTCCTTGATCTCGTACGCGATCGTCAGCGACGCCGCGCCGATCTTCGTGACCCACGACTCGATGGTCACCGGCTCGTGCCGGTGGACCAGCGGGCGGAGGTAGTCGATCTCGTGGCGGGCCACGACGGACCCGCCGGAGAAGGACGGGCTGCCGTCCCCCGGTGCCAGCCGGAACATGAAGTCGATCCGGGCCTCCTCCAGGTAGCGGAGGAAGACCACGTTGTTGACGTGCCCGAAGGCGTCCATGTCCGACCAGCGGAGGGGGCAGCTGTAGATGTGTCTCGCCACGACGACCTCAGCCCCGGGTGAGCTTCTTGTGCGTGGCGCGGTGCGGACGGGTGGCGTCCGGGCCGAGCCGCTCGACCTTGTTCTTCTCGTACGACTCGAAGTTGCCCTCGAACCAGAACCACTTGGAGTCGCCCTCGTAGGCCAGGATGTGCGTGGCCACTCGGTCGAGGAACCAGCGGTCGTGGGAGACGACCACGGCGCAGCCGGGGAAGTCGAGGAGGGCGTTCTCCAGCGAGGAGAGGGTCTCGACGTCGAGGTCGTTGGTGGGCTCGTCGAGGAGCAGCAGGTTGCCGCCCTGCTTGAGGGTGAGCGCGAGGTTGAGGCGGTTGCGCTCACCGCCGGAGAGCACGCCGGCCGGCTTCTGCTGGTCCGGGCCCTTGAAGCCGAACGCGGAGACGTAGGCGCGGGACGGCATCTCGACCTGGCCGACGTTGATGTAGTCCAGCTCGTCGGAGACGACGGCCCACAGCGTCTTCTTGGGGTCGATGTTGGCGCGGCCCTGATCGACGTAGGAGATCTTGACCGTCTCGCCGATCTTGATCTCGCCGGCGTCGGGGGTCTCCAGGCCCTGGATCATCTTGAACAGCGTGGTCTTGCCGGCGCCGTTCGGGCCGATGATGCCGACGATGCCGTTACGGGGCAGGGTGAAGGAGAGGTCGTCGATGAGGACCTTCTCGCCGAAGGCCTTCGAGAGGTTGTTGACCTCGACGACGACGGAGCCCAGACGCGGGCCCGGCGGGATCTGGATCTCCTCGAAGTCCAGCTTCCGCATCTTGTCGGCCTCGGCGGCCATCTCCTCGTAGCGCGCGAGACGCGCCTTGGACTTGGCCTGACGCCCCTTGGCGTTGGACCGCACCCACTCGAGCTCTTCCTTGAGGCGCTTGGCGCGCTTCTCGTCCTTCTTGCCCTCGACCTTGAGGCGCTCGGCCTTCTTCTGGAGGTAGGTCGAGTAGTTGCCCTCGTACGGGATGGCGCGGCCGCGGTCGAGCTCCAGGATCCACTCGGCCACGTTGTCGAGGAAGTACCGGTCGTGGGTGATGGCCACGACGGTGCCCTTGTACTTGGCGAGGTGCTGCTCCAGCCAGTTCACCGACTCGGCGTCGAGGTGGTTGGTGGGCTCGTCGAGGAGCAGCAGGTCGGGGGCCTCCAGGAGGAGCTTGCAGAGCGCCACGCGGCGCTTCTCGCCACCGGAGAGGTTGTTGACCGGCCAGTCGCCGGGCGGGCAGCCCAGGGCGTCCATGGCCTGCTCCAGCTGGGTGTCGAGGTCCCACGCCTCGGCGTGGTCCAGGTCCTCCTGGAGCTTGCCCATCTCCTCCATGAGCGCGTCCGTGTAGTTCGTGGCCATCTCCTCGGCGATGGCGTTGAACCGGTCGAGCTTGCCCTTGATCTCCGCGACGCCGTCCTCGACGTTCTCCAGGACGGTCTTGGACTCGTCGAGCTTCGGCTCCTGCATGAGGATGCCGACCGAGTAGCCCGGGGAGAGGAAGGCGTCGCCGTTGGACGGCTGCTCCAGGCCCGCCATGATCTTCAGAACGGTGGACTTACCGGCACCGTTCGGGCCGACCACACCGATCTTCGCACCCGGCAGGAAGCTCAGCGTCACGTCATCGAGGATGACCTTGTCGCCGTGCGCCTTGCGCGTCTTGCGCATCGTGTAGATGTACTCAGCCAAGAGAAACCGTCCGGCAAGAGAGTGAGTGGGCAGATACACCCATCTTGCCGCACTGCCGCCCTCAGGCGGAAACCCGTACGCGCGACGGCCCCGGACGCGGGTGCGTCCGGGGCCGTCGGGGGTCACCGGGTGAGGTCACCCCGTGACGTCATGCTCTGCCGTGACTACTGACCGGCGGCCTTCTTCTTGCGGAGGAAGAACACCGCGCCACCGCCGGCGAGGACGAGCGCGACGGCGATGCCGGCGATCATCGGGGTGGCGTTGGAGCTACCGGTCTCGGCCAGGTCACCGCCGGTGGTGCCGGTGGTGCCGGTGGAGGCGTCCGTGGCGCCGGGCGCCGGGGTGGACGGGCTCGCCGAGGGGGTCTCGGACGGGGTACCGGTCGACGGGGTCGCCGACGGGGTGCCGGTGGACGGCTCCGGGCTCGGGGCGGTCTTGCAGTCGAGGACGCCCTGGAAGGACTTCGAGAAGCCGTTCGGGCCCGTGATGGTGAAGTCGTACGCGGTGTCCTCGGCGACCGGGACCGTGACGGTCTTGGACTCGCCGGCCTTGATCGTGTAGGAGACGCCCTTCACGTCGAAGGTCCAGTCCTCGTCACCCTCGTTGGAGGCGGTGATGTCGAGGCCGCCCTTGGCGCAGTTCTCGGCGACGGTGACGGCCGGGACCGCACCCTTCTTCGCCCAGGCGGCGGTGACCTCGGCGTTGACCGTGGACTTGCTGCTGCCGGCCAGGATCAGGGTCTGCTCGTGGCCCTCGACGCTGCCGAAGACACGGCCGATCGCGACCTCGGTCTCGGTCTGCAGACCGATCTTGGTCGTGCCGTCGGGGGTGCCGGCCGGGACGTCCAGGAAGAGCTCGGTGTTGTTGCCCGCGGAGGTGACGGCCTTGCCGTCCTTGTCCACGACCTTGACGTTCGCCGGGGCGTCGGCGGGCAGGGAGACCTTGACGGCGCCGTCGGCGGCCGTGGTGGTGACCTTGACCGGGCCGATCTTGTCGCCGGCCTTGCCCGCGATGGACGCCGGGGCGGCGGCCAGGGAGACCTTCGGCTCCTCCTGGTCCGGCGCCTTGGCGGCCTCGGCGACCAGGTAGGCGGTGAGCGCCTTGGCCTCCGGGTCGACCGGGGTGGCCTCGACGTCGTCCGAGTACTTCCAGATCGCGGCCTGGGTCGCGGTGGCGGCCTCGTCACCCGTGAGGGCGGCGACGCCGGCCTTGCCGGCCAGCGCGTTGAGGTCGTTCACCTCGGGGTAGGAGTGCTGCAGGATCCAGCGGATCTTGCCGGCGTTCGGGTTGTCGTGGAGGGTCGACTTGTCCCAGTCGGTCTCCTTGTACTTCGTCCCCGGGTCGGTCGGCGTCCGCAGGTCGATGCAGTACGCCTGCAGCGAGCCGCCGCCGTCCACGGTCAGCTCGAAGAGGCCGCCGCTGATCGGCTTGTTGCCCTCCTCGTCCTCGGGACCGATCCAGATCTTGCCGGACTCCTTGAGTCCGCCCAGCGTCGCGTCGGCGCCGCCGTCGGCCATCGCCGGTCCCGCGAGGGCTATCGCGCTGGAGGCGACCAGGCCCGAGACCAGGGTCGCCGCGGCCAAGCGGGCAGCAGTACGCCCACGAACTGAAAACATTGCATTCCCCTCCGGGCGAGTCGCTCCGCGAACTTGGTCGATTCGCGTGGGGGGAGCGCCCGCCAGCAGACTCAGTGACTCGATGGGCTCACGTGCCGCATGAGTACTCGGGAATCCTAGGGAGGCGGAAGCGCCCGGTCCCCGGTCATACGGTGAGACAACCATTCCGTCTCGGAATCGTTATGTCCTCGGCGAGTTGGTCGACAAATCCCCACAACTCAAGGTCAGGGAGCGGTTACCAGCTGGTGCGCGGCGGTCGTCCAGGGGTCCTTTCCGTCCGCCGGAGCGAGCCTCGGCACGGGTCCCGGCGCCTCCTCGTTCTCCGTCAGGTCGCTCCCTCCCGGGGCCCGGGGCTCCGCCCGCGAGGTCCTCCTGAACGCCGAGGTCCCCCGCGTCAGGTCGTGCCCGACGGCGAGCGCGTCCACGTCGACGAAGGTCTTGCGCTGCCCGTCCCGCTCGTCCTCACGGACCTTCAGCCGCCCGTGCACCACGAGCGGTTCCCCCACCGAGACGGAGGCCATCAGATTGGCCCCGAGCGCCCGCCACGCCGAGACCGTGTAGAAGCTGGTGGCGCCGTCCGCCCAGACCGCCCGCTCGCGGTCCCACCGCCGGGCGGTCACCGCGAACCGGAAGCGGGTCACGGGCCCGGCCGGTGTGTCCCGGAAGTCCAGCGCCGTCGCCACGTTGCCCACCAGCGTCACCGTCGTGTCGTTCATGTCCGTCCCTCTTCCCGCGCCCGGTCGGCCGCTGTGAGGACCATGCTGGCGGGGCGGCGGAAAGCCCGCCGGCGCCTGTGGACGACCGACGGGCTGTGGACAACTCACCCACCCGGACGAGGGATCGACGGACCGCTGGAGGCGGACGGACAGGGTGCGTACGGATCCCCTACCGGATCCGGGCTCCCGTCCGGGTCGCGCCCAGCCTCAGGGCGCCGCCCCGGCCGCCACCACGGCCGGCCGCGCGGCCGCCGGCGCCGACGATCCTCGGCGAGGGCCGGGGGCCGGCCACCTTCGCGTACTGCTCGCGCACCTCGCGGTAGCGCAGGAGTTCGGCGGAGACGGGGTCGAGGACCCGGGCCCGGCCGCAGGCGGCGGCCGCCTCCGCGAGCTTGCGTTCGGCCTCCTGCCCGTACCGCCGGGCCGGTCCCCGCACCGCGCTCTCGCAGGCCCATTCGATCAGCGGGCCGCCGGCGATCCCGCCCAGCATCACCAGGACCGGCGGCAGCAGCCCCGGCTCCACGACGCCCACGATCTGGCCGACCAGCCACAGCGCGCCGAAGAGCTGAAGGAGGGTCATCAGGGCCTGCGCGAGGACGGCGGCCGGCCACCAGGCGGGGCGCGGCGGCCGGGCGGCGGGATCGCCGAGGGTGACGGTCAGCTCGTCGAGCGCCTCGGGCAGCCCCTCGGCGCCGCGCGACGCGGCCTCCCGTACGGCGTGGGCCCACGGCGCCGGCAACCCCCGCGAGGCCTCGTCGGCGACGATCCGCACCGCCTGCTCGACGCGCTGCCGGGCGGTCAGTTCGTCCTCGACGGGCGCGGCGAGCCGGGGGTCGGTGGAGCCGTGCGCGCGCTTGCGCTCGTACCAGCGGTGCAGCCGCAGCCACGGCGAGCCGCAGGCGCGGATGGCGCCGCGCCGCCAGACCCGCTCGGCGGCCTCGCCCGCCGCCTGCGCGCCGACGGCGACGGCGAGCCGGCCGCCGAACTCCTCGCGGCTGCGCTCCCCGAGGCCCGCCCGCGCGTCGGCGGCGACGTACGCGGGCCGCAGCCTGGCCGCGGCGGCGTCGATGTCGGCGGCGATGCGCCGCTCGGGGGCGGTGCGTTCCTGGACGAAACGGGCGAGGAGTTCGCGGAGTTCGGACACGCCCTCGCCGGTGAGGGCGGAGACGGGCAGCACGGTGGCGCCGGGTTCGCCGTGCTCGCCGAGGGCCATGCCGTCCTCGTCGAGGAGGCGGCGCAGATCGTCGAGGACGAGTTCGGTGGCCTCGGCGCCGAGCCGGTCGACCTGGTTGAGGACGACGAAGGTGACCTCGGCGTGCCCGGCGAGCGGCCGCAGGTACCGCTCGTGGAGGGCGGCGTCGGCGTACTTCTCCGGGTCGACGACCCAGATGACGGCGTCGACGAGGCCGAGCGCCCGGTCGACCTGGTCGCGGTTCGCGGTGACGGCCGAGTCGTGGTCGGGCAGGTCGATGAGGACGAGCGACTGGAGCTCGGCGTCGGCGGCGCCGCCCGCGAGGGGGCGCCGACGCAGCCGCCCGGGCACGCCCAGCCGGTCGAGGAGTCCGGCGGCCCCCTCCGACCAGGTGAGCGCGAGCGGCGCGGAGGTGGTGGGCCGGCGCAGCCCCGTCTCGGAGACGGAGACTCCGGCGAGGGCGTTGAAGAGGGTGGACTTGCCGCTGCCGGTGGCGCCGGCGAGGGCGACGACGGTGTGCCGGGAGGAGAGCCGCTGGCGGGCGGCCGCCTCGTCCAGGACCCGCCCGGCCTCGGCCAGCGCGCCGCCGTCGACCCGGGTGCGGGAGAGCCCGACGAGTTCGTGGAGGGCGTCGAGCCGCGTCCGCAGCCCGCCGCCGTACGTCCCGCCGAACCCCCGCGCGTCCTCCGCGTCGGCCTCCGCCTCGGCGTCGCCCTCGGGAGCAGCGTTCCCGGGGGCGAGCCGCTCGGCGGCCCGCCGGGCGATCAGCCCGTCGTCCCACCGCTCGCGGCCGCCGTTCTCCGCCGGCCTCCCCGCCGCCTCCGACACCGTCTCGGTCCCCCTCTCGGTCCCCCTCTCCGACACCTTCTCCGTCACCTTCTCGGTCACCTTCTCCGTCGCCTTCCGGGCCACGTCACTTCTCCTTCTGCAGTACGGAGAGCGCGGCGATCAGCTCCGCCTGCGGCTCGGGGGTGACGCCGAGGGCGTCCAGCGGCGCGAGGCGCCGGTCGCGCTCGGCGTGCAGCACGCGGTCGACATGGGTGAGGACGAGGTCGCCGCCCTTGTCGCGCAGGCGCAGGGCGGCCTGGGCGCCGAGGAGTTCGGCGAGCCGCTCGCCGGCGGGCCGGGCGCGGCGGCCGCCGAGGAGGGAGGCGGCGAGCAGGGCGGCGACGGTCTCGGCGTCGGGGACGGCGGCGCGGGCGGCGCCGCGCCCCGCGGGCTTCTCCACGCCCCGCACCTCCTCCTCGGCCAGCTCCTCCAGGACCCGCCGCCAGCGCCGTACCTCCAGGCCGATCCGTTCGGCGACGGCCCGGTCGCCACCGCCGCCGGAGACGGCCCCGAGAGCGGCCGCGGCGGGCTCCCGCCGATGGGCGTCGCGAATCGATTCCTCGGCGGCGGAGACGGCGCAGTGGAGGAGGGCGGCCAGGGACTCGGCGAGGGCGTCGAGGAGTTCGTCCGCGGTGCTGTCACGCGGGTAGGCGCGCCACCGGGCCCGCGCGTCCCCGGCGAGCACGGCCCCCTTCCCCAGCTCCTTCCTGACCCGGGCCCCCTGCCGCCGGTAGGCGCTCTCGACCGCGCCCCGGAGCCGTACGGCGGCGGCGTACTGGGCGGCGACGGCTCCCGCCAGCTCGGGGAGCCGCCGGTCGAGCGAGTCGATGACGCCGGTGGCGGTACGGGAGACGGCCTGCTGGCGCGCGGCCGGGTCCTCGGCCCGGTGCGCGAGCCAGCCGCGGAGCGCGGCGACGGCGCTCTCGGGCAGCAGCCCGCTGCCGCCGCCGGTGGACTCGGGCAGCTCGGGGATGGTGAAGCGGGGTACGTCCCCGAGCCCGGCCTTGTCGAGCAGCGCCTCGTACTGCCGGGAGACCTCGCCGATGACCTGGTGGGGCACCCGGTCGAGGACGGTGACGAGCATGGCGTCGTACTCCTTGGCGGTACGGAGCAGATGCCAGGGCACGGCGTCGGCGTACCGGGACGCGGTGGTGACCATCACCCAGATGTCGGCGGCGCACATCAACTCGGCGGCGAGCAGCCGGTTCTCGACGACGAGGGAGTCGATGTCGGGCGCGTCGAGGAGGGCGAGCCCGCGCGGCAGTCCGGCGGCGGTCTCGACCCGCAGCGCGTTGTCCTCGGCGTCGCCGTCGTCGCCGGGGTGGTCCTCGTCGGCCTGCGGCAGCCACACGCGCGTGAGCTGCGGCAGCACCCGCAGCCCCGCGAACCAGTGCTGGTCCTCGGGGTGGCAGACGAGCACCGGCGTCCGCGTCGTCGGCCGCAGCACCCCCGCCTCGCTGACCCGCCGCCCGACGAGCGAGTTCACGAGCGTCGACTTCCCGGCCCCCGTCGACCCGCCCACGACGGCGAGCAGCGGCGCGTCGGGGTCCTTCAGCCGCGGCACCAGGTAGTCGTCGAGCTGCGCGAGGAGCTCGGCCCGCGTCTGCCGGGCGCGCGGCACGTCGGGCAGAGGCAGGGGAAGACGCACGGCCGCGACTCGGTCGCGCAGGGCGGAGAGTGCGTCGATCAGCTGAGGCCGTTCGTCCAAGGTCACCACATGCGAAGAATGCCCAATTTATGAGCGTTTTTGAAGCGTATGGCTACCCTGCGCGCCGAAGAAGAGAAGCCCGGCCGGAACCCCGGGCATAACGAGTGCACAACACCCGCCGCGCACGGCGCGAAAAGCGCTGCGCAAATCGCACCTGCCTGCGATTATCGGTTCGCTTCACCGAACCTCCACATAGTGCCACGCAGGCGAAGCACCCGGGCCGAGCCGCCAGGACCCCTATCCTTGTCCCGGCAGCCCCACCCCACCCACCCGGGCCACCAGGCCCAGGGCCAACCGGCCCCCGTAGCTCAGCGGATAGAGCAGGTGCCTTCTAAGCACTTGGCCGCAGGTTCGAGTCCTGCCGGGGGCGCATGACGAAAGACCCTCCTTCGGGAGGGTCTTTTTGCTGGTCAGGGGTGGTTTTCGGTCAGCGGAGGAGGTGTCGGCCAGGGCACCTCCGATGGCTGGATCTGTACGGCTGGATCCGGTCAGAGACGGCCCTTGGCGGCTGGATTTCCCGAAAACTTCCCGAAGTTTCGGGGCCGCCCGCTGCCCTGCCTCACTCCGGTCCGCGTGCTTTTCGTTGCCGTTGGGACCCCGGGTGGATGACGGTGAGCTGCCCTTCGACTCCGGCGGGCAGGCTTGAGCGCTGCACAGGGTGTGGCGAGGCGAGCGAGGAGGCGAAGACCGCGACCAGGTCATGCGGCGTACTGCCGCTGAAGGCCGCACACCACAGGTAGGCATCACCGACGCGGGGTTCGGCCCACGCCTGCCAGCCGAGTCTCCCGGGCCGCGGGTCGGCATCACGAACGAGCGAAGGCACTTCCTCCAGGGAGATTCCGGCCGTGAGTCCGGGGGCAAGAGCGGCGGTGCGCGGACGGTCGATGTCGCGGGCCCAGCCCTGGGCGCAGACCGCCGCCAGCACAGCCTCTGGGCTGTCGAAGCAGAAGGCCGGCTCCGTGTGGGCGTCGAGAGCGAGAAGGAAGTCGATCAGGGTCTCGTGGGGGACGCCGGCGGTGAAGTACGCGTTCCATTCCGGCAGGGTGCTGCCGGGATGCGACCGGGCGGAGATCTGCCAGGCAACCGGAAGGTCTCCCAGTTCGAACGAACAGGCGGCGCGCGTCCACTCGGCGCCGCACAGCCCGGTGGGGCTCGTGTAGAGGAGGGTGTCACGGGCGGTCGGCCACATCCGCCAGTCTGCGGCGGCGAGGGCCGCGCCGACCTGGTCAGCCAGGGCCTCGTCATCGCCCGCCAAGTGGCGAGGAGTGACCCAGTACGGAGGTTCGGGAGGACGGGAATCGCTGGAGTGTTGGGGGTACAGGGGCGCCTCCACGTGGTCGAGGGCTCGGGCGGTCGTCCACGTTGACATAGCCCCCGGGCCGTGACCAGTCCTTTCGCGCTCTTCCCCGTCTGCCTCGGGCGAACTGGGCTCTTCTCCGGACCGCTGAAGAGGAGAGGGACTCACCAGGAGATCAGACGGCCCGCCGGTGTGTGCGTGAGCGTCACGCAGCCGATCCAGTCACCGCTTTCCGGGTACTCCCAGCTGTCCGCGTCGGTCAGGGCGTTCAGCAGTTCCTCGCGGGCGAGGGGCGGGCCGGGCTGGAAGCCGCTGCCTCCGCTCGGGGGCGTCCAGGGGATGACGCGGCACACGTCGATCCACCCCTTGTCGATCAGGGGAAGGAGTATGGGAACCAGCTCTCCAGGCGGCGCCGATGCGAGGGGTTCGTCCAGATCGCCGCGGACGCCCGGCAGGATGTCGATCTCAAAGGCGTTCAGCATGAATGCGCGCTCGGCGGCGGAGAGATCTTCTGGAGCGTTCACCCCGGGATCGTCACACGGCTAATGCCGGTGGCCACAGAGCCGTCCATTGACGGAAGCATTCGGCGCGGTCAGGGTCGGTGCATGGATTCCACCTCCGTGTCGCCCGCACATGCGGCAGCCTGGTCGAAGCTGCTGGAGACGTACTGTCCTCGGCCTGTAGACGAGCGGCAGGGGCCGCCGTCCCTGGGACGCCTGATCGAGGCAGCCGGCCGTGACACCATGCTCGGCGCGATGTACCCCTGGGTCTCGATGCAGCAGCTGAGTGTGTCTGGGGAGAACAGCTGGGAGGAGTGGGGACATGCGCCGCTTCCGGCGATGTTCGCCCGCCCCGACGGGTACGAGGTCGTGGGCCGCGACAGGCGGGGAGACATCGTCCGGCTGGCGACGCCCGACCCGGCGGAGGCCGTCGTGTTCGCGGCGGGCCTGGTGCACACCGATGGCGCCGTGAGGCCGGTGGAGCCGCACGCCTGGTCGTCCGAGGTGGAGCGGGTCCTGCGGGAAGCGGGCTGGTACCCCGGACGGGCCGTCGATACGGCGGGGTGGAAACAGCTACTGGAGCAGGACGGCTTCCGCTCCCATGACGCTGCCGAGGACTTCCTGCGCGAGTTCGGCGGGTTGGCGGTCGGGCACGGCGGTGCCGGCATCACCCGCGCCAGGGAGCCTTTCGACCTGGACCCGCTCTTGGCGCTGGGCGAGGCCGACCGGTTCGGCGGATGGGGCGAGGAGATCGGCCACCACCTCTTCCCGGTCGGAGAACTCGCCGGCGGCCACGCGTTCCTCGGGCTGGACGAGGACGGTGAACTGTACGTCGTCAACGACTGGCCGGCCCGATTCGGCCGTATGCCCGAGGCCATGGAGAACCTCGTTCTCGGCGTCATGCCCGTTCACATGCCGGAACCCAAGTCGACCGGGGTGCCCGAGTAGGCCGGGGCGCAGGGGAACGTCCCGCGCCGCCGGCACGACGCTCGTGGTCGTTCGTTCAGGACGCCGCGGCGTTCCTGAACGTGGCGAGGAGCGCCCGGGCGCGGCCCCGGAAGGCTTCGTCCTGGCGGATGATGCGGTTCTCGACTCCCGAGCGGACGACCCGGGGGTCGCCGTCTGCGAGGACTTCGAGCCGGCGCAGGTGGTCGTCGTTCAGGGCGGCGCGTCCGAGGGCTTCCAGGGCGTCGCAGGCCCCTGCCGGATCGGCGTCCCACTCGGCCGAGGCCAGGGCGGCGGAGGCGAGCGCGGCGTGGTCCAGGGCGGCAGGGTCCGCCACGGCTACGAGGGCCAGGACGACGGCCGGCGCCTGCACCGGATCGTCGAGGGCCGCTTCCAGCCTGGCGGTGAGCGGACGGCCGGCAGGGCCCAGGAGCGCGGCCGCCCGGGCGGCTCTCACCACCGCCCAGCGGGCCCACTGGCTCTGCGCGGCGCGGTCGAAGACCGACGCGAGGACGGCGACGACGGGTTCCGGGTCTCCTGTGACGCGCCACAGAGCTTCGGCAAGGGCCGTATCCGTGTCCAGCGCGGGCGTGGTGTCCTTGCCCGGGTCGCTGAGCGCCCCATGCAGGAGTGGAGCCAGAGCCGCTCCGCGGGAACCGAGTACGGCAGCGGTCCTGGCTGCGTCGCGCGGATCGCGGCCACCCCGGCCGAGTTCCTGTTCGAGGCATCGCAGTAGCGGCGCGGGTTCGCTCGTGAGGTCGTACAGGGCCTTCGCCGCCGGGAGGATGTCCCGTTGGGCTGCCGCACGCAGCGCGGCGACAGCCATGTCGCGATCCGCTGGAGCGCAATCTGCCGCGACGGAGACAAGGGCACGTGTGGCCTGGCCGGGAATATGGGGAACCGCTGCGCACAGCTCGGGCAGCGCAGCCGCCGCCTCGGCGCCCCACCCGGCCAAGAGACTGGTCAGCTGCCACGGTTCGTTGCCGCTGAGCGCCGCAGGCTGGGAGAGGCGGGAGCGAACGGCATCGCGGAGTTCCCTGTCGAACGGGAAAGCCGCGCTCTCCTCGTCCCACATTCCGGTCGCCGCGTCGAGGGCACGCGGGCGGCGCCCGAGGCCGGCGGCGAGGAACGGGGCAGCCTGCTCGGGTGCGACGAGCACGAATGCGGCCAGAGCACGGTCGGCGTGATCGTCCCCCCGGTCCAGGTTCCGTCCCGCGAGAGGGGCGAGCACGTCCGCAGCGGGTTCGGCGGCGCGGCCCAGCCGCGCCAGGAGAGACGCCATGTCCACCACTGCCTTGTCGTCGACAGCCGCCGCACACAGGCTCTCCGCCAATTGCTCCGGGGCACTGCGCGAGAGCATGCAGGCGCGGTCGGCCGCCCAGACGCCTTCGGCCCGAACCTCGGCCCGGCTGTCGCGCAGGGCCGCATCGACCAGGGCGAACGCCGCCTCCCGCGCCGGTCCGTGAGCCCGCCCCAGGAGGGCCTCGACGACGGCGGCCAGCGGCTCGCCGCGTTCGAGGTCGAAGTCGGAACGCAAGGAGTCGGCCGGCAAGAGCGACAGCATCGTCGCGTGCAGGGAATCAGACCACGGAGCGCCTGCGTCGAGGCAGGCGAAGAGGGCGGCCAGCCGCACCACGGCAGGCTGGGACGGGTCCAGGACGTAAACCGCCTCAGCCGCTCCACGCTCCGGGTCGAGCCGAGCGGTCGCGGCCAGGACCTCGGCCCGGACTGCGGGCTCGGTCTCCTCCGCCCAGCGGATCTCCAGGGCGGGCAGGACGGTTCTGCCGTCGCGAGTGTGCGAAACCGCCCAGGCGGCGGTCCGCCGGACGTCCGACTCGCCATCGGCCAGCAACGGCAGAAGCAACTCCAACTGCGCGGCCACGGCCGCCCGGACACCACCCGGCGCCACCCCGTACTCGTCCTCGCTCTCGGCCATGCCACCGAGCAGCCCGAGGACGTCAACCGTACGGTGGCCCGCCGCCGCGATCCTGGCGAGGAACGGCACCGCTTCCATGCTGGCCGCGTAGACCGTCCCCTGATGCAGCACGCTCCCGTACAGCTCCGACAGCGCTTCGGACGCCGCAGCGGCGTCCGTACCTGTAAGAGCCCGGAGCAGGTCGGGAACGTCTTCCGCGCTGCCGTACGCGTGGGAGGAAGATGCCCAGGGCACAGCGTCCAGGCCGTCGAGCGGGTGTGCGAGATTCATGCGGGGCATGGTGCCATCCGCCCCTGACAGAGCCTCCCGCAGCCAGCTGCAAGGCTTCTCGGGCACCTTTCCCGCTGGTCGCAGTAACCGGCCGCGTCACGCGACGGCATATCGGACCCAACGGCCTTCAAGGCGCAGCTCGGTCGGCAACGCACGATAAGCATCGCGCCGAAGCGTCACCGTGCGCGAGCATCTCTCGCCGAAGAGACTGCGGCACGAACAGGGCCGGCGCGCGAAGGCAACCGCGGACCGGGCAGGGACTGGGGCCCTTCGATGCGCTGCTGGAGTTCGGCGATCTGGCCGGTGATGCAGCGGGCGTAGGTGGAGAGCAAGACCGGGACGCTGTTGCCGGCCCAGTCGGCGACCTGGGCGGGCGGGATGCCGTTGTTGAGCCAGGTGGTCAGGCAGGTGTGGCGGAGGTCGTACACGCGCTTGCCGACGGGCGAGTCGTACTCGTGCTCGGGCAGGACGGCCTCACGGGCCTTGGCCCAGATGCGCCGGTAGACCGAGCCGGCCAGGAGGCCGCCCTTCTCTCCGGGGAAGAGCAGGTCACCAGGCTTGAGCTGCTCGCGTGCGATCAGGTCCCGAAGGCTCGCGACCAGGTCGGGGTGGACGGGGACGGTGCGGGTGTCTCCGGATGCGCGGCCCTTGAGGTTACGGGTCTCGTGGACCTCGCCGTCGTCGGTCCAGTGGCTGCCGACCTCGGGCTCGGCCGTGTGGACACGGAGCTCGCCCCAGCCGGCCGCGGGCAGAACGGCGTCCTCGACTCGCAGGGCGACCGCTTCCTCGGGGCGGAGGCCGGCGTAGTAGAGGGCCGCGAAGAACACGGTGAGCCGGTGGCCGGTGCGGGGGCGGCCGGCGATCCAAATGAGCAGCGCGGCCACCTGGTGGGGGTTGAGGAGGGAGCGCTTGTCGACGGCGCCGGAGGACTTCGGGGCAGCGTTGTCCTCCTTCCCCTTGGGCATGGGGTTGGCCCGGAGGACGTTCCGGCGGACGGCGTGGCGCAGGGCCACGTTCAGGATGCGGCGGTAGCGCTTGGCTGAGCTGGCGGCGGCCGGCGTGCCGTCGAGGACGGTGTCGAGGGCGTGGAGGACGGCGTCGACGTGTTTGGTGTCCTCCCAGGCGCTCATCGGGAGCGAGTTGCGGCGGATCCAGGCCAGGATCGCCCGGTACTCGGGCGGGGCCTCGTCCCGGCGGTTCTTGTTGAAGGCGTACTCGCGCAGCGCCTTGCGGACGTCGACGCCCTCGTACTGGACAGGTTCGGCCCGGAGGAGGGCGAGCGTGGCCTTGGTCAGGGCTTTGGCGGTGCTGATGCGGTTGTTCGCCGAGATGCGGGACCACTTCATGTCGACGTACTGGAGGGCGAACTCGTACCAGGTGATCTCGGTGGAGGGCGCGGCGTGTGAGGCCGGGCGGCCGGTGTCCAGGTCGAAGGGCTCGCCGTTGTTGGCGGCGACGAGCAGGGTGGCGCGGAAGGACTCGGCGAGCGCGCTCTTCTTGAACGTCTCGCCGTGTCGCCGGCCGTCGACCGACCAGCGGACGGTGTGGGTGGTGCCGCGCTTCCCCTTGTAGACCTCCGTCTTGTAGAAGCGGACCTTGTAGGACCGGTTGGTCACGCGGCGGCCTCACAGTCGGTGAGCCAGTTCTCCAGGTCGCTGCGGCGGACGCGCAGGCTGCCGTTCGGGAGTTTCACGCACTGGGGCGCGCGTCCCTTCTGGCGCCAGTCGTAGAAGGTAGACCGGGAAATCCGCAACTCTTCGCAGAGCTCGTCGACGGTGAGCTTTTCCTCGGAGCGGCGGGTGGCGGTTATCGGGGATCGACGCAAGGTGTCTCTTTCGGGAAATTGACATGGCTCTGGCGGGGACCGGACCTACGGGCGTTCCGGGATCCACAATGATCCGGAGAATCCCCGGTTAGGGAAACCGGGGATCGTCGGCTATATTTCGCCCACCCCGGCCGCCCCTGAGTGCGTAAGGGCGCCGGCGAGAAGGGTCTGCGGGGCGATTCCGAGGGCTGTGGCGATGGCTACGAGGTCGTCGATGTCGCAGCGGCGGACGGTGCGTTCGATGCGGGAGAGCGCGGTGAAGGTCATGGGCCGGCCCAGTGCGGTGACCCGGGCTGCGAGCTGGCGCTGGGAGTAGCCGCGGGCGGTGCGGGTGCGTTCGATGGCGTGGGCGGCGGCGTGTCCGGCGGGTCCGATGGCGAGGGGTCGTGGCGGCATGGGTGGTGTTGTAGCTTGCGCGCCGACCAGTCCGGAAGGGCATTCCTGTCTGCCGTGAGCGATGCCGATCGCGCGGTGATTTTCGGCGGTGATTTCGTCGACCGGGAATTCGCCTCTACAGTGGCCGGACCCGTCGGCACGACATGCCGGGGAGTTGCTCAGAATTCCTAGAAAAGTCTGGACTTCTGCGCACCAGGTGTGGCTGTGTTGGCCATGCACCCCGGCGACGCCGGATTCCCCTGCCCCCCTGAAAGGCGGTCGATCGCCATCGCCCGTATCCGCACCATCAAGCCCGAGGCGTTCTCGTCCGAGTCCCTCGCGGCGGTGTCCCTGTCCGCCGAGCGGACCTTCTTCGGACTGCTCACCCAGGCCGACGACCAGGGCCGGTTCCGCGACCAGGCAGCGGTCATCGCCGGCCAGCTGTGGTCGCTACGCCGCGAGCACGGGCCGGAGGCGGTCGAGGACGACCTCATCCAGCTCGACGACGCCGGGCTGATCTGCCGTTACGAGGGCGAGGACGGCAAGCGGTACCTGCACATCGTCACCTTCGCCAAGCACCAGAAGATCAACCGGCCCAGCGGCATCCGTACTCCCCCGTGCCCGCACCATGATCTCGGGGTGCCGCGTGAGCCCTCACCGCAGATGCGGGGAGCCCTCGCGGAGACTTCCGCGAGTCGTCCGGGAGGACTCACCGAGCCTTCCGTGACAGGACCGGAAGGGCTCACGGACCCCTCCGGGAACGGCGAATCCGCAGTTCAGAGCCGATTCCGTGAGCACTCACCGCAGCCTCACGGAGGACTCCCCGAACCCTCCCTGAGCCCTCACCGTCCGGATCTAGGACCTAGGAACAGGAATCTAGGATCTACCCCGTTGGGGGGCACAAGCGCCCCCGCGCCCGGCTCGGTCTCGGCGAAGGACCTGATCGGCGAGTACGCCGCCGCGTGCCCCCATCGCCCGCCGCAGGACGTGCTCAGTCACCTCGGCCGCGAGGTGAAGAAGCTCCTCGCCGAGGGCATCTCCCCGAACCACATCCGCGCCGGCCTCGACCGCCACCGCGCCAAGGGTCTGCACCCGAGCACCCTGCCCAGCCTCGTGCACGAGGCCATGAACGCCACCCCCGCCGCCGCTGCCCACCAGCCGTGGACCAACCCCGCCGACACCGCCGCTGCCTACGGAGGCGACCTCTGACCGCCACCGCCCTCACCCGCACTCCCCAGCAGCCCGCCCGGATCACCAGCCGACTCGGCGACATCCTGGCCCGGCGCGGCATCGCCCCCGACGCCGAGGCCCAGGAGCCGGCACCTGAGCCGGTCACCGCACTGGTACTGGCCGAAGGCCGTATCCCCGCCCGCTACCGCCACGCCCTCGCCGACCACCCCCAGGTCACCGCCTGGGTGGACGAAATCGCCCGCGCCGGGCGCACCGGCCCTGCCGGCGCACCGGGCATCGCGGAGGGACCCTCGCTGCGGATCGTCGGCCCGACCGGCACCGGCAAGACCCACCAGGCGTACGGCGCCATCCGCGCCCTGCTCGCCGCGGGGGTCCGCCTGCGCTGGGAAGCCGTCACCGCCGCCGACCTGTATGCCCGGCTGCGCCCACGCCCCGGGTTCGACAGCGAGCGCGACCTGCAGAGCCTGATGCGCTGCCCGCTGCTGCTCCTGGACGACCTCGGCGCGGCGAAGACCAGCGAGTGGACCGAGGAGCTCACCTACCGACTGATCAACCACCGGTACGAGCATCTGCGCCCCACCCTGATCACCACCAACCTCATCACCGAAGCCTTGCGCTCGGCCCTCGGCGACCGCGTCTCCTCCCGCCTCGCCCAGATGACCGAACGGGTCATCCTCGACGGCCCCGACCGCCGCCGCACAAAGCCCGTCGCCTGACCCCCGACGGCCCCCATCCGCTCCCCCGCACCGCCCTCGGAGAGTCCTGCCCGTGCCTGCCCCTGCCCCGATACGCCCCGCCATCGAGCAGCGAGGACGTCCCCTCCTCATGGGGATCACCCTGATCGCCGTCGTCGGCTTCGTCCTCTCCTACGACGCCCTGCGGCAGATGGCCGTCGCCGCCCACATCAGTGGACCGCTGACCTACCTCTTCCCTCTCATCATCGACGGCTTCATCGCCCTCGGCGTCACCGCCCTGCTCATCCTGCGCACCGCCCCGCTCCGCTCCCGGCTGTACGTGTGGACCCTCGTCACCCTGGCGACCGGCGCCAGCATCTGGGCCAACGCCCTGCACGCCATCCGCCTCAACGAACAGGCCCGCCTCCACCTCAACAACGCCACGGTCGGCGCCCTGTCCGCCATCGCCCCGCTCGCCCTCGCCGGCGCCGTCCACCTGTACCTCGTCATCAACCGCCACCTCACCGCCAACAAGGTGACGGCGGCGGAACCGCCAACCGCCAAGGCGCCCAGTGGCGGACCACAGCCGCCAGGCGCCACGTCCTCCGCCATTGCCACCGACCGCCACGCACCACCGGCCGCCAAGCCCGCACCGAAACCACCCATTCCGCCGGCTGCTTCACCTGCGGCCCCCGTCGCATCCGCCAAGGCGCCGGTCCCCACCACCGCGCCGTCGCCGAGGGCGACGCCAAAGCCCGGCGAGCGCAAGACAAAGGCCACCGACGCCTACCTCCTGCGGCTCGCCCGCCAGATCCACAGCGAGACGGGCCACGTCTCCCGAACCCCCGTCGAAAACGCTGCTCGCGCCCAAGGCTTCACCGTCGACAGGGCCCGCGCCAAAAGGGCTGTCGACGCCGTCATGGAGGAAGCGGCCACCATCAAGAACCTCGCCGTCACGCCCTGAAGCCCTCTCGTCCCGCACCTGCGCAGCACTGACTCCAAGGAACCCCCGATGTACGACGACCACACCGAAGCACCCACCCACCTGCAGATGACCGCCGGCCCTGCCCCGGGCGGAGCAAGTTGGAGGTTCGGACACTCCCCCGTCGGGGGTGCGTCCGAACCCGTGCCCGCCCCGGGGGTGACGGGCACCCTCCCGCTCCAGGGGGCGCGGGAGGGAGGCGCTGCGGCCGAGGGCGGACCGCAGCCGGTGCGGCGTCGCCGGGGCAAGTCCCGCGTACGCGCTCGTACGCAGCGCCGCGCGCACAGCGTCCGCCTCAGCGATGCCGAGCACGCGACCGTTGCCGCCGGCGCCGAAGCGGTCGGCATGAGCGTCGCCGGCTTCCTCGCCCACAGCGGACTCGCCGCCGCCCGCGACCTCGACCGCACCGCAGCCGCCATCGCCACCCGCCAGGACGCTCTGACAGCCCTCTTCGCGCTCCGGCGCCAGCTCGGGTACGCGAACAACAACCTCAACCAGGCCGCCCACGCGCTCAACAGCGGCGCCTACCCCGGCGGTCTGGAGGACACCATTGCCGCCGTCCGCCATGCCGTCGACGAGGTCCGCCACGTCACCGCCCGCCTCACCGACCCGAACTCCGAAGGCACCGCCGCTTGATACCCCGCATCCACAAGCAGGGCCGCAACACCGTCCGTCTGCTCGCCTACCTCTACGGCCCCGGCCGCCGCGAGGAACACACCGACCCCCACCTCGTCGCCTCCTTCGACGGCCTCGCCCCCGACCCCGGCCGCGACCCCAGCGTCACTCTCGCCGACCTCGCCCAGCTCCTGGACGAGCCCCTGCACCTCCTCGACGAAGATGCCCGCCCCACCACCCACGTATGGCACACCTCCGTCCGCGCCGCCCCTGGCGACCGCACTCTCACCGACGCCGAATGGGCGGATGTCGCCCGCCGCGTCATCGCCGCCACCGGGATCGACCCCGGCGACGGCGCGGGCTGCCGCTGGGCAGCCGTCCGCCATGCCGACGACCACATCCACCTCATCGCCACGCTCGTCCGTGAAGACGGCCGCCGCCCCGACCACCACCGCTCCGCCAAGCGTGCCCAGACCGAATGCCGCCAGATCGAAGTCGACTACGGCCTCCACCGCGTGGCGGCGGGGGACGGTACCGCCGCCACGCGGCCCACCAGCGCCGAACGCCACAAAGCCGCCCACCTCGGCCGACAGCGCACCCCACGCGAGAAGCTGCGCGAGGAAGTCCGCCGCTCGGTGGCCGGCGCAGCCAGTGAGGAGGAGTTCTTCGACCGCCTCGCCTCGGCCGGTCTACTCGTCCGGCGGCGCATCGCACCCTCGGGCGACACCCTCGGCTACACCGTCGCCCTCCCTGATGACCGCAACGGCAAGGGCGAGCCGGTCTTCTACTCCGGTTCCAAGCTCGCCCCAGACCTCTCGCTGCCCCGGATCCGTGAACGCTGGACCACATCCGCGGAAGCCCTCTCCTCGGAGCCCTCCCAGCCGTGGGTGACCGGGCCCGCGTCCGCACGCCGACGTGCCACCACGGCCGCCTGGCAGGCCCTGCTCGTCATCGACCACGGCGACGACGGTGTCATCGCCGCGCAGATCGCCGCCGCAGGGGAGGTCCTGGACGCCCTCGCCAAAACCTCTGCCGTCCACACCCGCCACGAACTCCAAGCCGCAGCAGCCGCCTTCGAACGCGCCTCCCGCTCCCACGTCCGCGCCGCACGCGGCCACGATCACGCCTTGCGCCAAGCCGCCCGCGACCTCGTGCACAGCGGCCCGACCCTCGGCCGGGGCGAGGACGGCGCCACCACCGCAATGGTCATCGACATGCTGCTCTTCCTGACCACCGCCGCCGCCCACTGGCACGCCAGGAAGCAGCACTTCCAGCAGGCCGAAGCCGCCCAGCGGACCGCCGCGCACCTCCGCGCCGCCTATCCCGCCGCTGCCGACCTCCCCATGGCCTTCCTCCACCAGCGGGGCAGCCGTCTGACCCCTGCCTGGCAACGCCATCACGCCGCCACCCTGCGCCAAGCCCTGCCCGAGTTGGCCGACCAGGTCCTCGCCGAACGCGGATGGCCCGCCCTCGCAG
This sequence comes from Streptomyces sp. NPDC047974, assembly GCF_040653375.1. Lineage (NCBI taxonomy): Bacteria > Bacillati > Actinomycetota > Actinomycetes > Kitasatosporales > Streptomycetaceae > Streptomyces > Streptomyces sp. NPDC047974. The sequence goes on from NZ_JBEZNU010000004.1 coordinate 368,860, forward strand.
CCACCCTCGACGAAGCCCGGACCACCGGCCACAACCCCACCGCTCTGCTGGTGCAGGCAGCCGCTCGGAGGGAGCTGGACACGGCGGAGCGCATGAGTGACGTGCTCGTGTGGCGGCTACGACGGATGGCCGACCTCCCCGCCGATCCCCAGAACTCCCGCAGCACGCATGGACGAGGCAGCGCTGCCGCCTCCTCGCAGCAACGTGCGGCACACCTCGACGCCAGGACCTCGAACAACACCCGAAGGCAGCGCTGACCCGCGAAACGAGGCGGAAAGATAGCCCAGAATCGCCGGTTAGCCTAACCGGCGATTCTCCCAACAATTGACCTTCCGACCAACCCCCGGAAGGAATCCCGCATGCCCCCGTCCGAAGCACGCCCCGAGATCGTCGCCCTGCTCTGCGACGCGAACTTCCAGCACTTCCGCGAAACCGGCTCCTGGTCCCATCGAAACGGCCGCCCCTTCACCCAGGAGGAACGAGAAGCGGTCTTCAAGGCCACCCGTGCCGACCTCGAAGAGCTGAAGTCCCAGCACTCGCGCTACCTGGAGTACCTCCGGACGCACGAGGAAGCACCCGAAGCCATCCAGCGTTTCCTCGCCCCGTTCATGGAACAGCTCGACGAGAAGAACCTCGGCAACGCCCACGCCCTCATGACGGAGGACGAACGAGCCGAGTTCGACCGCCTGCTCAAGCTCATGATCGAACCCGCTCTCCCCTTCACCCCGTACACCTTCTGACCAGTCACAAGGAAACCTCCATGCCCACCCCTTCCCCCGCACCCCGCCCCCACGTCATGGCCCTGCTATTCGACACGGACTTCGACCGACCGTGGGGCACCCGCACCTTCCATCATCTCGACGGCCGCCCCTTCACCGACGAAGAGCAGGCAATCGCCGATGACGCGACTCTCGAAGAATTCCAGGCCGCCGGCGTTCGTATCCACGACCCCGAAGCAGGAACCGAAGCCAAAGCAGCCCTCACCGAACTCGCCAAGCTGATCTATTCCTACGCCCTGGACCATCACATGGCCCTCGTCCAGTTCATGACCCACGAGGACATGCTCGAATACGACCGCCTGTGCGGCATCGTTGCCGCAGGCGCCGATTCATGACCCAAGAGAAATAGCAGGAACGGGCCAGATCCTCCATGCAAACAACCAGCCGGTGGCGGGGGTCTTCCCTGCCACCGGCTGCACACTGTCCGCCGCCGTGCCGAAGTCCAGACCACGCGCCCCTGCGCACTTGCGTGCGCCGCTCCCCCCTTCCGTACGGTCCAGCTGATGGCGAACCGCCCTCGCACACCGTGAAGGAGAGCTGTTGAAGCCGACCGAGGAAGTACTCCAGGACCTGGCCCAGCCGTCGAACATCTCCATTCACTCCGACGACGCACTCATCGGCAAGGTGGAAGCTGCCATCACGGCGGACAACAAGAAGCGGAAGGAGAACGAGGACAAGCCGCTTCGCCGAAAGCCCGCCCTCGTCCCGATCCCGTCGACGGAGCTGCCCCGGCAGTTCGAAGTGACCCTTTGGGACGTCCTCCACACCCTCGCCCGGGCCACCGCCCTCTCGTGGCGTGGCGCGGGACGGGGACTGGCGGAGCACTGGGGCGCGCTGAAATACACCCAGGCCCTGGCCGGCGGCAGGGACTCCTTCCTCGGTCTCACCGACGAGGGCCACCGCATCGCGGACCACTACAAGTCGCTGCAGTCCGGCGAGCTCGGCATCGGCTTCGCGCTGACCCTCGCGGAGCACGTGCTGCGCAGCCGCTTCCCCGACCATTCGGTGACGATCGTCCCCGCCGACACGGTGTTACGCGCGGGCTGGGCCCTCACAAGCAGGGACAAGGGCGAGAAGGTGAAGTACCGCTACCGCCCGCAGTACTTCGCCGAGGTCTGGCGTCCTGGCGAGCCGTCTCTCGTCATCCCCCTCGCCTGCAAGGGCAACCACGGCGACGCCGCCACCTCCGCCGACCAGCTGGCCTCCGCCTCGGCCCACGCCGAGGCGGTCCACATCGGCGCGTGGAACGAGACCCCCGGCCTGCTGTTCAGCACGCAGCTCCCGACGGACGGCGGCACGATGACCGTCCACGCCCTCCAGGCACCCGGCAGCGGCGGACGGCTGTCCCCCGCGGAAGGTCGTGAGCCGAACCTGAACGCACCGCCGTTCCAGGCGAACGTGATGCCGGACATCCACCCGCCCACCGAGGGCCTGGTAACGCCGGAGCCTGTACGGGGCTGTCATGTCCAGCCGAAGGACTACGCCTGGTTCCAGGAGTCCCTGGCCCACACCACCGCGGCGGGCCTCATGGCGTTCACCGGCTCCGGCCACGCCACCGCCCGCCACCTCACCGACCGGCAGGGCCGCAAACGCTTCACCGGTCTCGAACACGCGGCCGCCATGAGCATCCAGGACGCCGCCCACACTCTCTTCGGCACCGCGTACGTCGGCACCGACCACGTCTTCCGCCTCAATGGCCCCCGCATCGAGGCGTTCTCCGGTGTGGACGAGGAGGTCTTCCGACTCCTCGCCAGGGGCGACGTCGAGGAGTACCGGGCCCTCGTCCACGCCGGCTGCCACGCCCGCCCCCACCTCAGCTACGACAAGGATTGGGGTGGCCCGGTCTCCGTCCATGCCGACGGATCGGTCCTCGCTCTGCGGCTGCTGCCGGGACAGGAGGAGGAGCCGCGTCCGGGCTCCTCCCACTGACGGAGACCCGCCCGATCCTCTCCGTCCGACGACAGGAGCGCGGGTCTCGATCCGGATCACCGTCCGAAGAGACCTGCGCCCCTGCCGTCCAGGAGCTCTAGCGCCTCCTCCCACCGGAAGCGGTCCGCTCCCCCGCCCGCCTTCGGCCGGTGCGGCTCGTACGACCCGACCAGCACGCCCATCTCCCGCAGCTGGTTCAGGCTCCGGTCGTACGCCGGGTGTGCGGCCATGGCTGCGTTCACGTACGGCAGGACGACCGTCGGGATGCCCATCCCGTACGCCTCGCACAGGATGCCCAGCGCGAGGGTGTCGGCGATGCCGGCGGCCCACTTGTTGATCGTGTTGAAGGTGGCCGGCGCGACGGCGATGGCGTCGGCGGGCGGGAGGGGGCGCGGGTCGCCGGGGCTGCGCCAGGCCGAGCGGATCGGGTAGCCGGTCTGGGCCTCGATCGCCTTGGTGTCGAGGAAGCCGAGGCCCTGGGGTGTGGCTACGACGCCGACGCCCCAGCCCTGCTCCTGCGCGGCGGTGATCAGCCGGTGCGCGTCGCCCGCGATGCCGGCGGCGCAGACGACGACGTAAAGGAACGGCTGTGCGCTCACGCGGGGACTCCCAGTCGGCGGCTGAAGTGGTGGAGCTCGGGCAGCGTACGTCTCCGATCGCGGGCAGCCATGTCGGCGACCAGGTCGCGGACGGCGGGACGGCGTACGTCCTGGGCGGCGCAGGTCTCGGCGATGCGGAGGGCCTGGTAGCCCTCGGCGAGGCGGCCCTGCTGGTTGTAGGCACGGGCGGCCTCGACCCACAGGGCCGCCCGGCGTTCGGGGACGGGGATGTGACGGCGCATGAGGGGCGCGGCGGTGTTCAGGGCGATGCCGGCGTCACCGAAGGCGACCGAGGCGCTTACCGCATGGAGGGCAACGTTCGTGGGGCTGAAGTTGGCCCAGGCATCGGGTCGGTCGAGTGCGACGTAGCGGGCGATGTCCCGGGCCTCGTCGAGGAATTCGCGGGTGGCGGCACGATCGCCGGCCGTGCTGGAGGCCGTCACGCCTCGCAGGAGGAGGAGTCCTACGGCCGCGAGGTAGCGCGGGGAGCGCTGGTCGTATGAGCCAGCGAGCTGGCCCGCGGTGTGCCGGACCAGGGTGACGGCCTGGGCGGTGTGCTTCTCGCGGGTCAGGACGTGGGCGTGGACGCGGACGCTGGAGGCGAGAACGACCGGGTCGCCACAGCGTTCTGCTTCGGCCGTGGCACGGCCCACGGCGAGCCAGGCGTTGCCGTGGTCTCCCTGCTTGAGCAGCAAGCTCGTGGAGGTCTGATAGGCCGTGGCCAGGAGCCCGGCCATCACAGCATCGCCCTGGTGATCGCCGGCAGCTTCGCGCAGGTCGGCAATGAGGCTGGGAAGAGTCGCCTCCAGCGCTGCGTAGTCGCAGGTGTGGAAGAGGCGCCGGGCCTCGGCGACCCGTGACTCCAGGGGCTCCTGATCCATGCCGTCCATTCGGGCGGAAGCCGTGCGTGGGCTCGGGAGAAGAGCCCGGACGAGGTCGTCGTGGGCAACCGTGGCAGGTGCGGTGGGAGCTGCGAGGGACGCGATGCTCGCGGCGAGGAAGGTGCGGCGGCGCATGTCTTCTGTCTCAGGGTCGTCGGTCGGTTCTACGGACGGGTCGGATTCACTCAGGCCGAGGAGGCGGAGAGGAATGCCGAGTTCGGCCGCGACAGCGCGTAAAACCCGGGTGTCCTCCGTGCCCCGCCCGCTCTCCAGGCGGCTGAGCTTCGACTGGTGATAACCCAGTGCGGTGGCGACGTCCGCCTGCGAGCGGCCGGTGCGCTGCCGGGCCCGTTTGATCGTCTCGCCGATCCTCTCGGCCTCGGTCCTCACGTCTGCCATCCATGCCCTTCCGTCCGCGTCGAGCATGCCCTGAGCAATGCTCAAGACCTGTGGATCAGCTCCGGGTGGGACGCGGAGGGCGTACCTTCCCGAATGATCCTGTGATGGTCACCGAGTAGACCCGCGTTGGCGCGCGGGTCGGGAAGGCACGCCCGTGCTCAGCGTAGTCACCGCGGACGGCACCACCGAGTCCGGCTCCCTGATCGACGAGATCGTCC